>NZ_JCAFSV010000005.1:0-316050 GCF_059369595.1 Stenotrophomonas sp. YJH_SMC_25 | reverse complement strand
GTGGCTATCACGTGGATGCCGGTCACGTGAATCTGGTGGGCGGGGCGATTGCCAGCACCCATGCGGGCAACAGTGAACTGACTGCGGGCTCGCTGACATTCACCGACCTGCAGAACCACATGGACTATACGGCCAGCTCCGAGTGGTGGTGCGGGCGGGCAGATGGATGGCTGGGCGCCCAAGCCGGGAACTGCCCGATTTGTCTCTCAAACAACCTGAATCCGTTCTTCAGGCGTACTCGCAAAAGCGAATTGATGACCTCGCACACCAATACAATAGCAAGTCATTGGATCCTAAGGATTTTCAGCTTAATCTTGGTTCAAAGGTCTTGAAGGCCGATGCTCAAGTCAGTACGGGTGCTCCGGTTTATATTGGTGCAAGCACATCCGATGTCATGCTGTATTTCAGACAGCTGACTGGAACTGATCGCATGCCTGTCGCGAAGGTCGTACTTGGAAAGGGTCTTCTTTATACGGCAACCACGAGCTCTGGTGCAAAGATAACTCTTAGAGATTTTTCAACGAGCGCGCAGAAGACTGGTGCTAGTTGGACAATTGATGTGCAGGATAAATCCATAAATAATGGAAAGCGAGTAGAGGTGAAGTTCAAATGAAAGACGGGATTCATTGTGCAGTGGTGACTTCTTCGTTTGGGTTATCAATGGGTGCCGTCTGGCAGCACATGACGATGGAAATGGGAGGTGTTGGGATCTCCGAAAGAAAAGACGCGTTCTTCGAGTTGATGGGTCGTTTGTTGAGGGAAGGGAAAGTGAGGCTTGCAACGGACGGGGTGTTCTTGCAAGGCGACTGGAGGGAGCAGCTGACGCTAATCTCAAACGCTTGGCCCGAAAATCCTGGTGAAGATGATATCGATGGATTCGGCCTCTGGTTCTTGACCGATGCTCCGGCGGGTCTGGTTTGGATCGGCGCAGATGGCCGTGAACAGTGGACGTAGTAGTCCGATTCATGTCGGTGGCGCCCGATGATCCTGACGAATGGGTCAGGGCTTGTAACGACACCGAGCTTTGATGAAGCTTGCTTGAGTCGAAGCCGGTGCCGATCTGGGTTTCGTGCTGCGCGCTCTGGACTCGATCCAGGCCGTACTCCGACGGTGCCGACGGCCTGCGTGGATATCTTCCAGCATCCTACACCGGCTTCGGATTCAGCATCGTCGACCCGCCGGAAGCTGTCGTTGCGGAAGGGATTGAAGCCAAGTGGCAGGTCGGCCTGCTCGGCTCGTTTCATTTCCGCGCGAGCGGGTTTGAAAGTGCCTGGGAGGAAATCTGCCACTTCATCAATCGTTACGCTGCGGCGTGCGAGTTCCGGTTTGTGCTCTCCTTCCAGTTCGAGAGCATCTATGCGGCAAGGCTCGGGAAGGATCTGGTCTTCCCGGGGCCTGCTGCTCCGTAATGCTGGATGCCGGGGCGGCAGGCCCGGGCCTGATCCCATTCTCGGTACACATGGCGATATACCTTATGGATATAACGCGTTCGTGGGTTTTCTGATTTCACACCTGTCTGCACAGTTCCAGAGTTTTAGATCGATATAATAATATCGACCCATAAAGTTTCCCCTGCCTGCGCCGCCATCGATCATACGGCCATGATCAAGGGAATTGAGATGCTCGCCTTACGCAACCTTCGAGTGGGATCCCGGCTGGGTGCCGGGTTCGGTTTGCTGCTGCTGTTCATCGTGGCCATCGTTGGCCTCGTGCTGTACGGAAACCACCTGAAGTCCGCCCAGTTCGAGAAAGTGGTGGACGTCAACATGGTGAAGATGCGGCTGTTGAACGACATGCTGGATACCAACAACGCGGTGCTGATGCATCGCCGGCTGATGGTGATCAAGCGCGGTGAGGATTTCGACAAGGATTATCAGAAGGCGCAGGAGCTGTCGCAGACCTACGACGGTATCTGGGCCAAGTACATCAAGATTCCACGCGACGCCACTGGTGATGCCCTGGTGGCGAAAATCGACGCGGCACGCAAGGCCACCGACGCCTCCACCCAGCATCTGCACGAGCGCATGAAGGCCGGTGATTTCGACGGCGCGGCCAAGGAACTGCTCGCCGAGCACGGCTTGGCCACCGCATGGAATGAGGCGATCTCGACCCTGCTGCGGCATCAGGAGACACTGACCGAGCGCAGTCGCGAGGAATACCGTTCAACCGAATCCTGGACCGGCACGTTGTCGATCGTGTTCGGCGCGTTGAGCCTGCTACTGGGCTCGCTGGCCGCGTGGGCCATCACCCGCAGCCTGACCCGCCCGCTGGAAGGTGCGGTGAAGCTGGCCGACGGCATCGCCAACGGGCGGCTGGACAACAGCATCGACGCGTCCGGCAACGATGAGGTGACGCAGCTGCTCAGGTCGATGCAGCGCATGCAGGCGCAGTTGCAGTCGGTGATGGCGGCGCAGGGCGAGCTGGCCCGCCAGCACGACGCGGGCAGCCTCAGCTATCGCATGGACGAGAGTGCTTTTCCTGGCGACTACGGGCGCATGGTGCACGAGACCAATGCGCTGGTCGGCTCGCATGTGCAGGTGCAGAACCGGCTGATCGAAGTAATGAAGCATTACGCCCGCGGTGATCTGTCAGTGGACATGGATCCGTTGCCGGGCGAGAAGGCCGCAATCACCCAGGCCATGGACGAAACCAAGACCAGCCTGTCGGCGATCAACGGTGAGATCCGCCGCCTGGCGACGGCCGCAGCCGCCGGCGACTTCAGCCTGCGCGGCGATGAAGATCGCTTCGCCTATGATTTCCGCGACATGGTGGCCGGGCTCAATCGCCTGATGCAGACCACCGACGAGAACCTGGTGCAGGTGTCGACCCTGCTGCAGGCGATCTCGCGCGGTGACCTCACTGTACGCATGCAGGGCGACTTCCACGGCGTGTTCGCCCGCATGCGTGATGACTGCAACGCCACCGTCGATCAGCTCAAGCAGATTGTCGGCCGTATCCAGTCCAGCGCGTCCAGCATCAACCTGGCGGCAGGCGAGATCGCTTCGGGCAACACCGATCTGTCGCGGCGCACCGAGCAGCAGGCGGCGAACCTGGAAGAGACGGCTGCGTCGATGGAGGAACTGACCTCCACCGTGAAACAGAACGCCGAGCACGCACGCCAGGCCAACCAGCTTGCCATCGGTGCGCATGGCGTCGCCTCACAGGGCGGCGAGGTGGTCGGCCAGGTGGTCACCACCATGTCGGCCATCGAAGCCTCGTCGAAGAAGATCGCCGAGATCATCAGCGTCATCGACGGCATCGCGTTCCAGACCAACATCCTGGCCTTGAACGCGGCGGTGGAAGCTGCTCGTGCCGGCGAGCAGGGCAGGGGCTTTGCGGTGGTGGCCAGTGAGGTGCGCACGCTGGCGCAGCGCTCGGCCGGTGCGGCCAAGGAGATCAAGGGCCTGATCGAGGATTCGGTCGGCAAGGTCGCCGATGGATCGGCGCTGGTTCGTCAGGCCGGCACCACGATGGGCGAGATCGTGGCCTCGGTGCAGCGCGTGACCGACATCATGGCGGATATCTCTGCCGCCTCGCAGGAGCAGAGCTCGGGTATCGAACAGGTGAACCAGGCGGTGGTGCAGATGGACGAGACCACGCAGCAGAATGCGGCGCTGGTGGAAGAAGCCAGCGCGGCGGCACGCTCCATGGAGGAGCAGGCCAACCTGCTGGCCGAAGCGGTGTCGGTGTTCCGCACCGGTGCAGCCGCGGCAGCCGTATCGGTCCCGCGCGCGCTTGCGGCGGTAGCGGCCTCGGTCACGCCGGTGAGACGCCCGGCGGTGCTGTCACCGCGCATCGAGCCGACGTTGGCTGCCAATGCGGGTGGCTGGGAAGAGTTCTAGCAAGGCAGCACGCCGGTAGGGAGACGGCGCCCATCACGATGGCTGATCGTGATGGGCGCGGATTCTCTTCCTGAACGCGCGATGGCCGATGAGGCGGCGGACACGCGCATTTCACTTCCGGTTGCCAACCGCAGGTGGACACTTGCGCCATACCGGAACTCAGGAGATGGCCATGAAGACCTCGACCCGATTGCTTGTGCTGGGCACGCTGCTGGCGGCTTCGTCGGTGGCCGGTGCGCAGACGTATGGGCCGCGCGATGAGGGACGCAAGTTCAATGACGGCAGTCGCGTGGTCTGCAAGAACGTGGAAGTGCAGCGCAACTCGCGCGATCCGAACCGCATCACGGGTACCGCTACCGGCGCAGTGATCGGCGGCCTGCTGGGCAACCAGGTGGGCGGCGGTAACGGCAAGAAGCTTGCAACCGTGGCCGGCGCCGTGGCCGGTGGTGCGGCCGGCCGCCAGATCCAAGGCAACCAGCAGCAGAAGAACGGTGACCGCGTGGTTGAACGTCGCTGCGAACGCGTCTATCGCTGATCGATCGCCGAAGGCCCCCGTTTCCCCTTCCACACCGCAGTACCCGAACGCCGGCCCCACGCCGGCGTTCTTCGTTGCAGGAAAAAGGGGACGGAGGGAATTAAGTCGCAATCCCCCAAACCGGCCGTTTACGACTTAATCCCCTCCGTCCCCTTTTTTGCGAGGAGGCGCCAGGTGGCGAGGCTGCCGTAGAGCAGCAGCAGGACGGTGAGGGTGATCAGTTCGTGGCTGACGTCGGCCAGGCTGGCGTCCATCTGGTTCAGGCGCACCATCAGGTTGATGCCGGAGGTGGTAGGCAGCAGCTGCGCCAGCCAGACCAGCGGTTGCGGCGTCATCACTGCCGGCCACGACAGGTTGGCCAGGAAGAACAGCGGGATCGAGGTGGCGATGATGTACTGGAAGGCGCGTTCGCGGGTGCGGAAGAAGCTGCCGACGAACAGGCCGAAAACCACTGTAGCGGCGATGAACAGGGTGCCGCCCAGCAGCTGGCCCAGTGGGTTCCCGCCGCGCGGATAGTCCTGCACCCAGGCGGTGAACCCGGCGTACCAGAACAGGCCGAACAGGCCGATCAGGCCGAAGCCCATCGCCATGCCGGCCAGGGTCGGCAGGTCGAAGCGCAGGCGCCGGCCGAGTGCAAGACGACGACCACCGAGCAGCACGCCGATGCCCATCAGCAGGGTCTGGTGCACGATCAGCTCGGCCACGCCGGGCACGATGGCGCTGCCATAGCCTTCCTGGGTGTTGTACAGCGGGCGCTGCACCAGGGTGACCGGCGGCGCCTGTGGCGCGCCCATGAAGGCGGCCTGGCCGACCACGGCGTCACGCCCGAACGCGCCCAGTGCGTCGGCCACGCTGCCCAGCACCCAGCTGGCACGGCCCAGGTAGGCGCCGTTGCCGAGCAGCACCAGCTTGGCCGGGTGGCCGCGCAGGATGTCGCGCTCCAGGTTGGCCGGGATCAGCACGATGCCTTCGGCATGGCCGGCTTCCAGCTGCTGACGCGCACTGTCGATGTCCGCCGGTTGCCCGACCACGCGTGCAACGCGGAGTGCATCGAGCTTGCGCAGCAGCTCGCGGCTGGTCGCGCTGTGGTCTTCGTCCACCACCAGCACCGGCAGGTTGCCGGCCACCTGGTGACGGTACGCGGCCGGGTAGAAGAACGAATACAGGATCACCGCGCCGACCATCACAACGATCGCGTAGCGGTCGCACAGCACCGCCATCAGGGTCTGCCGCAGGCTGCGCCACAGTGCGCTCATGCGTCGGCTCCCGCAGGCTGCGAGGCTTCCGGCGTGCGCGCAAAGGCGATCAGGCGCAGGCCGCCAATGCCTCCTGCCACCACCGCCATCAGCAGCAATGTGGCCAACGGCCACACCGAAACCTGCAGCGGCGAACCGATGAACTGCTGCTGGGTCTGCAGCTTGATGTAGGCGCTGAGTGGCAGCAGCTGATGCCAGATGCGGGTGAACAGGGGGCCATCCAGCACCGGGAAGGTAGCGCTGGAGAACGCCAGTGCGGTGCCGATGCTGAGGCCGACCGCGGACAGCGCGGTACCCATGTCGCGGGTGACGCCGACGAAGAACAATGCGTAGGCGGCCGTGGCCAGGTAGAACAGTGGCTGTGCGAGCAGCAACAGGAGCGCGCTGCCGGCCACACCATCGCCGCGCAGCCAGGCCAGGTAACCGATGCCGAGCGCGCCATACAGCGAAAACAACAGGATGTACGGCGTGACCTTGCCCGCAATCACCGACCACGGCGTTCGATCCAGCCAGGCGGGCAGGGTGCCGTCGCGGATCTCGCGGCCGAGGCTGCCGGCCACCGCAAGTGCCAGTACCAGCGACAGCACGGCTGGGAAGATCAGCGGCAGCAGGAACAACTCGTAGCTGCGCGCAGGGTTGTACAGGATGTCCGATTGCACCGCGATCGGTGCCGCACGCAGCTTGCCGGGGCCGACCTGCAGGCCGATGCGTTCGCGCAGCAGGCGTGCGTTCCAGGCCGAGACTGCGTCGCCGATATCGCGCGACGCAGATTGGCCGGTGGTCATGTAGGTGGCGTTGTAATAGGCGAACACCGTGCCCTGGCGTCCACGCAGCGCTTGCCGAGTGACATCGCGCGGCACCAGTACGATGGCAAACACGTCCAGCCTGCGCAGCTGCGAACGCGCGTCCTCCAGGTCCGCCGGCTGGCTGGCGATGCGTACGCCGGGGCTGGCATCGAGCATGCGCAGCAGCAGGCGGCTGTCACTGCTGTGGTCGAGGTCGACCACGGCAATGGGGATGTCGCGCATCACCGACGGCGAGAACATCCACGCCATCACCGCCAGCATCAGCAGGGGCAGCACGGTGACCAGCAGCAGGTCGGCACGGTTGCCGCGCAGCGACTGCAGCTCGCGCCGCCACGAAGCAGCGAAGCCGTTGCGGTCCGGGCTCAGTGCTGGGGCCATGCGAACAGCACGCTCATGCCGGGGCGGAAGCCCTCGATGCGGCGTACCGGGCGCACCCGCACCTCGAAGCTGCGGACGTCGTAGCCGGACGACTGGCGGGTGGTCCGCCAGGTCGCATAGTCACCGGCCGGATTGATGAAATAGACCTCGAACTCGCCTTCCTGGCCAAGCGCCGGCACGCTGCCCCGCAGCTTGCTGCCGACCTTCAGGCCCTGCATCTGCGATTCGCGCAGGTTCATCGCCACCCACATGCGATCAATGTCGACCAGGGTGAATACCGGGTAGCCGGCCGGCACCAGCTCGCCCGGGTCGGCCATGCGCTTGTTGATCTCGCCCGCCACCGGCGCGCGTCCTTCGACTTCGGCACGCGCGGCGTTGACTTCGGCCACCGCGCCCTGCGCCTGCTGCACCTGGCCCTGCGCGGCACGCTTGTCCTGCTCGCGTGCGCCGGCCAACGCCATGTCGTACTGCGCGCGCGCGGCACGGGCCAGTTCGCGCGAACTGGTGGCCTGGGCATGCGCTTCATCGCGCTTCTGCCGGGTCATCACCCCTTCGTTGAACAGGTTCTGCACGCGCTGGTAGGTGGCTTCGGCCAGCGTCGCACCGGCTTCGGCGCGCTTCCAGTTCGCTTCGGCGGCGCGGATGTCTTCGCTGCGCGCGCCTTCGTCGGCCTTGTCGGCCACCGCCTGTGCGGCGGCCAACGCGCCGTGGGCCTGCTGTTCCTTGGCGGCCACTTCGGGGCTGTCGAGCAGGAACAGCACCTGCCCGGGCTGCACGCGGTCGCCCTCGCGCACCTTCAACTCCGCCACGCGGGCGGTGATCTTGGCGGCCACGTTGATGGTGTCCGCGTCGGCCATGCCCTGGATCTGGTCGGCCGGGCTGCGCCAGGCCAGCCACAGGCCGAGCACCACCGCGACCAGCAGCGCCACTACCAGGATCGGGCCCAGGCGGCGCTTGGCCGGGGGTGTTGTCGCATCGTCGTGCAGCACATCACTCATGGTCGATCACCTCGTCCGCACGGCGCCGGAATTCTTCAAAACGGTCCATCTGTCCACTGACCTCCAGCAACTGCGCCAGCGCAATATCGTATTGGTAGGCGGCCTGTGCGCGCTCTACACGGGCACCGCCGAGGCCGAGCCGCGCGTCGATCACATCCAGCGAGGTGGCCTGGCCCTCGCGGAACGCCAGCTCCTGCAGGCGCAGGTTTTCCTGTGCCTGGGTGATGCTGCTGTCGAGCAGCACGTACTGCTGGCGCGCGGTCTCCAGTTCGTTCCATGCCTTGCGCACGCCCAGCGCGACCTGGTTCTCGGCCTCGCGCAGGCCCGCTTCGGCCTGGTCCAGCTGCGCGCGCGCGGCGCTGATCTGTGCCGGCCGCGAGTTCGGCGACAGGAAGGTGTACTTCAGGCCGATACCGAACGCCCAGTCCGGATCGGTCAGCATTTCGTCGCGGCGGCGGAAGTCGTACTGGCCGAAGGCAAAGATCTGCGGTTTCAGCTTGGCCTGCTGCACGCGCACGCCCTGTTCGGCCTGCGCCACCATGGCCCGCAGGCGTGCGATCTGCGGCTGGCGCGCCTGCGCAGTACGCTCGAAGCTGGCCACCGGTTCCAGCGGCACGCGCTGCACGAACAGCGGCGAAACCGGCTGCACCTCGCCACCACTGCGCAGCAGCGTGGCCAGCGCGGCCTTCAGCGTTGCCAGGTCGTTCACCGTCTTCTGGTATTCGCGCTCGGCCTTGTCGCGGGCCACGGTGGCCTGCAGGCGCTGGGCGCGGGTAGCGAAACCCTCGCGTTCCAGCTTCTCTGCATCGGACAGGTGGCGGTTGAGGCCATCGCGCACGTCACGGCGCACGTCCACCGCCTGCTCGGCCAGGCGCTGCCCGAAGTAGGCCTGGGCCAGCTGCACGGTCAGCGATTGACGTTGTGCTTCGCGCTCGGCGCTGGCCTGTTCGTGGGCGGCACTGGCCGCACGCTGCGCGGCCGGAATCACGCCGCCGGTGTACAGCGGCAGCACCGCGGTGACCACTGGACGGGTGCGCCAGTCGCGCTCGGTGAACGACAGCGGCGAATCGATTCCGAAGGCTTCAGCCACCGGCGCCAGTGAGCCCAGCGGCAGAGTGAGCGTCTTCTGGAACTGCAGGCGGCGCACTTCGCCGGTGATCTCCGGCAGGCGCAGCAGCCGGGTGGCGTCCTGCAGGTCCTGCTTGTTGCGAACGGCTGCATCGGCAGCGGCCAGCGCATCGGAGACCTGCTCCAGGCGTTGCCGCGCCTGTTCCCAGTCCAGTGCGGGTGCATCGGCACTGCTCTGCGCTGCCGCCGCAAGCGGCAGGCAGGCTGCCAGGGTCAACGCAACTTTCGCGCGGTGCATCCTTGTACGTCGGCCGATCACGCCCATGCCGTCCCAGTGGTAAAGAAGTGCGCAAACGGTAGTGCGCATCGTGTGAAGCCCGGGTCTGCGGTCATCGGTCTTTCCTCAACGAAGGGTGCCGCTGGCCGCAGTACGCAGCGCCTGGGTGATGCGCTGCAGCGTGCTTGAGCGCACGGCGGCATGCTGCCAGTACAACGGCACATCGAACCAGCGGCGGGGTTCCAGTACCACCACGCGGCCGGCGCGCACAGCGGGCGCGGCCAGGGTTTCCGGGGCCAGGCCCCAGCCAAGTCCGCACGCGGCGGCTTCGACGAAACCGGTGGAGGAGGGCAGGTAGTGTAGCGGCGGCTGCAGCCGCGCGCGGGTCAGGCGACGCACGAAGCGCCACTGCAGTTCATCTTTGCGGTTGAACACCAGCATCGGCGCGCGTGCCAGCGCCGTGGCGTCCATGCCATCGCTGAAGTACTGGCGGGCGAAGCCGGGCGAAGCAATCGCTTGGTAGCGCATGGCGCCGAGCGGGTGCACGTTGCAGCCCTTCACCGGCTGGCTTTCGGCGGTGACCGCACCCAGCACGCTGCCGTCGCGCAGCAACCGCAGGGTGTGGTCCTGGTCGTCCATGCGCAGGTCGAACAGGTAGCCATGGCGCTGGTGCAGGTCGGCGATGGCCGGCACGAACCACGTATCGAGCGAATCATCATTGACCGCCAGCGGGATCGGGGTGCGCGCAGCGTCGCTGCTGCCACGCTCGGGTAGCAGCTCGGCCAATGCCTCGGCCTCCAGCGCCTGCATCGGTCGCACCCGGCGCAGCAGCGCCTCACCGGCGGCGGTGGGGCGGCACGGCGCCTGGCGCACCACCAGCACCTGCCCGAGCCGGTCTTCCAGAGCCTTGATCCGCTGCGACAGTGCTGATGGGCTGATCGACAGGCGGCGTGCCGCAGCCTCGAAGCTGCCTTCCTCCAGCACCGCGGCAAACGCGGCCAGTTGCGGGTGTACCAGGTCCATGCCGGTGCCTCTTCAGTTTTCCTGCACAGGATAAAGAAAAATCAGTTTGTCTAAACAAGGCTGTTGGCCGCACCCTGCGCGTCCCCTCGCTGCCTGGCCTGTCCCGATGTGGATTGCCGCTACCGTCGCCGGCCTCTTCGCGGGCGCCGGCCTGATCATCGCCATCGGCGCACAGAATGCCTTCGTGCTGCGCCAGGGCCTGCAACAACGTCATGTGGGCAGGGTGGTGCTGGCCTGCGCCGGCGCGGATATCGCGTTGATCCTGGCCGGCGTGGGCGGCATGGGCGCGCTGGTGCTGCAGTGGCCGTTGCTGCTGCAGGTGCTGCGCATCGGTGGTGCGGTCTTCCTGCTCTGGTATGGCCTGCAGGCCGGGATGCGTGCGTGGCGCGGTGGCAGTGCACTGGCGGCGGGTGACGTGGACGGTGGCGATCGACGGCAGGTGCTGCTGACCTGTCTGGCCTTCACTCTGCTCAATCCGCACGTTTACCTGGATACGGTGGTGCTGCTGGGCAGCCTGTCCACGCGCTACCCGGGCGATCTGCGCTGGGCGTTTGCAGCCGGCGCCTGCGCGGCCAGCGTGATCTGGTTCTGCACGCTGGGCTATGGCGCGCGCCTGTTGCAGCCGGTGTTCCGCAGGCCGTCTGCGTGGCGGGTGCTGGATGCTGGCGTGGCGATGTTCATGTTCTGCCTTGCGACGTTGTTGCTGTTGCGTCCTCTATCGCCATGAGTGCGCGGTCGGGTACCGCGCGCTTGAGTCGTACTTCGTGCATACATCGATCACAGCGGGAGCTCCCATTGCAGGCGAAGGCTGGGTACGGAACGTCGAGTGTTGCGAAGTACCTGCGACCCGCCTTCGTCGAAACGCCACTGGCCGGTCTCGATGTCCTGCGCCAACAGGTTCGAGGCGGTCAAGCGCAGCTTGCCGTGCCGCTCGGTCGCGTACTGTGCCCAGGCTTCCAGTTCGCGTCGATAGGACGTGATGTCCAGCTCGCTCAGGCTGTAGCGTATTCTGCCTCCGCTGCGATGGGTGTAGGCCAGGCCGCTGCTCCAGCGCGATGAGATGCGGTAATCGAGCGACGCATTGGCGGTGAATGGCACCTGGTCTTCAATCCGATTGTCAGGCCCGGGAAGATCCCTGACCCGGGAGTGGTTCCAGGTGGCGTTGCCGCGCAGCTCGATATCCGGCCCTCTGCGGTACAGGCGTGCCAGCGGCATCCTGCCATCCATCTCGATTCCCCAGGCCATGGCGCGGGTACCGTTGACCGGCGTCGATACCCAGCGCCCGTCACGTAGCACCGTTTCATTGCGGATCGGTGCATCGATGCGACGCAGGTAGCCGCCGATGCTTCCTTGAGTACCTTCACCGCCGTGCATTTCCCAAGCCGCATCCAGACCCCAAGCCAGTTCCGGACGCAGCGATGGATTCCCGATCTCGTCGGGGTTCAGTGGACGGTTGTTGGTAGAGGTGTACGGACGCGGGACCAGCGAGCGCAGCGCTGGTGCGCGGAAGCTGCGGCTCAATGAGACCCGTAGCTGATCCTTGCCCTTTGCACGCTTCCACAGGCCCTGCAGGACCGGCGTGAACACGCTGGCACGGTGACGCGTGGTGGCGAAATTCCGACCTTCGCTGCGGGTCTGCAGTTGTTCCCAGCGACCGCCGACGTAGAAGGCACTGCGCGCGCCCCAGGGAAACTCATCCTGCGCGTACAGCGCCACGCGATTCAGCCGCGCATCGAAGGAGAGGTCGCTGACCGTCGATGGTTCGCTGGGGGAAGAATGCAATTGCTGCACTCGGGATTCACGCCGCGAGTCCATGCTGCTTTCGGCACCGACCTGCAGTGTATGGCGGCCCCACGCCGGCAGGGTCCACTTCACGCGGGTGGTGCCACCCAGCACGTGCAGCTTCGCATCGGTGCGATCGAAAAGATTATCCTGCTGTGCCTCATCCTGTCCTTGTTCGCGAAAGCGGTAGCCCTCCCGGTTTCCGTCCATTGCCAGGCGCAGGTTCAGGCTGCCTCCATCCGACAGTTTTTTCTCCCACTCTGCACTGACCTGGCCCTGGTCAAGGCGCAGATGCGTGCGTTGCCGGTAATGGGGAGTGCGTAGTGCCGGGCCCAGCAGCGTGTCCCAATCAATGGTCATGTCGCGACGGAAGTCTGAAGCGTCCACCAGGGCCTGCAGCGAAAGGGTGGTGTCATCGCTGGTTCTGAACGTCAGTGAGGGCGAGAGCGAAACGCTGTTGCGTTGGCCGGTGGCACGCAGGCGCGACTGTCGATGCAGCAACGGCGTACCAACACCATCCCAAGCGTCCTCTCTGCTGCGTTCCTCCACCAGGAATGTGTGGGCGGTTGCCGTGGCGGTCAGTGAAACATCACGGTCGAGGTTGGAACGGGCCTGCCGCCAGCTCGCTGACGGCGTCATGCGCCCTTGGGTATCCGTCCATGAAACCGTCAGCCGTTGACTGTCTTTTGCAACCGGTGCACGGGTGACGATGTTGAGTGTGCCGGCGATGGCACCCATGCCCTGATCAGCGGAGGGCGCGCGCAGGATTTCGATGCGCTCGATCAGATCGGTGGCCAGTGAGTCCAGGCTGAAAGCGGCGGGTGTGCGCTGGCCGTTCAACAGGATCTGCGTGTAGCCCGCGCCCAGGCCGCGTAGTGACACGGTGCCTGGACGGCCCGGTGCGCCGTTCGAAACGCTGACACCGGGCAAGCGCTTGAGTGCCTCCAGCAGGTCGGTATCGCCATGCCGTTGCAGCGCCTCGCGGTCCACCACGATGCGGCTCGCAGTGTCGTCACGGCGAGCGTCGTAGCGCTCGGACTGGACGTGCACTGCATCCAGATCGGTCGTGTTTGAAGGGGAGGGTGTCGTTGGTGGAAGGGCCATGGCATTCGCTGGTCCCATCAGGCAGCCAATGGTGAGCCACACGCCCGCGTGTGGCCGCAGTGTTGTCGGGGAGGGCGAAGATCGACGCATGGTCGTGCGGTTCCTTTGTCACGGCGGGACAGCGGGCCGCAGCAGGTCCTCCCGCGGCCGGGTATCGAAACGATGCATGGAGGGCGGCGGCAGGGCGCCGGTCAGTGCATTACTGCAACCAGTGCTGCGGGTCCACTCGTGTTCCGTTGCGCAGCAGTTCCATGTGCAGGTGTGGGCCGGTAGTGCGCCCGGTGTTGCCGCTGCGGGCGATGGGATCGCCCCTGCGCACCTGCTGGCCTGGCTGTACCGCGAAGTCCTGCAGGTGTGCAAACAGCGACTGCCAGCCACCGCCGTGATCGATCACGACAACCGTGCCGTAGTTCGCACCATCGGGATAGGCGTGCGTGGCAGCGATCACGGTGCCGTCGGCGGGGGCGAGCACGGCGGTGCCACGGCGCGCGGCGAAGTCGGTGCCGTGGTGGGCGCTCTGGCGGAAGTCGGCGACGTGCCCGAACACGCTGGTGACCCGCGCATTGGACAGTGGCATGAAGAATGACGGAGGTGGCAGCGTGGCTTCCACCAGTGTTACCGATGCGATGGGGAGTGGCAGCGTCACGGGCGTCGGTCCTGCCACCACGGTCGCCTGTACGGTGGCCACGCCGACTGTGCAGGCAGAGCCCAGTGCGAGCAGCAGCAGGACGCTGGTGAGGCCTGGGCGGCGACCGTTGTCACCCTTCAGCATGTGCTGCAGGCGCACCTGGTGGCCGCCGAGATCGCGATGGGTGAGGGCGCTGGTCGGCTGCACGGCCGTCGCGTAGCGAAGGGTCTGGACATAGGCGTGGGCCAACAGACGGCCGTCGTTGGCGGCGCCACCCTCGGCCAGTGCTCGCGCATCGCATTGCAGTTCTGCGGCCAGTTGCATGCGCGCGGCAATGCGTCGAACGAAGGGATTGAACCAGTACAGCGCACCAACAAACCGCATCAGCGCAGCGCGCTGGGGGTCGCGGCGCTGCAGGTGGGCCGCCTCGTGGCCGATGACCAGGCGAAGCGTACGATCAGGCAGGGCCAGGCATGCCGTGGGCAGGATGATCTGCGGCTGCGGCCTGCACAGGGCGAACGGCGTGCCGCTGCCTTCTACAATGCGCAACGCGACGCCTTCCTGCTGAAGCCCCTGCACAGCGTGGTGCGATTGCGGGCCAGGCAACTGCGCAGTCTGCAGCGGGTGGCTGCGGCGTAGCAGGGCCCGCAGCCTGCCGCTGGCCAATGCCCAACGAACGAGGGTCAGCATGACCCCCGCGATATAGACGGTCAGCAGCAGTGGCGTCAGCCAAGCCATCAATGGCTCGGTCGCCGCGAGTGCAGGCAGTTGTTGCACTGGCCGCAGTACGGCGGTGCCGCTGTCCAGCGCAACGGGCAATGCGCTGGCCAGCTTCTGCAACGGTGCCGCCTGCACCGGCAGCAACAGCGCAAGCATGGGGGGCAGCACGGCACACAACCACGCCCCCAGCCAAAAGCGTGTCGACGCATGTGAAAGCCTGAGCAGCCGCTGCAGCGATTGCGCGCCGTACCAGGCCAGGCCAGCCCCCAGCAGGCTCGCAGCGAGGCTGATCATCCACGGCGCGGTTGATGACAGGCTCATGGCTGGTCCTCGTCATCCTGGAGCAGCAGCGCCTGCAGTTGCTCGATTTCCTTGTCGCTCAGCAGGCGGCTTTCGGCGAATGCCTGGGTCGGCAGCGGCCCGTCGATCTCCAGTACGCGACGAGCGAAGTCGGCACTGAGTGCGGCCAGGGTGGCCACCTTGCCGACCTTGGCACTGTAGACATTCAGACCGTGCTGGCTGCCCTCTTTCACCAGGCCCTTGTCGACCATCCGTTCCAGCGTCTTGCGCGTGGACGAGTACGACCAGTCCAGTGCGGCAGCTGCCGCGTTGTGCAATTCACGCGCGCTGCAGGCGCCGTCGCGCCACAGGCACTTCAACAACTCCAGTTCGGCGTTCGAAGGTGTTGGGACGCGGGGCATGGTCAGACCTGTGCGTGCGATTGATGTCGTGAGTGTGCGACAGATGTCGCACGCCATGCAAGAGGCACATCAAGGCGCGGAGGTGCTGAGGTCAGCCGGTCGCCATCCGGTCGATGGCGCACAACGGTGTCTCGCCGGGGCGCAGGGTCAGCACGCGCACGCCGCTGCCGGTGACCGCGACGGTATGCTCGAACTGCGCCGACAGCTTGCCGTCGCGGGTGTAGACCGGCCATTCGTCCGGCTGCTGGCGGATGGCCGGCTTGCCCTGGTTGAGCATCGGCTCGATGGTGAACACCATCCCTTCTTCCAGCACCATGCCGGTGTTGGGATGCCCGTAGTGCAGGATCTGCGGTTCCTCATGCATCTCCTGGCCGATGCCGTGGCCGCAGTACTCCTTCACCACGCTGTAGCCGTGGCTGCGTGCGTGGCGGGCGATGGCGTGGCCGATATCGCCCAGGCGTGCGCCGGGGCGCACCGCGGCGATGCCTTTCCACATCGCCTGGTAGGCGGTCTGCACCAGCCGGCGCGCGGCGTAGTCGACCTCACCGACCAGGTAGGTGGTGCTGGAGTCGGCGATGTAGCCGTTCTTTTCCAAGGTGATGTCGAGGTTGACGATCTGGCCGTTGCGCAGCACGTCGGTGGTGCTGGGCACGCCGTGGCAGATGACGTTGTCGATCGAGGTATTGAGCACATACGGGAAGCCGTACTGGCCCTTGCTGGCCGGCCGTGCCTGCAGCTCATCGACGATCATGCGCTCGACGAATTCGTTGATCTCCATCGTGCTGCGGCCCTGCAGCGGCAGCTGGTCGAGCGCGGCGAACACCTGCGCCAGCAGGCGCCCGGATTCGGCCATCAACGCGATCTCGTCGGGGCGCTTGATGATGCCCATCGGCTCAGACCTGGCCCGGAGGCAACAGCGGCGGCTGCACGCCGGCCGCGCGCAGCTCGCTGGCGACGATGTCCTGGAAGCTCAGCGTCGGGTTCAGCTCGCAGAGCATGCCGACCCGGATCCAGAAGTTGGCCTGGGCGTTGATCGAGCGGCTGGAGACGGTACAGGCACGGCGCAGCTGGTCGTGCAGGGTGTCATCGATGTTGACGATGCCCATGGGTGGCCCTCGAAGTGTGAATATACGAATCGTATATGTTTCGTATATTCATCTCAAGCCGACGTCATTCAGTCCGTGTGGGTGGCGAAGCGCAGCCGGTTGCCGTCCGGGTCGCGCAGCAGCATTTCCCGGCTGCCCCATTCGGTGTCATGCGGGGGCTGCTCGATCGGCACGTTGGCGGCACTGAAGGCGCGGTGCAGGCTGTCGACGTCGTCAACGATGAAGTACACCGCGCCGCCGACCTCGCAGTCGCCGCTGTGTTCGGTGAGGAAGATCGTCTGGCCGTCGCGGGTGAGCTGGGCGAACAGCGGGAAGCCCGGTTCGAAGCGATGTTCCCAGTCGACCACGAAGCCCAGCCCCTGCACGTAGAACGGCAGCGTGGTGTCGGCGTGGCGCATGCGCAGCTGCGGAATGACGGTCTGGGGCATGGCGAGGGCTCCTGGGGTAGGTGCCCAGTGTAGTGCCGGCCGCTGGCCGGCATTGGTCTGGTAGATGCCAACCTTGGTTGGCATTGCCGGCCAGCGGCCGGCACTACCGAAGCCACGCCGGCCCGCGGCCGGCATTACCGACGCGGTCAGCAGGCCGTCGGTACGGCGGCCATCGCCGCCAGCAGTTCGCGATTCACCTGCTGGTGACGCGCCTGCCAGGCAGGAAGATCTTCGGGGCTGATGTCCGGTTGGCCATCCAGCGACGACAACCAGCGCTTGAAGCGGCTCTGGTAGTTGGCCAGCGACACTTCCCCGGTGATGTCACTGCCGACCAGGCCGCCGGCACGCAGCGTCTCGATCACCACCAGTGCGTCTTCCAGCTGGAATCGGCCCTGGTCCCAGTTGCTGCGCGCGACGTCCTCGGCGAACACGTCCTTGTCGATCGACAGGTAGGTCGGCTGCGGCGACTTGGCCTGTTCGGCAGCGAACGCGGCGACCAGTCCCTCCGGATGCTCGAAGCGTCGGAATGCACGGCCCATGCCGAGGCGATGGCCCCAGCTGACATCCACGTCCATGCACCAGTACGTCAAGCGACCGCCCAGCAGCGGGCGCCAGTGGTTCTCCCAGGCATGGCCGAGGCCGATGTCGCTGGAGGTAATGCCGAGCACATGGATGTGCGAGATCTGCGGCAGCTTGCTGGCTGCATTCACCCACGAGCCACAATGCATGCCGAACGGAAAACGCATGTTGTCCGGATGGTTGTCCAGCACTACCAGCTGGAACGGCGCCTGT
The DNA here is from genome assembly GCF_059369595.1 of Stenotrophomonas sp. YJH_SMC_25. NCBI lineage: Bacteria > Pseudomonadati > Pseudomonadota > Gammaproteobacteria > Lysobacterales > Lysobacteraceae > Stenotrophomonas > Stenotrophomonas sp. YJH_SMC_25. The sequence continues at coordinate 298,606 of NZ_JCAFSV010000005.1, read as the reverse complement.
GTGCGCATGCGGCACAACAGCGGCAGGCTGAGATGATGGAAGTCGCCACTGCCCAGCATCACGGTGCCGAGCTGCGCGGGCAGCGGCGCCAGCACTTCGGCGGCGAAACGGTGCAGGGTGGCAGTGCTGCAGGCGAAGCGCAGCGGGTCGTGCCACTGCGGCAGGGCCAGGGTCTGCGCCTGGGGCAGCGGCAGCACGCCACCGTCCAGGTCGAGGATCAACGGAGAACGCAACGGCATCGTTCAACCGCCTCCATCAGGTTCGCCCTGCAGATGCGGCGCCAGCTTGCGCAGGGCAGTGCGCAGCAGCGGGGAACGGGCGTGGATCGCGTGCCGGGTGGAGGTGAAGCGGGCGCCCAGTTCGGCCTTGATCCGCGAGTCGGTCCAGCCGGCCACGTAGTGGCTCAGGCCATGCAGCAGCGCGTACTCGAGGTTGTGCATCCAGCTCACCGCGTACAGGTTGTGCTCGCGTGACTGCGGGTAGGCCAGACCGATGTACTTGTCCACCAGCTTTCCGGCGTGGATGTAGCACAGGTTCCAGCCGATCAGCTGACCTTGGTGGCGGTACAGGAACATTCGTCCCTGGCCCTGGCTGTCGGCCAGCAGGTACTGGAAATAGGTCAGGTCGAGCTGGTCGAAATGCACCGCGCTCTGCGCATACACGCCCAGGTACAGCGCATACAGCTCGGCCTGCAGCCGTGGGTCGGCGAGGGCCGGATCGCCGGTGGCGATGCAGTCGATCTGCAGGTCATCACGCGAACGGAGCTTGCGCCGGATGTTCTTGCGGCGCGAGGGCGACAGGCGGCCGAGGTAGCCATCGAGCGAATCGAAATCGATCGCCACCCAGGCAAGCGGCATGCCTTCCAGTTCAACGAAGCCGCGCGCCAGCAAGGCCTGCAGGAACGCCGCGCTGTGCGCGTTGGCCGCGTCGTCCAGCAGCGGTGAATCGATGGCCAGGTCCTTGACCACCAGCAGCCGGGTATCGCCGATCGCGTGACGCGTCACGTCCTCGGCCAGCGCCTCCGGCGCCACGTGCGCCGGCAGCGGGGTGTACTCGGTGCTGGTGGCACCGACGAAACGGGTCTTCCAGGTGATCCATGGCCGCCACAGGCGCGACAGCGGCAGACCGAGCAGCTTGCTGCGCAGCGCGTCGTCCATCGTGGTGGTCAGGTCCAGCGGCGCACGGAAGGTCGGCAGGCCACTGGGAAGGCGGCCTGCCTCGAATCCGAGCGGCGGGTGGGCCAGGAAACCCTCCAGCAGCGCGGCCGGTTCCAGCGCGGTGCTGGATGCGCGTGACGTCATCTCCATCGGCACGGGAACCGGCAGCGCATCCAGCCTCAGCCCTTGGCCTTGGTCAGCGCCTGGTCGAGCAGGGTGATCGCCAGGTCGATCTCTTCGTAGCTGATGTCCAGCGACGGCGCGAAGGTGATCACGTTCTTGTACCAGCCACCCACGTCGAGCACGAGGCCCATGCGCTTGCCGTCGTGCAGGAGGTCACCGGCCAGGCCGATGTCGACCATGCGGTCCAGCAGTTCCTTGTTCGGGGTGTAGCCGTCGGCCTGGCAGATTTCGGCGCGCAGGGCCAGGCCCAGGCCGTCGACGTCGCCGATTTCCGGGTGGCGCTTCTGCAGTCCACGCAGGCCGTCGAGGAAGTACGCGCCCTTTTCCGGTACGGTGCGCTCGTAGTCCATTTCCTTGCCCAGCTTCAACACTTCCAGGCCCAGGCGGGTGCCCAGCGGGTTGGAGTTGAAGGTGGAGTGGGTGGAACCCGGCGGGAACACGGTCGGGTTGATCAGCTCTTCGCGTGCCCACAGGCCCGACAGCGGGTTCAGGCCGTTGGTCAGCGCCTTGCCGAACACCAGCACGTCCGGGGTCACGCCGAAATGCTCGATCGACCACAGCTTGCCGGTACGCCAGAAGCCCATCTGGATCTCATCGACCACCATCAGGATGCCGTACTTGTCCAGCACGCGCTTGAGGCCGGTGAAGAAGTTGCGCGGCGGAATGACGTAGCCGCCGGTGCCCTGGATCGGCTCGACGTAGAACGCGGCGTACTCGGCCTGGCCGACCTTGGGGTCCCACACGCCGTTGTACTCGCTTTCGAAAAGGCGCTCGAACTGCCACACGCAGTGGTCGGAATACTCGTCCGGGGTCATGCCCTTCGGGCGACGGAAGGGGTACGGGAACGGGATGAACATCGCGCGCTCGCCGAAGTGGCCGTAGCGGCGGCGGTAGCGGTAGCTGGAGGTGATCGACGAGGCACCCAGGGTGCGGCCGTGGTAGCCGCCTTCGAAGGCGAACATCAGGCTCTTGCCGCCGCGCGCGTTGCGCACGATCTTCAGCGAGTCTTCAATGGCCTGCGCGCCGCCGACATTGAAATGCACGCGACCGTCGAGGCCGAACTTTTCGTGCATGTCCACGGCAATGGTCTTGGCCAGCTGCACGCGGGTCGGATGCAGGTATTGGCTGGCGACCTGCGGCAGGGTGTCGATCTGGTCCTTCAGCGCGTCATTCAGGCGCTTGTTGCTGTAGCCGAAGTTGCAGGCCGAGTACCACATCTGCAGATCGAGGTAGGGCACGCCCGCACCGTCGAACATGTAGCTGCCTTCGCCGCGCTGGAAGATCTTCGGCGGGTCGACGTAGTGGACGGTATCGCCGAAGGAGCTGTAGCGGGCTTCGTCGGCCAGCAGCTGCGCGTCGGAGGCAGCGGCGTCGGCGTTCTTGTCAAAAATGTTCATGCAGTTCGGTTCCGTGAAGGACGTTCGAAAGGGGCGACGGGGGAGCGTGCTTGGAGGGAGTACTCAGGCGGTGGCCAGCAGCGGGGGCAGTGCGGCGGGCTGCGGGCGGGCGTCGATGCGACGTGGCTGCAGCAGGCTGCCATCGAGCAGGCGCGGCAACAGTGCGACTGCATCGTGGAAGGTGTCGATGGCGGCATGCTCGATGCCGGCATTCGTGCAATGGGTAATCAGGCGGCGCTTGGCGAACACGAAGTCGGCGTCTTCGGACACGCAGAAATCCGAGCTGCCGTCACCGATCATCAGCACGCGCGGTGCTTCGTTGGCGCGCGCCTGCGCGGCGCAGGTGCACTTGCAGGTGCCACTGCGGCAGCCTTCGGCCTGGTAGGGCGACTCCAGTTCCCAATGGTCTTCGCACCAGCGCAGGTGGTTGGCCACCACCGGCAGCTGCGATAGGCCGTGGTTGGCCAGGATGCGGTGGATCGCATAGTCCAGGCCGTCACTGACGATGCGCAGCGGCAGGCCCAGCTGTTCGGCACGGCTGACAAAGGCGGCGAAGCCCGGGTCGATCTGTACCTGGTCCAGGTGCGCGTCGAGCGTGGCCGGGTCCAGCTTCAGCAGCCGCACCTGGCCCTGCATGCATTCACGCGAGCCGATCTTTCCCGCTTTCCACTGGTCTTCCAGTTCCTGCCAGCCCGGCTGGCCGTACTTTTCCAGCAGCGAGTCGATGACATCTTCGAGGCTGATGGTGCCGTCGAAGTCACACAGGATGCTCCAGTGCATGGGCAGGTCCGTCGATGAAAGAAACGCCCGGCCCGGTGCCGGGGCAGGCTCAATGTAGGCAGGCCGCCTTTCTCGTTCCTTTCCTGTTGAAAGGCTCTTCTGACAGGCTGGGAAAACGTTCAGGAAGGTGCACGGGTGAATGCGCGGAGGGCAGGCCACGCGTGCACGTTCGGGTCAGGCGCGGGCCAGGACCTGCAGTATTTCGGCAGTCTCTTCGCGGGTCTGCCAGGCGCTGTTGCCAAGGGTCAGCATGCGTGCGGCGAAGTCGCGTGCATTGGGCATGTCGTCCTGCGGCACGATGCCGCGCAGGTACGCGTAGCCGGGCAGGGCATGGATGAACATGCGGCTGGCGCCGAGACCACGTGGCCACAGGTCCTTCAGTACGGCATCGCGGGCGCGCTGGCTGGGCAGCAGCAGCATCAGCAGTGGCCAGGTGCCACCGCTGCCGGCGAGGCCGTCGACCACCTCAACGGCTGGCAGCTGTGCCAGCTGCACGCGCAGCTGCAACGCACGCAGGCGACCGGCCTGCAGGAACGCCGGCAAGCGCCGCGCGGCATGCGCGCCGATGTTCTGCCGCCAGTGGCTGACCCGGTGCTGCGGTATATCAAGCGGGAAAATGTCACCGACCGCTTCTTCCAGATCGTCGCGTTGAAGCGCACTGCGCAATGGATTGCCATACACCAGCGACAGCAGCGAAGGGCGATAGCAGGCAGCAAGGCCGATCAACTGCACGCTGCGCAGCAGCTCCCAGCGCAGGCTGGAGCGAACGTGCTGGACGGCATGTTCGGCCAGCGCGGCACGCAGTTCGTCATCGCGGCTGACCAGCAGGCCGCCTTCGTGCAGGCTCAGGCCCTTGCCGGCGGCCAGGCTGAAGAATCCGATATCGCCGCGCAGGCCGACACTGGTGTTGCCAACGCGTGCGCCGAGCGCCTGCGCGGCATCCTCGATCACCCAGGCGCCGGCGCCGCGCGCAACCTCGCAGGCCAGCTCGACATCGGCGATGCGCCCGCCCAGGTGAGTGGGCAGGATCGCCAGCGTGCGTGCATCGGCCAGGCGCTTGAGCTGGCCAGGGTCGAAATCGAAGTGGCCATGACGGGTGTCGCACAATTGCACGCGCAGGCCCAGGCTGTGCACCGCGATCGGCACCAGCGGGCAGGTATAGGCCGGCATGATCACGGTGTCGCGCCTTGGCGCGCGCTTGCGCAGCGTACGCAGCGCGATCAGCAGTGCGTGCGTGCCGGAACAGGTCAGCTGCAGTGGCGGTGTGCCGAGCTGGCTGGCCAGGACTTCGCGCAGGTCGCCACCACCGGGCAGGAAATCGCTGGCCTGAATCGGCAGGCCAGCGGTAGGTGGCAGTTCGCGCGCGAACAGGCTCATCGCAGCCCACTCACGACGCGCTTTCGGCGGGACTGTGCGGGTCGTCCGCTTCAGCGCGGCCGAGGCAGACGATGCCGGCCACGATCAGTACCGCACCGAGCAGATGGTGCAGGGTCAGTGGCTCGTTCAACAGCCACGCCGACAGCAGCAGCACGCTGATCACTTCCAGGTGCGAGGCCGCGAACGCCGGGCCGATCGGCGCATGGCGCAGCAGGCTCATCCAGGTGAAGAACGCACCCACGTAGCCGAGGATGGCGCCATACACCCACGGCTGCGACAGCACGCGCAGCAGCCAGGCGGTGTTGGCCTCGACCGGCAGCGCGGCGTCACCGGCGTACTTGAAGCACAGCTGGGCCAGCGTGTCGAAGGCCATCAGCAGCGGGAAACCGATCACATACAGGCGCCTCATGAGCCGGCCCCCACCACCGCCACGCCCGCGGTGACCAGCAGCATGCCGGTCACCCGCAGCGGCGTGAGCTTCTCGCGGAACAGGAAACGACCGGCGATCATCAACGCAACGATGTTGATCGAGCCCAGCAGCACGCCCTTGGACAGCGGCACCAGCGACAGGAACGCAATCCAGGCCACGAACTCGAGCACGTAGCAGGCGATGCCGATCCACAGCCAGGGGCGGCTGAGCATGTGTTTCCAGCGTTGCAGTCCTTCGCCTTCCTGCGGATCGCTGGCGGCGGCCTTGAAGGCGAGCTGGCCACCGGTATCGAGTACCACATTGGCCAGCCACAGCAGGGTGGCGAGTGCCCCCATCTCAGGCCACCGCCTTGAGCACGCCCGTGCGTTCACCGATCTCGGTGAAAAAGCGCGCGCTGCGACGGATCACATCGCGGCGTTCGCGATCGATGGTGATCATGTGGTAGCTGTCTTCCAGCACCACCAGTTCCTTCGGGCCGCTGACCCGCGACATCACCAGCTCAGCGTTGCCCATGCTGGCCACATCGTCTTCGCGGGCGTGCATCACCAGGCACGGTGCGGTGACCTGGTGCAGGTGGCGGCGGGTCCAGTTGCTCAGCGCACGCATCTCGGCCAGCGCATGCCAGGGATTGCCCGGCAGGCCGGCGGCGGCGCTGTCGCCGGACAGCATGGCGGCGCTGACCTGCGCGCGCAGGCGCTCGTCGCGCAGGCCGTACGGCGGTTCTTCCATGAACATGCGGTCGCGGCCGATGTTGAAGCGCTTGAACCACGGCAGCAGGAACGAGAAGCGGGCCACGGCGGGAATGTTCCAGCCGTCGTAACGGAAAGTGGCGCCGTACACGCCCACGCCGGACACCCACTCCGGGCGACGTGCCGCCAACGCCAGCGAGAGTACCGCGCCCATCGACAGGCCACCCACGAACAGCTGGTCGACCTTGCCGCGCAGGGCGGCCGCCGCATCTTCCACGCCCTGGTACCACTGTTCCCAGGTGGTCGCCAGCAGGTCATCCACGGTGCCGCAATGGCCGGGCAGCTGCACGCCGTGCACCGTGAAGCCGGCATTGTTCAAGCCCTTGCCCAGCATGCGCATTTCCGCCGGGGTGCCGGTCAGGCCATGGACCAGCAGCACGCCCTGGGGGCCACCGGGGAGGAAGAAGTCGTGCGATTCGGTCACCTGGCGGCTCCGGGACGGCAGTGGGGATGGCAGGATCGCAAGCGCGATTTTCACCAGCCTTTCAGCGCGCCGGGCCGGGTCAGGGGGCCTTCAGCAGCGGCAGCGTGATGGCGACCTTGAGCCCCCCGCCCGGGCGGTTGAGGAAGCTCAGGCGGCCGCCGAAGTGCTCTACCGCCTCGTGCGCGATGGCCAGGCCGAGGCCGGTGCCGCTGGCAGCGGTGCCCGGCGCCCGGAAGAAGCGCTCGCCCAGCCGTGGCATCACGTCGTCGGGCACGCCGGGGCCGTTGTCTTCCACATAGAGTTCGACATCATTGTCGTCCAGCGCGTGCACGCCCACCGTGACGGTCGCATTGCGGCCGGCATAACGCAGGGCGTTGTCGATCAGGTTGTCCAGCGCCTCCTGCAGCATGGCGCCGTTGCCGAGCACACGCAGCGGATGGGGGCTGCCGCGGTAGCCGAGGTCGATGCCATCGCGGATCGCCTCCGGCACGCGCATGCCAACCCACTGCGGCACCAGCTCGCACAGGTCCAGTGCTTCCACGGTATCGGGCACGGTCTGCGCCCGGCTCAGCGCCAGCAGCTGGGTGCTGACCCGGGCAGTGCGCTGGTTGAGCCGGCGGATGTGCTGCAGCGCCTCGCGCACCGTATCGGGGTCACCGTGTGCCAGCGCCTGGTCCACGTGCAGGGCCATGCCCGCCAGCGGCGAACGCAGCTGGTGCGCGGCATCGGCAATGAAGCGGTTCTGCAGGGTGATCATTTCCGCCTGGCGGGCAAACAGATCGTCGATGGTGCTGATCAGTGGCTGGATCTCCTCCGGTACGTCGGCGTCGGAGATCGGTGCCAGTTCGCCACGGCGCTGCGCCAGGCGGGTCCTCAGCGGCGTGAGGATGCGCAGGCCGTAGGTCACGCCGAACCAGACCAGTGCTGCGGTGCCCAGCGCCAGCATGGTCATCAGCGGGATGATGATCATCAGGATCTCGCGCGCCCGCTGTCGGCGGTCGGCCATGCTCTCGGCCACGGTCACCGCCAGCTGGTCCTGCGGATCGTTCATCGCCTGCGTGCAGACCGTGGCCATGCGCACCTGCTGGCCATTGAGGTTGCCGTCGTACAGCGCCGGATGCACGCCGGTGCAGTCCTGAGAAGGGGCATACGGGCTGAAGTCGGCATTGCCGCTGAGCGTACCCATGCGGCTGCTGTCGACGTTGAAGTAGCGATGGCCGTCGGGGTCGTACTCGATCAGGAAGCGCGCCTGCGGCGACAGGTCGCTGGTCACCGGCATGGTGCTCAGCATCTGCGCGAACGAATGCGTGTCGTCGATCAGGTTGCGGTCGTGGATGCGGTTGGAATAGTCCAGCGCAACGTAGTAGGCCAGGATCGTGTTGAAGGTGAGCAGACCCAGCATCGGCAGCGCCAGGAAGGCGAGCAGGCGCCGGCGCAGGCTGGGCGGTCCACTGATCACGGGGTGCTGTCGTCCTGCACGTCTTCCAGCATGTAGCCCAGCCCGCGCACGGTGCGGATGCCCATGCCGCCGGGCTGCAGCTTGCGGCGCAGGCGGTGCAGGGCGATGTCCAGACCGTTGTCGGTCAGGTCCTGGCCCCAGTCGCACAGCGCTTCCACCAACTGCGCGCGTGACACGATGCGCTCGGCGCGCACTGCCAGTGCCGACAGCAGGCCGAACTCGCGTGCGGTCAGTTCCAGCGACTGGTCGTCGATCCACACCCGATGCCCGGCCAGGTCGATGCGAAGGCGGCCGATGCGCAGGTCCGGGTTGCCATTGCTGGTGACCCGGCGCAGCTGGGCGCGCACGCGCGCTTCGAACTCGTCCAGCGCGAACGGCTTGACCAGGTAGTCATCGGCACCCAGGTCGAGCACACGCACGCGCTCGGCCAGGCCGTCACGGGCGGTCACCACCAGCACTGCGAGGCCATCACCGCGCTGGCGCAGGCGCTGCAGCACGTCGCGGCCATCCAGCTGCGGCAGCCCCAGGTCCAGTACCAGCAGCGCGTACTGCGTCGAGCCCAGTGCAGCATCGGCGTGCGCACCGTTGTCGACGTGGTCGACCACGTGCCCCTGCCGGCGCAGCGAGGCGCACAGGCCGGAGGCGATATCCGGGTCGTCTTCAGCAATCAGAACGCGCATGCGCGGGGCTCCTGTAACGGTCAGGCCCACCGGATGGACGGGGTGGGCCTCTCGGCTGCCGAGGGTAGCCGCAAACCGGCTGCAGGTGGAGCGCGCCGGCACCTCCCGGCACCGTCGCGCTGTCCCTCCATTCAGTCCTGCAGGCCCGGCTCACCCAGCGCCAGCGGCACCCGCGAACCATCCAGCAGGCCACGGCTGAGCTTGCCACCCTCGATGAACAGCAGTTCGCCGTTCTCGCCGTTCTTGATGCTGCTGTCGATGGCGATCACGCGGTCGCCGTGGAAGCTGCTGACGTGCGGCATCGAGGTATGGCCAACCACGATGCGCTTGAGCTGCAGGCGGTCGAGCACAGCCTGCACACCCGCGGTGTCGAGGCGGCCATCGAAATAGCCGCGGTACCAGATCGGGCTGGTCTTGCCGTCATACAGCGGTGCGGTGGCCGGGTCGGCCTTCACTTCGGCCTTGGGCAGGCCCAGCGAGGCCTGGTAGGCCGCGTTGGTGCGTGCCGGGTCCAGCGCCAGCTGCACCGCCTCGGGCGAGATGCCGCCGTGCAGGAACAGGGTATCGCCGATCTTCAGCAGCACCGGGCGGGTGCGCAGCCACTGGCCGATCACCGAGTCGGCGCCATACAGTTGCGGGTAGCTGCGGCCGAGCAGCTGGGCGCTGCGCAGGTATTTCGGGTTGACGTAGCGCAGGTCGTCGTACAGCACCATGGTCTCGTGGTTGCCGAGCACGAAGTGCACCGCGCCGCCGGCGGCGGCCGCCTGCTGCTGCAGGCCATACAGCAGCCAGAAGGCTTCGGTTACCTGCGGGCCGCGGTCGAACACATCGCCGGCGATGACCAGGGTGTCCTTGCCCAGCGCCCAGCGGTCCTGTGCGTCGATGACCTTGTGGGCACGCAGCAGGCGCACCAGCAGCCCGTACTGGCCGTGGATGTCGGACAGCGCCACGATGCGCGGCACGGCCGGCAGCACGGAGACCGAAGGTGCATTCGGGGCGGCCACGTGCACGCTGTGTTCGTAGCCGCAACGCGGGGCGATGTCGGCGCCTGCGGCCTGCGTGGCAAGTGTGTGCGACTCGACCTTGTCGTCGCAGATCCAACTGGCCTGCAGCTGGTTGCCCTGGCGGAACACATAGGGGCCATCGGCCTGCACGTGGTCGGCGGGCGCGGCAACCTCACGGGCCTGCGTGGTTGCTGTGGCGCAGGCCAGCAGCGGCAACAGCAGGGCGGTCAGCAGGGAAGGGCGACAGCGCGACATCGGCGGCATCCAGCGGCGGAAACATCCGATGCTAACCGGCGCGGGCGTCCGTCGGTGTGCGCGAATGGGCGGATCAGGTGTCGCGCCCGTCGCCCTTGAGCTTGCGCACGCGGGTGGCAGTGGGCTGAAGCGGCTGGCCATCGCGCCCGCGCGGCTGCATGTAGGGCAGCGGCCGCCGCGTCGCCAATTCGATCAGCTGCGAATGGGCTTCGCCTGCACCGAAGCGATGGCGCTCCCCCCACTGGCGCAGTGCGACCAGCAGCGGGAACAGTTCCAGGCCTGCGGCGGTGAGCACGTACTCCTGGTAGGCCGATCCATCGGAGGCTGGCTGCAGCTGCAGGATGCCGGCCTCGACCAGCCGGCGCAGGCGGTCGCTGAGGATGTTGCGCGCCGCGCCGAGGCTGCGCTGGAAATCACCGAAGCGGGTGATGCCGTCGAAGGCGTCGCGGATCACCAGCAATGCCCAGCGGTCACCGAGCAGGTCGGCACTGCGGGCTACAGGGCAGGGGCTGTCGGCGTGCATGCTGGGTATCTCCGAATGTGGTTGCAGTTTAAAACCAATGGCGATAGCCTGCATCTGGTTTCAAATTGCAACCATATGGTGAGTGCCACATCGCTTCCCCGCCCGCTGCTGGTCCTGCTTGCGGCTGCCGCCGGCGCCAGCGTCGCCAACGTCTACTACGCGCAGCCGCTGCTGGATCAGCTTGCACGCGCCTTTGCGATGGACCGGGCCGTGGCCGGCGCAGTGCTGGCTGCCACCCAGGCCGGCAGCGTGCTGGCGTTGCTTGGCCTGCTGCCGCTGGCGGACTGCGGCGACCGGCGACGCCTGCTGCGGCTGCAGTTGATCGCGCTGGTGCTGGCCCTGTTGTGGCTGGCGGCGTCACGCACGGCGAGCTGGCTGTTGTCGGGCATGCTGCTGGCAGGCCTGTTGGGCACCGCGCTGACCCAGGGCCTGATTGCCTATACCGCCATGCTGGCACCGCCCGAGCAGCGCGGTCGCGTGGTCGGTGTGGTGCAGGGCGGCGTGTTCATCGGCCTGCTGCTGGCGCGCGTGGTGTCCGGTACGGTGGCGGCGGCCTTTGGCTGGCAGAGGGTCTACCTGCTGTCAGCGGTGGTGATGGCAGCGTTGGCGGCGCTGCTGTGGCGGCGCCTGCCCGCAGTACCGGTGCCGTCGGTCCCTCCACGCTGGCGCGAGCTGCTGGGCTCGATGCAGGGCATGCTGCGCCGCGATCGAACGCTGCGCGAGCGCGGGCCGCTGGCATTGCTGCTGTTTGCCGGCCTCAATGTGTTCTGGGCGGCGGCACCCTTGCCGCTGTCGGCACCGCCGCTGCACTGGTCAACCGCAGCCATCGGCGCGCTCGGCCTGGCCGGCGTGGTCGGTGCGCTGATGGCGGCGCGGGTCGGACACTGGATGGACCGTGGTTTCGCGCATCGGGTCAGCCTCGGCGCGCTGTTGTTGATGCTGGTCGCGTGGTGGCCGCTGCTGGGCCTGCCGCATTCGCTGTCCTTGCTGTTGCTGGGTGTGGTCGTGCTCGACCTGGGCGGCCAGGCACTGCATGTCTCGAACCAGGCATCGTTGCTGCGTGCACCGGCAGAACAGCATGGGCGCCTGGTGGCGTTGTACATGCTGTTCTATGCGGTGGGCAGCGGTGCGGGAGCGGCGGCGGGGCCTTGGATGCAGGTGCGGCATGGCTGGCCCGCTGTGTGCCTGCTGGGGGCAGGCATCGCGTTGCTGGCGCTGCTGTGGTGGGCAGCATGGCGGGTGGGGGCGGTGAAAGCAGCGGCTGGCGCGCGAACCGGTAGAGTCGACTGTTAGTCGACTGCTCTTCGTTCCGACGGCGAAAAATCCCGCGCTGCGCGCGATAGTCGACCAGCGGTCGACTCTACCTGTCCTGCCGTCATCGCCGCAGTGCACGCCGCCCCGGGGCTTCCTGCAGGTCCGCGCTGGCGACCACCACGCGGTTGCGGCCGCTGCGCTTGGCCTCGTACATCGCGGCGTCGGCACGTGCCATCAACCGCTCGTAGTCCGGATGACCATCGTGACCGGCCACGCCGATGCTGGCGGTCAGCTCCAGCACCTGGCCATTGGCCAGCGCAACGGGCGATTGCGCGATCTGCCGGCGCAGGCTCTCGGCGATCACGGTCGCCTGTGATTCGCTGGCCGCCACCAGCACCACCACGAATTCTTCGCCGCCATAGCGGAACAGGTAGTCGCTGCCACGCGTGAGCTGGCCGAGCAGGCCGGCCACGTGCTGCAACGCACGGTCGCCGGCATCGTGGCCATGGCCGTCGTTGATTGCCTTGAAATGATCTAGGTCGAGCAGCAGCAGCGAGAACGGTGTGCGGTTGCGCGTGGCCAGCTCGATTTCCCGGCGCAGCACGGTGGGCAGGAAGCGACGGTTGAGCAGGTTGGTCAGCGCGTCGCTGCCGGCATCCAGTTCGCCGATGCGCTCGAACAGCAGCGTCATCAGGGTGCGGATGGCGGCCAGGTCCTCGCGGATGGCCGGCAGCACCGCCAGTCGCTGCGCCGGAGCATCGCCACTCGCGCGCTGCAGGTGGCCGTCAATGCGGGCCATCAACTGGCCCACCTGCTGCGTTTCGCTGCTTTCGCCGAAGCTGGGGATGCCCTTGTGGGTGAACCACAGGCCGAACTCCGAGGTGGCCAGGCTGGCGTTGTCGCTGGCCTGCACGTGGCCGGCGAGGGCGTAGAGCAGGGCGTTCTCCCAGTCCAGCAGCAATGCGCGCTGGCGCTCGCGTTCGGTACCGACGTTCTGTACCAGCGAGAACAGCCGGTAGGCGGCGTCGGCACGGGTGGAGCGCTCGCGCGCATGGGTGTAGGCCAGGGTCATGCCTTCCATGGCGATGTCCATGATCGCGCTGAGGCAGGCGATGGCGGCGAACGCGGTCGCGCTGTCGGGCGCGTCGTCGCGCAGGCGCACGAACAGCTCGTGCTTGAGCACGCGCGCACCGCGCGTCACCAGGTCGACCGGGATGCCGACCCGTGCGTGTACGTCGCCGATCACCCGCTGCGAGGCGACCGTGGTGGCGATGCCAGCGGTGTCGGTGGTCAGCAGCTGTACCAGCCAGCGCTGCATGGCCGGCTGCAGGCGCTGCTTGACCTGGTCGTGGGACAGGAAGCGGCGTGCGCGCTCGTCCTGCAGCAGCACTTCGTAAAAGCGCTGGGCCAGCGCGGGTGGGGCATCGGAGGCAGCGGCCTTGAGCAGCGCGGTGGCGGCAGGGCCGGCCTGTAGCAGGCATTGCTGCCAGGCCTCGGCCAGCGGCTGGCTGGCATCGTCCAGTTGGGGTGGTTCCACGTCGATCTCTGACTGCGTACGGCAAACCACGGGTATCGGCCGCGGCGGCATACGGTTGATGGCGGGGTAGCCCGCCAGTTTACGCGCGGTGCAGGCTTGCACGGTGCGCAAAGCACATCGACGCCGCTGCGGCAATGAGTGAACGCATTTGAGAATCACTCGCATTGATGGGAGAATGCGCGCACGGAGCGGGCTGCAGGTGCCTGCAGGACGGCTCCGCCTCCCCCCTCGTCGTTGCCTCAAGCCCTTTGCCAGAGGCCCCGCAGCCCTGCCAGAAGGTCCTGATCATGTCTCCTGCCGTTGTCCATTCACCGCGCCCGCTGGCGCTTGCCGTCGCCGCCCTGCTGGCGGGCAGCGCCTTGACCGCCCAGGCCGAAACCGACGCCACCGATATCGACACGGTGCACGTCACCGCCTCGCAGATCGCGCGCCAGGCACTGGGTACCTCGACCATCACCGCCGAGGATATCGCCCGGCGGCCGCCAGCCAACGACATCGCCGAGCTGTTGCGGACCATGCCGGGCGTCAACCTGACCGGCAACAGCGCCTCGGGCCAGTACGGCAACAACCGCCAGATCGACCTGCGTGGCATGGGCCCGGAAAACACCCTGATCCTGGTCGATGGCAAGCGCATCGGCGCACGCGATGCCGTGCGCATGGGGCGCAGCGGCGAGCGCAATACCCGCGGTGACACCAACTGGGTGCCGGCGGAAATGATCGAGCGCATCGAAGTGCTGCGCGGCCCGGCGGCGGCACGCTATGGCTCCGGTGCCTCCGGCGGCGTGGTCAACATCATCACCAAGCGCCCGACCGGCGACCTGACCGGTGCGGTGGACCTGTATGGGCTGGTGCCCGAACACAGCGCCGAAGGTGGCAGCGAACGCGTCGGCCTGCAGCTGAGTGGGCCGATGACCGACACCCTGTCGTTCCGCCTGTACGGCAATCTCAACAAGACCGACGCGGACTCGCTGGAGCTCAACCGCCAGTACGCTACCAACCCCAACGCGGTGCCGCCGGCCGGCCGCGAGGGCGTCAAGAACCGCGATGTCAACGCGCTGCTGCGCTGGGACGTGACCGCCAACCAGGTGGTGGAGTTCGAAGCCGGCACCAGCCGCCAGGGCAACATCTACGCTGGTGATCGCGCGGTCAGCACCACCGGTACCTCGACCGGCGTTGACCTGGCGGCACTGGCCGAGGGCGAAGCGGAGACCAACCGCATGTACCGCAACACCGGCGCGATCACCCATCGTGGCCGCTGGGGCGACGTGACCTCGCGGGTGACAGCTGCGGTGGAGGCGGTGAACAACTCACGCATCAACGAAGGCCTGGCCGGTGGCCCGGAAGGCAGCTTCAACGGCACCGACTGGTCGACCTCGCGACTGCGCAACTACCAGCTGGACGGCGAAGTGAGCTTCCCGACCACGCTGGGTGGTGCCGAGAACATCTGGACGCTTGGCTTTGAATACCTGGACAGCCGCCTGACCGACCCGTACTCGATGAGCCAGTCCAGCAGCAGCGGCGGCGGCATCCCGGGGCTGTCGGCCGATCGTGCGCGGGGCAAGGCCGATGCGCAGACCACCGCCGTGTTCGTCGAAGACAACATCTACCTGGGTGAGCGCTGGATCGTTACCCCGGGCCTGCGCTTCGACCACCACAGCCAGTTCGGCAACAACACCAGCCCCAGCCTCAACGCGCAGTTCCGCATCAACGGCGACTGGGTGGTGAAGGGCGGCATCGCCCGGGCGTTCAAGGCGCCGAACCTGTACCAGTCGAATCCGGACTATCTGTATTACACCCGTGGCAATGGCTGCCCGAATGCACTGCCGAGCCTGGGCGCCGGCTGCTACATGCGCGGCAATGCGGACCTGAAGGCGGAAACCAGCCTGAACAAGGAACTCGGCATCGAGTGGGCACCGCAGAGCGGCTGGCAGGCCTCGTTGACGTACTTCCATAACGACTACAAGGACAAGATCCAGGCCGGCTACACCCAGATCGGCCTGACTGCCGACACCAGGGGCCGCATCTTCCGCTGGGAGAACGCGCCGAAGGCGATCGTGCAGGGGCTGGAAGGCAACCTGGTGATCCCGCTGCTGGGCGAGCAGGGCAACCGCCTGAAGTGGAGCAACAACTTCACCTACATGGTGGAGAACGAGAACAAGCGCACCGGCCAGCCGCTGTCGGTGATTCCAAAGTACACCGTCAACACGATGCTGGACTGGCAGGCCACCGACAAGCTGTCGCTGCTGCTGACCGGCACGTTCTACGGCAAGCAGAAGCCGGCCACCACCAACATCAACAATGATCCGCGCTGCACCGGCAGCTGCGACCCATCGATCGCACTGCAGGATCGCGGTGCGTACAACATCTGGGGCGTGAGCGCGCGCTACAGGGTGACCGAGACGGTCAGCTTCGGCTTCGGCGTGAACAACCTGGCCGACAAGCGCCTGTTCCGCGAGGCCAACAGCAGCGATGCCGGCGCGGCGACCTACAACGAGCCGGGCCGCGCGTACTGGGCCAGCCTGCGCTTCGGGTTCTGACCCGATGAGGCCTGCGCCGGGGCGTTCCCCGGCGCAGCCTGAAGGCTACTTCACCTGCCGGCAATCGCGCAGGTGGACGCCACCGGTGTCCATCTTGTCGACCACGCCTTCCAGTTTCACCCAGTCGTTCTCGCGCAGGGTGGCGCCCAGCGCCATCTGGTCCGGCGCAAGCGCACAGTGCACGGTGAAGTTGGCATTGTTGTCGTCGTTCGACTGGCGTCCGCCGATGCCACCGATGCCCTTCATCTTGGTGACCAGATAGCCCACCTCGAAGGTCTTGGCAAAGCGGTTGGGCTGGGCGGTGTAGACCTGGCCATCGATGATGAAACGACGGCCGAAATACTTGACGAGCAACGGCTGGTACATCGCATCGGTATCCGGCGGGGTGCTGGTGCCGGAGAACAGCGCCCTGAGCGGTGCGGTGTTGATTTCCCGCTGCAGCCGCTTGGCGTCCTTGCCCATTTCGGTGGACATGCCGACCGCAGTGGCCTGGATCGGCTTGTCGAAACCGCTGGAGACACGCACGGCTTCCGCGATCGCCTCGCCTTCGGGGCCGGTCTTGAGCTTGTCCAGCCAGCCACACAGCGCGCTGCGTGCGTCCTCTTCCTTGGCGGTCTGCCCGCGTGACAGCTTGGTGCCGACCACCACGTTGCCGCCATTGGAGGCGGTGATGATGCTGACCAGCGGCATCTTGGTGTCGGTCTGCAGCACGTACATCTGGCCTTCGGTCTCGGTGATGACATCACCGCTGACGAAGTTGTTGCCTTCGTCGAGTGCCGCCTTGCGCAGCTGGCCCAGCGCACTGCGGGGCTTCAGGCCGGGAAGGGTGACCTCGGAGGTGAAGAACTGGCCATTGCGGGGGTCGCCTACCGCCTGGAAGTTCTGCTGGCAGGTCTTGGCCGAGGCGCTTGCGGC
Organism: Stenotrophomonas sp. YJH_SMC_25; assembly: GCF_059369595.1. NCBI lineage: Bacteria > Pseudomonadati > Pseudomonadota > Gammaproteobacteria > Lysobacterales > Lysobacteraceae > Stenotrophomonas > Stenotrophomonas sp. YJH_SMC_25. Next base: position 281,945 of record NZ_JCAFSV010000005.1, on the reverse strand, counting down.
CGTGCCAAGCGCGCAGGCCACGGCGACGGCGACCCAGGGGGTCTTGGTAGTCCACATGTTCCGGATTCCTTGTGCTTGGGTGTCCATTGCGGGCAGCAACGCCGAAGCGATCCGGCTGCCCGTTCCCCATCCAGAGGGGATGTGGTCATCATAGTGTGGCCCGGCACGGGCGCAAGCTGCGGCGAGCCGCGACGTGCAGTCTGCAATGTTATAAACACCGTGATAGTTTCCCCACGGCCGCCGGCGTAGCCTGCCTCCATCGCAAAGGAGCTGTTGCCATGGGCCACGACCACGATCACCTGCCATCCGAGATCCGCCACGAGAAACCCTTGTGGTGGGCGCTCGGCCTGACCTCCACCTTCCTCGTCGTCGAAGTGGTGGGCGCGTTCTGGACCAACAGCCTGGCGCTGTTGTCCGACGCGGCACACATGGCCACCGACGCGCTGGCCCTGATGATCGCGCTGGTCGCGGTGCGGCTGAGCCGGCGCCCGCCGGATGCGCGTCGCACCTACGGCTATGCGCGCCTGGAAGCGCTGGGCGCAATGATCAACGGCGCGATGCTGTTCGTGGTTGCCGGCTACATCCTGTGGGAAGCCGTCGGGCGCTTCAGCAAGCCGCAGGAGATCGCCTCCACCGGCATGCTGGTGATCGCCTCGGCCGGCCTGGTCATCAACCTGATCTCGATGCGCCTGCTGCAGGCCGGCAGCGGCGAGAGCCTCAACGTGAAGGGCGCCTACCTGGAAGTGTGGGCGGACATGCTCGGCTCGGTGGCGGTGATTGCGGGTGCGGTGCTGATCCAGTTCACCGGCTGGAAGCCGATCGATCCGATCCTGGCGGTGCTGATCGGCCTGTGGGTGTTGCCGCGCACCTGGGTGCTGATGCGCGAGGCGATCAACGTGCTGCTGGAAGGCGTGCCCAAGGGCATGGACGTGGCCAAGGTGCGCGACAGCCTGTCCAGCCATGCCGCGGTAATGGACGTGCATGACCTGCACGTGTGGGCGCTGGCCTCCAGCACGCCGGCGCTGACCGCGCATGTCGTGATGCGCGATGGCACCGATGCCGACGCGCTGCGCCGCGAGCTGGGAGCGCGCCTGCACGATGACTTCGGCATCGAGCACGTGACGCTGCAGATCGAAGCGGACCACTGCGGCGAGGCCTGTGGTGAACCGGCGCCGGCCAAGGGCGGTGAGCACGAGGCCCATGAAGGCCATGACCACGGCGAGGACGCGCAGGGCCATCGCGGTCACGTGCATCGCTGATCGAAGATGACGCTCGTGCCGGGAGATGCCCGGCGCAGCTATTCGTCCCGACGTGAAGCCAGCCGATCCGCCAGCCGGGTCGGCTCCGGCAGCCGGTAACCGCGCAGGGTGCGCTGCACCCAGTCCAGCGCGGTATCGGCACTGACCCGATGGCCGCCGGCCACGAACAGCGGCTTGCAGCGCACCTTGCTGCGCAGCACCCAGCCGAGCTGCTCGTCACCGTCCATCAATGGCGTATGCGCGCCTGCTTCGGCACCTGGTTCGACGAACCGGCCCACCAGTTTCGACTTGGCCACGCCGATGCTCGGCAGGTCGGTGACCACGCCCAGATGCGCGGCCACGCCCAGTCTGCGCGGATGGCTGATGCCGTGGCCATCGACGAACACCAGATCCGGCGCCCGCGGCAGCAGTGCCAGCGCGGCCAACAACGCTGGCAGCTCGCGGAAGCTGAGCAGGCCGGGAATGTACGGCATCACCGTGGGAATGCGCGCTATTTCCTGCGCCACGGGCTGCAATGTCTTCGCATCCAGCAGGACCGCTGCGGCGCGGGTGGTGGCACCGTTGTCCTCAAAGCCCACATCCAGCCCGGCAAGCCAGCGCACGTCGTTGGGCAGGCGGTCCTGGCGCTCCACGCGGCTGGCAAGCTGGGTCTGCTGCGCGCGGGCAGCGGCGACGCTGCCTTCCCAGCGCCCGGGGTCGATCACCGTGTTCATTGGCTGGAGCATCGCATGCGCGGCGCCACGGCCCGGTGAGCGGCAGCCGGGGCTACAATGGCGGCCTGCCTTTCCTCGCGTTGGAGACCCTGCAGTGACCCGTAAACTCGTACTGTTGCGCCATGGCCAGAGCCAGTGGAACCTGGACAACCGCTTCACCGGCTGGGTCGATGTCGACCTGACCGAGCAGGGGCGCCGGGAAGCGGCCGCCGCCGGTCGCCTCATGCGCGAGGAAGGCCTGCAGTTCGACGTCGCCCATACCTCCGTACTGAAGCGCGCCATCCACACCCTTCAGGGTGCGCTGGCCGAGCTGGAGCAGGACTGGCTGCCGGTGAACAAGTCCTGGCGCCTCAACGAGCGTCACTACGGCGGCCTGCAGGGCCTGGACAAGGCCGAGACCGCCGCCAAGCACGGCGAGGAGCAGGTCAAGGTGTGGCGCCGTTCGTACGACATCCCGCCGCCGCCGATGGAGCTGGAAGATCCGGGCCACCCGATCCATGACCGCCGCTACGCCGGCCTGGACCGCAACGCGCTGCCGGGCACCGAATCGCTGGCCACCACCCTGGATCGCGTGCTGCCGTACTGGCACGACGCGATCGCGCCGCAGCTGAAGGACGGCAAGACCGTGCTGGTCACCGCCCACGGCAACTCGCTGCGCGCGCTGTACAAGTACCTCAACAATGTCTCGCGCGAGGAAATCCTCGAGCTGAACATCCCGACCGGCATCCCGCTGCTGTTCGAACTGAACGACGACCTGACGGTGCAGTCGTTCCGCTACCTGGGCGACCCGGAAGCGGCGCGCAAGGCTGCTGAAGCCGTGGCCAACCAGGGCAAGGCGAAATAAGTAGATACCCACCGTTGGTGGGTATTCTTCTGCTGGGTGTGTGCGGACCAACGGTCCGCACACACCCGCTTGCGACCACGGGCGTTCCCCCTGTGACCTTTGGCCGGTCCCTGTCGTGGGCCTCCCCGGCTACCCTGTGAAATTACCCGCAGGAGAGCCTCATGAACGTCCGCAACCTGGTCCCGCTGGGCCTGACCATCGCCATCGCTGCCTCGCTGGCGGCCTGTGGCAAGAACGAAACCGCACCGGCGGCCGGTGCCGACGCCAAACCGGCCTTCGACCTGTCGCAGATCAAGACGCCGCTGATCTCGCTCAACAGCGCCGACCTGGATCCGGCCATCTCGGCCTGTACCGACCTCAATGGCTTCGTCAACAGCAAGTGGCTGAAGGCCAACCCGGTGCCGGGTGACCAGACCACCTGGGGCAGCTTCGAGATCCTGCGCGAGCGCTCGCTGGAAGTGCAGCACGCGCTGGTGCAGCAGGCCGCCGCCAGCCAGGCCAAGGCCGGCTCGGTGGAAGCCAAGATCGGTGACATATGGAAGACCGGCAATGACGAAGCCAAGATCGAATCCGCCGGCCTCGCGCCGCTGCAGCCGCAGCTGGACAAGATCACCGCGCTGAACGATACCGCCGCCATCACCCAGTACCTGCGCGACAGCCAGGCCGAGGGCAAGGGCGTGCTGTTCTCGCTGTTTGCCAATGCTGATTACAAGGATTCGGCCAACGTCATCGCCTACGTCGGCCAGGGCGGCCTGGGCCTGCCGGAGAAGGGCTACTACTTCGACGATGCGCAGGCCAAGATCCGCGACGCCTACGTGGCCTACATCGCGCAGGTGCTGACTCTGTCCGGCGTGGACGCCGCGCAGGCCGCCGAGCAGGCCAAGGCCGTGATGGCCTTTGAGACCCGCCTGGCCAAGGCCTCGATGTCGCGCATCGAAATGCGTGACCCGGCCAAGCGCTACAACCCGCTCAGCGCCGCAGACGCCGACAAGCTGACCCCGAACTTCAGCTGGACCGCGCTGTTCGACACCCTGAAGGTGCCGGCCGCACAGAAGTTCTCGCTGGCCCAGCCGGGCTTCTTCGGTGAAATGGACAAGATGCTGGCCGATGTGCCGGCCAGCACCTGGCAGGCCTACCTGCGCTTCCACACCATAGACGACGCCTCGCCGTACCTGAGCAGCCAGTTCGAGAAGGCCAACTTCGAGTTCTATGGCAAGACCCTGCGCGGCCAGCAGGAAATGCAGCCGCGCTGGAAGCGCGTGCTGGAGTCGGTCAACGGTGGCATGGGTGAAGCCCTTGGCCAGCTGTACGTCGACGCCGTGTTCCCGGCCGAGTCGAAGGTGGCCATGCAGCACCTGGTGGAGAACCTGTCGCAGGCATTGAAGGCGCGTCTGGAGCAGCTGCCGTGGATGGGCGAGGAAACGAAGAAGAAGGCACTAGAAAAGTGGGCCAGCTTCACCCCGAAGATCGGTTACCCGGACAAGTGGCGTGACTGGGCGGGCCTGCAGACCAACGGCGACAGCTACCTGGGCAACATGCAGGCAGCGCGTGCGTTCAACTACCGCTACATGTTGGACAAGATCGGCAAGCCGGTGGACAAGACCGAGTGGGGCATGACCCCGCAGACGGTCAACGCCTACTACAACGCCACCAAGAACGAGATCGTGTTCCCGGCGGCGATCCTGCAGGCGCCGTTCTTCGACGCCAAGGCCGATCCGGCGCTGAACTACGGCGGCATCGGTGCGGTCATCGGCCACGAAATGATGCACGGCTACGACGACTCGGGCAGCCAGTTCGCCGCCAACGGCAATTTCGACAACTGGTGGACCGACGCCGACCGCAAGGCCTTCACCGAGCGTACCGACCAGCTGGTTGCACAGTTCGATGGCTACGAGTCGGTGCCGGGCGTGTTCGTGAAGGGCAAGCTGACCCTGGGCGAGAACATCGGCGACCTGGGTGGCCTGACCGTGGCCTACGACGCACTGCAGATGGCGCTGAAGGAAGACCCGAAGGCGAATGTGGAAGTGGATGGCCACAGCCAGGACCAGCGCTTCTTCATGAACTGGGCCACCGTGTGGCGCCGCAACTTCACCGACGGTGAGCTGCGCGTACGCCTGAACACCGACCCGCATGCGCCGGCCAACTTCCGAGCCAACGGTGCACCGTCGAACATGCCGTCCTTCGCTGCGGCGTTCCAGTGCAAGGCCGGCGACGCGATGGTGCGTGCCGACGACAAGCGCGTGGTGATCTGGTAACCGATCACCCGTGATGCGTGATGCGAAAGGCCCGGCGAACGCCGGGCCTTTTGTTTGCCGGCACGATGACACCGGATCGGTAGAGTCGACTGTTAGTCGACTATCGCGCGCAGCGCGGGATTTCTCGATCTGGACGAAGAGCAGTCGACTAACAGTCGACTCTACCGCCGGGTCGTTTCACGTGCCGGGAGTCGACCAACCGGTTCGACGGAATCCGCTTGGTAGAGTCGACCGTTGGTCGACTATCGCGCGCAGCGCAGGATTTTCTCGATCTGGACGAAGAGCAGTCGACTAACAGTCGACTCTACCGGCGGGTCGTTTCACGTGCCGGGAGTCGACCAACCGGTTCGACGGAGTCCGCTTGGTAGAGTCGACCGTTGGTCGACTATCGCGCGCAGCGCGGGATTTTTTCGATCCGAGGAGCAGTCGACTAACAGTCGACTCTACCGGCGGGTCGTTTCACGTGCGGGAAGATCTCAGGCCAGCTCAGGTTCCTGCGCCAGCAGGCGATGGAAGCGTTGCAGAACGTAAGGGTCGATCAGACCACCGGATTGCTCGTCAATGATGCGCAGTGCCGTCTCGTGTTCCATCGCGGCACGGTAGGGACGCACGCTGGTCATCGCGTCATAGGCATCCGCAACGGTGACGATGCGTGAGCCCAACGGAATGCTCTCGCCGCGCAGCCCATCGGGATAGCCACTGCCATCGAACGCTTCGTGATGGGCGCGGATCAGCCGCGCAACCGGTGCCGCATCGCTGCGGCCGGTGGCCAAGAAGATGTGTTCACCGCGCACCGGATGCTCGCGCATGATCGCGCGCTCCTCATCCGTATGCCGGCGCGGGGCCAGCAGCACCTCATCGGGAATGCCGATCTTGCCGATGTCATGGAAGCGCGCGGCCAGGCCGATCTGCGCACTGGCCTCGTCATCCAGATCGCAGTGCGTGGCCAGGCGCTGCGCGAGCAGGCCAACGCGGTCGCAATGGTGGCGGGTGTAAGCGTCGCGCATCTGCAGCGACATCGAGAGGGCATCGATCAGGCAGGCCTGTGCATGCAGCAGGTCGGGGGCGGGTACGGCGTCAGGAAACATGGTCATCCGCCCGCACCGGGTGGGGACCGGTGCGGGGTATTCGGGGGCGATCAACCCGGGGCGAGGGTGGTCAGAAGGGCGCGGGCCGCGTTGAAGCGGTCCTCCGGCAACGGCAGCGGATGCTTGATGCGAAGCTTGTCGGGCCCTTCCATGGCATAGAGGTTTGGCTGTTTCTGGATCAGCTGGATCACCGCCATCGGATCGATGTTCGGCTTGGACTCAAACACGATGCGGCCACCGTTCTCACCCAGGTCCAGCTTGCGGATGCCCAGCGCGTTGGCTTTCAGCTTCAGCTCGGCGATGGCGAACAGGTGCTTGGCCGCATCCGGCAGCAGGCCGAAGCGATCGATCATCTCCACCTGCAGTTCGCGCAGCGCATCGCTGTCGCGCGCGCTGGAAATACGCTTGTACAGGGTCAGGCGGGTATGCACGTCCGGCAGGTAGTCTTCCGGGATCAATGCCGGCACATGCAGTTCGACCTCGGCACCACGCACTTCCTCGCCGGCATCCAGGTCGGGCAGCTTGCCCTGCTTGATGCTGCGTACCGCGCGCTCCAGTAGCTCGGTGTACAGGCTGAAGCCGACCTCGGCCATCTGCCCGCTCTGGTCCTCGCCGAGCAGTTCGCCGGCACCGCGGATCTCCAGATCGTGCGTGGCCAGGGTGAAGCCGGCGCCCAACTCGTCCATCGAGGCGATCGCTTCCAGGCGCTTCTCAGCGTCGGGGGTGATCGCGCGGCGGTCGGGGGTGATCAGGTAGGCGTAGGCACGGTGGTGCGAACGGCCCACGCGCCCACGCAGCTGGTGCAGCTGGGCCAGGCCGAAGCGGTCGGCGCGGTTGATGATGATGGTGTTGGCGTTGGGGATGTCGATGCCCGATTCGATGATCGTGGTCGACAGCAGCACGTTGAAGCGCTGCTTCTGGAAGTCCAGCATCACCTTTTCCAGCTCGCGCTCGGGCATCTGCCCGTGGGCGATGCCGATGCGCGCTTCCGGCACCAGCTCGGACAGCTCGCGCTGCATGCGGCCGATGCTTTCCACGTCGTTGTGCAGGAAGTACAGCTGGCCGCCACGTGCCAGCTCGCGCTGGAAGGCTTCGCGCAGCAGCGCGTTGTCCCACTGGGTGATGAAGGTCTGCACCGCCAGCCGGTTCGGCGGCGGCGTGGCGATGATCGACAGGTCGCGCAGGCCGGCCATGGCCATGTTCAAGGTGCGCGGGATCGGCGTGGCGGTCAGGGTCAGCAGGTGCACGTTGGCGCGCAGCGCCTTCAGGGCTTCCTTCTGGCGCACGCCGAAACGCTGCTCTTCGTCGACGATGACCATGCCCAGGTCCTTGAACTTCACGTCGGGCTGCAGCAGGCGATGGGTGCCGACGATGACGTCGATGGTGCCGGCGGCGACCTTTTCCAGCTCGGCCTTGATCTCCTTGGTGCTCTTGAAGCGCGACAGCACCTCGACCTTCAGCGGGTAATCGGCGAAGCGGTCGCGGAAGTTGCGGTAATGCTGTTCGGCCAGCAGCGTGGTCGGCACCAGCACGGCCACCTGCTTGCCGGCACTGGCGGCGGCGAATGCCGCACGCACCGCCACCTCGGTCTTGCCGAAACCGACGTCGCCGCAGACCACACGGTCCATCGGCTGGCTGCTGGCGAGGTCGCGCAGGGTGGCGTCGATGGCGGCCAGCTGATCGGGGGTTTCCTCGAACGGGAATCCGGCTGCGAACGGCTCGTACATCGCACGGTCCACCTGCAGTGCCAGGCCGGCACGCGCCTGGCGACGGGCCTGGATCTCCAGCAGTTCGGCAGCGACGTCGCGCACCTTTTCGGCGGCCTTGCGCTTGGCCTTGCTCCACTGCTCGCCACCGAGCGAATGCAGCGGCGCGGTTTCCGCTGAAGCGCCGGAGTAGCGGCTGATCAGGTGCAGCTGGGCGACCGGCACATACAGGCGGTCGCCCTTGGCGTATTCGATTTCGAGGAACTCGCCGGGCATGCCGCCGACGTCCATCGCGATCAGGCCACGGTAGCGGCCGACACCATGGTCCTCGTGCACGATCGGTGCACCCTCGGTCAGTTCGCCGAGGTCGCGGATGATCGCTTCCGGCTCGCGGCCGGCACGGCGCGTGCGGCGGGTGCTGCCGGCGCGCTCGGGGAACAGCTGGCGCTCGGTCAGCACCGCGATGCGCGGATCGTCCAGTGCGAAGCCATCTTCCAGCGGTGCCACCGCGATCGCGAAGCGCGCATCGTCGGCGAGGAAGCTGGGCAGGTCGGCCACCACCGGCGGCTTCAGCTCGGCGGCCTGCAGCACTTCCAGCAGGGCCTCGCGACGTCCGGGCGAATCGGCGGCGATCAGTACCCGGCCCGGATAGTGGCCGAGGAAGGATTTCAGCGCGTCGCCAGCGGGGGCCTCGCGCGCGGCCACCGGCAGCGGCGGCAGCGGCTGGTCACCCAGCGCATGGGCATCGGCGATGCGCGCGTGGTCAGCCGACCACACCTCGATGCGCGGGGCATCGTTCAGGCGCTCGCGCAGCAGCTCCGGCGACAGGTACAACGCCGAAGGCGGCAGCAGCGGGCGCTCCACATCATGGCGGCGCTGCTCATAGCGGTCCGCGGTCTGCGCCCAGAACGCGACGGACGCTTCATACGCACCGGTACAGACCACCGGCAGGCTGCCGTCGGGCAGGTAGTCGAACAGAGTCGCGGTGCGTTCGAAGAACAGCGGCAGGTAGTACTCGACGCCGGCCGGGACCAGCCCGGACTTCAGATCCTGGTACAGCGAACTGCGCCGGGTATCCACATCGAAACGCTCGCGCAGCGTGGCCAGCACGCGTGCGATGCTGGCCTCGTCCATCGGCACTTCGCGGCCGGGCAGCATGTGCACCGCCTCGACCTTGTCCAGCGAACGCTGGCTTTCCGGATCGAAGGCACGGATCGAGTCGATGTCCTCGTCCAGTAGTTCTACCCGCAGCGGCTCGTCGGCGCCCATCGGGAACACGTCGAGCAGGCCGCCGCGCACCGCGAAGTCACCTGGGTCCATCACCTGCGGCACGTTGCGGTAGCCGGCGCTTTCCAGGCGACGCTTCTCGGCTTCCAGGTCCAGGCGCTGGCCGACTTTCAGGTCAAAGCTGCCACCGATCACATAGCTGCGCGGGGCCAGCTGCTGCAGCAGGGTCTGCACCGGCACGATCACCAGGCCGCGCTTCAGCGCCGGCAGGCGGTGCAGGGCGGACAAGCGCTGCGAGATGATGTCCGGATGCGGGCTGAAGCGGTCGTACGGCAGGGTTTCCCAGTCCGGGAAGGCGACCACCGGCAGGGCCGGGTCACCGCCAAGCAGGGTCTGCAGGTCGGCTTCGAGCTGGTTGGCACCGTGGTTGTCACGGGCGATCACCAGCAGCGGGGCGTCATGCGCACGCGCGGCCTGGGCCAGGTACCAGGCCAGGGCGGTCGGCGAGGCGGGGGCGCGCCACCAGGCGCGGAGCTGGCCGGCGCGCGGCAGCGGCGGGGCGGGGTATGAGGTACGCGACATGGACCCCGGATTTTAGCAGAAGCCCGATCGAAGCCCGGTGGGTCGTGCCGGCCGTTTGCCGACGGCCTCACGTGCCGTTGGGGGAACACAATGCCGGCCAGCGGCCGGCACTACCGGGAGGCATGGCCGGGCAGGGCCCGGCGCATCCGTCAGTTGTCCAGCTCCAGCACCATCCGCACCAGGCCTTCGGCACCGGTCGGGTGCGGCACCGGCTTGAAGCCCAGCGAGGCGGCCAGCTGCTTCATCGGCTCGTTCTCGGCGGCAACGTCGCCGTACAGGCGGTCCAGGTACTTGCCGCGGCCCCACTTCACCAGCTTGCGCATCAGCTGCCGGCCCAGGCCCTGGCCGATCAGGAAGCGGCTGATCAGGATCGCGTACTCGGCTTCACGGGTACCGGGGATGATCGAGGCCCGGGCGACCGCACCGACCACTGCTTCGCCAGCAGGCAGGGATTCGGCAGCGACCAGGGTGATCTCGGTCTTGGGATTCGGGTGGGTCAGGCGCTGGGTGGTTTCCGGCGACAGCTCGGTCACCGCCTGCAGGAAACGATCACGAATTTCTTCCGGTCCGAACAGGCTGAACGCCGCTTGCAGCGGTGCGCCATCTTCCGGGCGGATGGGGCGGATCAGCAGCTCGTGGCCGCTGGGAGCCTTGAAGATCTCATGCCAGGGCGGCATGCGGTTGCGAGTGGCCATACCGGGTGATTCCTTGGTGGTCCATCGATTGTGGCATCACCGGGGCTGCATTCCGTGAACGAAAGGCTCACGGCGGTACAGCCTCGTGAAGGCCGTTATTCGGGGGCTTTGAGCCAATCCAGGCGGGTGCTGGCACCCGGTTCGCCCAGGTGCTGGCGCAGCGCCGGCAGGGCCGGGCCGACCACCCGGTCGAACTGCCAGGGCGGGTTGAGCAGCAGCATGCCACTGCCGTTGAGGCGCAGCGGCGAGTCGTCCGGGCGCACCAGGAACTCGATCGTCATCGCCGATTTCACCGGCAGGGCGGTGGCCTTGCGCAGGAAATGCAGGATGGTGCGGCGCTGCTTGATCGGGAACCAGACCGCGCAGGTGGCCTGCGGCCAGCGTGCCAGGGTCTCGGCCAGGGCGGCCAGCACCGCCTGGTACTCGGCATCCTGGGCTTCGTAGGGCGGGTCGATCAGCACCAGGCCGCGGCCGATCTTGCTGCCGTTGAACTTCGGCGGCAGCAGCGAACGCAGCAGGGCATAGCCATCGCCCGCCCGAACGTCGACGCGGCTGTCATGGGCGAACAGGGCCTTCAGCGTGGCCGTTTCGGCTTCCTGCAGCTCACAGACCGCCATGCGGTCCTGGGGGCGCATGGCCTGCGCGCTCAGCAGCGGCGAGCCCGGATAATTGGTCAGGGCGCCCACCGGGTTGTCGGCCTGTACCGCCTTCAGGTAGCGCTCGACCACCTCCGGCAGCTTGGGCTGGGCCATCAGCCGCATGATCCCGGATTCGGCCTCCAGGGTCTTGCGGCTCTCTTCGCTGGCCAGCAGGTAGCGGCCGGCACCGCCGTGGGTGTCGAGCACGAAGAACGGGCTGTCCTTGCGCTTGAAGCTGTCGATCAGGGCCAACTGCACGATGTGTTTGAGCACGTCGGCGTGGTTGCCGGCATGGAAGGCGTGGCGATAGTTCATGGGCGGCAGTGTACGGGGCGGCGGCCGCAGCGGCTATGCTGCGCGCCATGACAGCTCCTGTTGCCCATGTCCTGGTGGTCGAGGACGAAGCCGCCATCGCCGAAACCGTGCTCTATGCGCTGCGCAGCGAGGGCTATGCCGCCAGCCACTGCCTGCTGGGCGGCGAGGCCCTGCAACGGCTGCAGGCCGGGGATATCGACGTGGTGGTGCTGGACGTGGGCCTGCCCGACCTGGGCGGCTTCGAGGTCTGCAGGCGACTGCGCGCGCAGTCCGGGCCGTCGGCGCAGCTGCCGGTGATCTTCCTGACCGCCCGCAACGACGAAGTGGACCGGGTGCTCGGCCTGGAGCTGGGCGCCGACGACTACATGACCAAGCCGTTCTCGCCGCGCGAGCTGGTGGCACGGGTGCGTGCGCGCCTGCGCCGCGCGGCACCGGTCGTGGCAGCACCCGGCGCCGATGCCGGCTGGCAGGAACATGGCGCCTTTGCCATCGACCGCGAAGGCCGGCGCATCCGCTTCCGTGGCCAGGCACTGGACCTGACCCGCTACGAGTACGCGCTGCTGGAAGCGCTGCTGCAGCGCCCGGGCGCCATCCTCAGCCGTGCCCAGCTGATGGACCGTGGCTGGGACAGCAGCGCCGACAGCGCCGACCGCACCGTTGATACGCATGTAAAGACGCTGCGCGCCAAGCTGCGCGCGGCCGGTGCCAGCGAAGACCCGATCCGTACCCACCGTGGCCTTGGCTACGCGCTGGAGGTCTAGCCGATGCGCCTGGTACTGAAGCTGTTCCTGGGCTTCTTCCTGATCACCGGCATCGCGGCGTTCTTCGTGATGCGCGTGTTCGTCAACGAAGTGAAGCCCGGTGTGCGCCAGGCGATGGAATCGACCTTGGTCGATGCGGCCAACGTGCTGGCCGAAATGGCCGCCGCCGACGTCAAGGCCGGCACCATCCGCAGCGGCAGCTTCACCCGCAACCTCGCCAAGGCACGCCAGCGTGACCTGAAGGCGATGGTCTGGCGGTTCCCGAAGCGCTCGCTGGATTACCGGGTGACCATCACCGATGCCAAAGGCATCGTCATCTACGACTCGCTGGGCCGTGACCTTGGCCGCGACAATTCGCGCTGGAATGATGTCTACCGCACCCTGCGTGGCGAATACGGTGCCCGTTCCAGCCCCGAGATTCCGGGCGAGGAAGGCGATACGGTGATGCATGTGGCGGCGCCGGTATACGACCCGGCCGATGGCCGCACCCTGATCGGCGTGCTCAGCCTGGCCCAGCCCAACCGCAGCATCGATCCGTTCATCGCCGCCAGCCAGCGCGCCATCATCGAGCGCGGTGCCTGGCTCATCGGATTGTCGGCGCTGGTCGGCGTGCTGGTGACGATGTGGCTGACCACTGGCCTCGGCCAGCTCAGCCGCTATGCACGCGCGGTCAGCGCGGGCGAACCGGTGCCACCACCACGGCGCCGTCGCGACGAGATCGGCGATCTCGGCCAGGCGCTGGAAACGATGCGCCGCAAGCTCGAAGGCAAGGCCTACGTCGAGCAGTACGTGCAGTCGCTGACGCACGAGATGAAGAGCCCGCTGGCGGCGATCCGCGGTGCCGCCGAACTGCTGCAGGAGCCGCTGCCCGAAGCGGACCGCGTGCATTTCGCGCGCAGCATTGTCGATCAGCAGGAACGGCTGACCGAGACCATCGACAAGCTGCTGGCGCTGGCCGAAGTGGAACAGCACGGCTGGCTGCAGACCCGCGATCCGATCGCGCTGCAGGCATTGCTGGCCGATGCGGCCGCGGCCGCGCAGGTGCGCGCGCAGGCGGCCGGTGTGCGGGTCCACATCGGCAACGTGCCCGACCTGCGGGTGCAGGGCGACGGCTACCTGCTGCGGCAGGCGCTGCACAACCTGATCGACAACGCGATTGCCTTCTCGCCCTCCGGCGCGGAGATCGCGCTGCAGGCCGAGGTGGACGGGCAGGGCGTGCGCCTGGAGGTGGCCGACCGCGGCGCCGGCATCCCGGACTATGCGCGCGAGCGGGTGTTCGAACGCTTCTATTCGCTGGCGCGGCCCGGCAGCGGGCGGCGCAGTTCCGGCCTGGGCCTGCCATTCGTGCAGGAAGTCGCGCGCCTGCACGATGGACGCGCCAGTGTCGACGTCCGCGAGGGCGGCGGCACCGTGGCCAGCCTGTGGCTGCCATCGGGTGCGCCGGGCCAGCGCCCGCGCCGCTGACTTCACACTCGCTTCAAATTCGCCACAAACCCTGCTCACCCCAGCGGTCCATCCTGCAGCCCTCTCCAACGAGGATGGACCATGAAATCCCTGAAGATGCTGCTGAGGTTCGCCATTGTCGGCGGGCTGACCCTGCTGCTGCTGGTGCCGCTGACCATGATCCGCGGGGTCATCAACGAACGCAGCGCATACCGCGACGAGGCGTTCTCGCGGGTGGCCGACAGCCGCGCCGGTGCACAGCAGCTGGTGGGTCCGGTGCGGGTGGTGCCATGGGTGGAACGCAAGCAGGTTGAACTGGTCGACCCGCTGGGCGTCAAGAAGACCGAGATACAGGTCACCGAGGGGCACTGGCTGCAGATGCCGGCGTCGCTGGAGGTGGGCGGCGAGATGCTGCCGAGCCAGCGCGAAGTGGGCCTGTTCAAGGTACCGGTGTACAGCTGGAACGGCCAGATGAAGGCGACCTTCGCCGCAGACGACTATCCGGTGAAGGCCGGCCGCAGCTACGGCCAGCCGTATGTCGCGGTTGGTGTATCCGATGTGCGTGGCCTGGTGGGTACGCCGAACCTGCGCGTGGATGGCAAGCAGCTGCGGTTGCTGCCGGGCGTTGGCGCGGCCAGCGAGGTGGGGCGAGGCCTGCACGCACCGGTGGCCGGTTTCGCTGCGGATCAGGGCGGCACGCTGGCTGCCAGCACGGTTGAACTGGAGCTGCGCCTGGATGGCAGCCGCATGCTGTCGGTGGTGCCGTTGGGCGATGACACCCACATCGCGCTGCGTTCGAGCTGGCCGCATCCGTCGTTCAGCGGCGCGTTCCTGCCCAACGAACGCCGCGTTGATGCGCAGGGCTTCGATGCACGCTGGGCGGTGTCCTCGCTGGCCTCCGATGCCCAGCGCCAGCTGCGCAATGATGGTGCGGTCGAATCGCAGGCGGTGACGGTGTCGCTGGTCGATCCGGTCGATACCTACACCCAGGCCGACCGTGCCTCGAAATACGGCGTGCTGTTCGTGCTGCTCACCTTCGTCGGCTTCATCCTGTTCGAGCTGATCAAGTCGCTGCGTATCCACCCGTTGCAGTACCTGATGGTGGGCCTGGCGCTGGCGATCTTCTTCCTGCTGCTGATCAGCCTGTCCGAGCACATCGCGTTCTGGAAGGCCTATCTGGTCTCGGCGGTGGCCTGTATCGGCCTGCAGGCGGTGTACCTGGCCAATGTGCTGGGCCACTGGAAGCGCGGCCTCGGCTTCGCGGCGCTGCTGACCGTGCTGTATGGCGCGCTGTATGGCCTGCTGGTGTCGGAGAACAACGCGCTGCTGATGGGTTCGCTGCTGCTGTTCGTGATCCTGGCGCTGGCGATGTGGGTGACCCGCCGGGTCGACTGGTACGCGCTCGGCGCGGAACTGAAGTAAGGAGCAGGCCATGGGCTGGCGCCAGGGATTGCGGCAACGGGCACGGCAGGGCATTCCGGCCCTGTTGGAAGTGGATGCACTGCTGCAGGCACATGGCGTGCTGGCGGCCCTGCCGGGGGCGCGGATCGCCCCCGGCCTGGTCCGCTTCCAGCTGGCGGCGGTGACCTGCGAAGGTTTGCAGGCGCAGGGATTGCGCTGGCTGCAGGGCGCGCGGCAGGGACGCGGCGCGGTGGCTGGCCGGGTGCCGCGCTACCGGCCATGGAAGGCCGGGGCGGAGGCGCTGGCCGAGATCGGTATCGGTGGCCTTCTGGATGACTGGCCCGCACACGCGGCGGTGTACGGCTGCAGCAGCATCGACCGGCGGCACTGGTTGCTGCTGCTGCCGGAACGGGCACAGTTGTGGTTGGGATGGAGCGGGTGATTGGGCTGTTCATCCACGCATGGCGTGGATCTACTGTTGTGGGTGCGAACCTTGGTTCGCACGCTCCCGCCCATGACCGATGGGACGGTATCCCCGCGCCCCTGATGGCTAGACTCGACGAGTTGATGATCGAGCCGAAGGGCAGGGGTGCGATGTGTTGAAGTGGGGCATGCTGGCCGCAGCGCTGGCGATGGGTGGCAACGCTGGAGCGCAGCAGCGCGAGACGGTGGACCTGGACATGGTCAGCCGCATCCGCCAGGAGGCCTTCCACCGTTCGCAGGTGATGGACACCTTCAGCTATCTCACCGAGCGCATCGGGCCGCGCCTGACCAACTCGCCGGCCATGGGTCGCGCCAACGCCTGGACCCGCGGCAAGTTCAACGAATGGAAGCTGGACAACGTCCACGACGAGGCCTTCGACGACTTCGGGCGCGGCTGGGAGTTCACTTCGGCGAGCGTGGAGATGCTGGGCGACCGCGTGCAGCCGCTGCATGCACTGCCCAAGGCCTGGACGCCGGGCACCAAGGGGCCGGTTGAAGGCGAGCTGGTCCAGGTCGAGATCAAGAAGCCCGAAGACATCGAGAAGTACCGCGGCAAGCTGCGCGGCAAGATCCTGCTGCTGGACGAGGCGCGCGAGTACAAGCGCGGCACCGAGGCGGATTCGCATCGCCACGACGCCACCTCGCTGGAAGGCCTGCAGGAGTTCACCCTGCCCAAGGACAAGGACGCCACCGCCGAGCGTGCCAAGCGGGTCAAGGAGTATCAGGAACGCCAGCAGCTGGCGACCAAGGTCAATGCGTTCTTCGTGGAAGAGGGCGCGCTGGCCTCGATCAGCATCAGCAGCTGGGACAACGGCATCATCCGGGTTGCCGGTGGTGGTTCGCGCAAGGCCGGTGAGTCGGTGGGCATCCCCGAGCTGGCGATGATCAGCGAGCACTTCAATCCGCTGGTGCGCGCGCTGGAGGCCAAGCAGACGGTGCGCCTGCGCGTGGATGTGGCAGCACGCTTCACCGATGAGGCCGACCAGCCCGGTTACAACACGCTGGCCGAGATCCGTGGCAGCAGCAAGCCCGATGAAGTGGTGATGATCGGCGCGCACCTGGATTCCTGGCACAGCGGTACCGGTGCGGCCGACAACGCGGCTGGCGTGGCGGTGATGATGGAGGCGATGCGCATCCTCAAGGCCACCGGCGCCAAGCCCAGGCGCACCATCCGCGTGGCGCTGTGGAGCGGTGAGGAACAGGGCCTGATCGGCTCGCAGGCCTATGTGGCCAAGCACTTCGGTCGTTTCCCGGAACCCACCGACCCGGCGCAGAAGGCGCTGCCGGCCTCGCTGCGCGAGCCCACCGGCGCGCTGCAGAAGACCCGCGATTACGGCAAGTTCCAGGTCTACTTCAACATGGACAACGGCTCGGGCCGCTTCCGCGGCATCTATGCGCAGGAAAACCTGGCGGCGATGCCGATCTTCGAAGCCTGGCTGGCGCCGTTCCATGACGTGGGCGCCACCACCGTGGCCACCCGCAACACCGGCAGCACCGACCACATCAGCTTCGACCGCATCGGCCTGCCGGGCTTCCAGTTCATCCAGGACCGGCTGGACTACTTCACCAATGTCCACCACAGCCACCTGGACACCTGGGACCACGCCGAACCGGAGGACCTCAAGCAGGCCGCAGCCATCGTCGCCTCGTTCGCCTACAACGCCGCGATGCGCGAGCAGCCGTTCCCGCGCAAGGTGGAACCGTAAAAGGGGACGGAGGGGATTAAGTCGTTTCTCCCCTCCGTTTCCCGGTTGCAGCGCCCCAGGCTGGGCAATCGCGACTTAATCCCCTCCGTCCCCTTTTTCCGTCGGGGGCGGAGGGCTGGTAAAATCGGGGGATTCCCGTTCCTCGAGCCGTCCATGACCTGCCGCACCCGCTTCGCCCCCAGTCCCACCGGCTACCTGCACATCGGTGGTGCCCGCACTGCGCTGTACTGCTGGCTGGAGGCCCGCCACCGTGGCGGCGAGTTCGTGCTGCGCATCGAGGACACCGACCGTGAACGCAGCACCCAGGGCGCGATCGACGCGATCCTGGAGGCGATGGAGTGGCTGGGCCTGGACTATGACGAAGGCCCCATCTACCAGACCGACCGCGTCGCCCGTTACCTGCAAGTGGCCGAACAGCTGGTGGCCGACGGCAAGGCGTATTACGCGTACGAGACCCGCGAAGAGCTGGACGCGATGCGCGAGGCCGCCATGGCCAGGCAGGAGAAGCCGCGCTACAACGGTGCCGCGCGCGAGCTGGGCCTGCCGCGCAGGGACGACCCGAACCGCGTCATCCGCTTCAAGAACCCGCTGGAAGGCACGGTGGTGTTCGACGACCTGATCAAGGGCCGCATCGAGATCGCCAACAGCGAGCTGGATGACATGGTCATCTTCCGCCCGGACGGCTACCCCACCTACAACTTCGCGGTGGTGGTGGACGACTGGGACATGGGCATCACCGAGGTCATCCGCGGCGACGACCACATCAACAACACCCCGCGCCAGATCAACCTGTACGAAGGCATCGGCGCACCGGTGCCGAAGTTCGGCCACATGCCGATGATCCTGGACGAGCAGGGCGCCAAGCTGTCCAAGCGCACCGGCGCGGCCGACGTGATGCAGTACAAGGACGCCGGCTACCTGCCGGACGCGCTGCTGAGCTACCTGGCCCGCCTGGGCTGGTCGCACGGTGACCAGGAGCTGTTCAGCCGCCAGGAACTGATCGATCTGTTCGACGTGAAGGACTGCAATTCCAAGGCCTCGCGCCTGGACATGGCCAAGCTGGGCTGGGTCAACCAGCACTTCCTGAAGACCGAGGACGTGTCCGCGATCGTGCCGCACCTGGTCTACCAGCTGCAGAAGCTGGGCCTGGACGTGGCCGCTGGCCCGGCCCCGGAGGACGTGGTGATCGCCCTGCGTGAACGCGTGCAGACCCTGAAGGAAATGGCCGAGAAGGCCGTGGTCTGGTACCAGCCGCTGACCGAGTACGACGAAGCAGCGGTGGCCAAGCACTTCAAGGCCGGTGCCGAGGTGGCGCTGGGCAAGGCCCGCGAGCTGCTGGCCGCCCTGCCGGAATGGACCGCCGAGTCGGTGGGCGTCGCCCTGCACGAGGCGGCCGCAGCGCTGGAAATCGGCATGGGCAAGGTCGCCCAGCCGCTGCGCGTGGCCATCACCGGCACCCAGGTCAGCCCTGACATTTCCCATACCGTTTACCTGGCCGGCCGCGAGCAGGCCTTGAAACGCATTGATGTGGCCATCACCAAGGTAGCAACGGCCTGAGGCATCCTTGCCAGGCCCGAACCGGAGAACACGCATGCCCGCCAAGACCGCCACTGCCTGTACCGCCCCGCACCACCACGTCCACGACGCATCGGACTTCGTGGCGGTGGTCGAGCGCGTCTCGCGCGAACGCGGGCTGCGCCTGACCCCGATCCGCGCCAACGTGCTGAAGCTGATCGCCGAGGCCGGCAAGCCGGTCAAGGCGTACGAGCTGCTGGAGTGGGTGCGCAACGGCAAGGGCGTGGGTGCTGATGCCCCGCCCACCGTGTACCGCGCCCTCGACTTCCTGATGGCCAATGGCTTCGTGCACAAGCTGGAATCGGTGAATGCCTTCGTGGCCTGCCACCATCCCAGCAGCGCCGCGCATTCGGTGCCGTTCCTGATCTGCAACAGCTGCCACAGCGCGGTGGAGCTGGAAGACCGGGAGATCGTCACCCAGCTGGAGAAGCGCGCCAAGGAGCTGGGTTTCCAGCCGCAGGCGCAGACCCTGGAAGTGCATGGCCTCTGCGCGCGCTGCGCCGGCTAACGCAACGGTAGTGCCGGCCGCTGGCCGGCATTTTGGAAACGGTGCGGCAGGGCCTGCGTCTTAGTCCATCGCCTTGGAACGGGTATCCACCCGCACGATCACCGACATGCCGGGGCGCAGCTGCGCGGCCAGCTTCTGGCCTTTGTTGATCGATATCCGCACCGGCAGCCGCTGCACCACCTTGGTGAAGTTGCCGCTGGCATTGTCCGGGCGCAGCACGCTGAATTCCGACCCGGTGGCGGGCGCGATCTCCTGCACGCGGCCCCGCAGCACCTGGCCTTGGAACGCGTCCACCGAGAACGTGGCCGGCTGGTCGATCGCCATCCCCCAGGTCTGGCCTTCCTTGTAGTTGGCCACCACCCACAGCGTGTCAGGTACCAGGAACAGCAGCTGCGAACCGGCGGCGACGTACTGGCCCACGCGTACGCTGGCTTCGCTGATCTGGCCGTCGCGCGGCGCGTGGATCACCGTGTTGGCCAGATCGATGCGCGCCAGTTCCAGCTGCGCCTGCGCGCTCTCCACCTGGGCCTCCAGGCTCTTGCGCGCTACCTGGGTCGATACCAGGGTCTCCTCGGCGATGCGGATCTGCGCCTGCGACTGCTGCACGCTGGCCTGCGCCGAAGCCTGCGCGGTGCGGAACTTGTCGCGATCGTTGATCGATACCAGCTGCTGCGCGGCCAGTTCCTCGTAGCGCTTGGTCTCGTTGCGTGAGCGTTGCAGCTCCGCCTGCCCGGCCGACAACGTGGCGCGGGCGGAGGCAATCTGCGCACGGTTCTGCGCCTGGGACTGGTCCGAGTTGGCCAGGGCCGCGCGTGCGCTGTCCAGCGTCGCCTGCGCCTGGGCGACACGCTGCGCGTAGATGCGGTCATCGATGCGCAGCAGCGGCTCGCCCTGCGTCACATGCTGGAAATCCTTCACCAGCACTTCGGTCACGTAGCCGTTCACCTGCGGCGCCATCACCGTGATCTGGCCGCGCACGTAGGCGTTGTCGGTCACCATCACGCTGCTGGTGAACGGCCACAGGTGCCAGGCGCGCAGGATCAGCGCAATGCCCAGCAGGGCCACCACGACCATCACCACCACGCTGCGCGCGCTGGGCTTGAGGTACTTCGGCGCGACAGCGGGTTCTACCGGCGTGGGGGCAGGCGCCGCGTCGGTCGGCGGCGGTGGGGTCACGTTGTCGGCGTCGTCGGGTCGGGGCGGGACGGGAGGCATGGTCGAGAACTCAGCGAGGCGCGGCCGGCGTGGCCACAGCGGGGGAAGCGGGGTGGCGCTTGCGCCATTGCTTGAGCACGGCGGTGCGCAGCGACAGCAACAGCAACCAGCACAGGAAGCCGATGGCCAACCAACCGCTCAGTGTGAACACATCATTGAAGCCGCGTACGTTGGCTTCACGGCGCGTCGTCTGCGCCAACTGCGCGCTGCCCTGCGCGCTGCGCAGCACCGGATCGGTGATCTGGGCGCTGTACAGCTGCTGTTGGATGCGCAGGCGCTGTGCCACCACCGGATCGGCCGGGTCGAGCTGGCTGGTCAGCGCGCTGGAATACAGCTGCTCGCGATGCAGCTGGAAGGTCCCCAGCACGGCCGAGCCGGCCAGGCCGCCCAGCGTCTGCGTGATCGACAGCGTCACCAGGAAGGTGATCATGTGGTCCACGCCCTGTTTCAGCGCGGCGGAAATGCCGAGCATGATCAACGGGCCCATGAACATGCCGGCACCGACCGAGGCCAGGAACTGGCTGGCGTAGAAGTCGTGCGGCCGATCCATGCTGGTGCGGTGCTGGTCGAAGAACGCGGCGGCGCCCAGCAGCAGGATCGCCATCAGCAGCTGCGGGATCAGCCGTTTGGGCCCGAAGGTCAGTGCAGTGCCGGCGATACCGGTGATCACGCCGGCAAGAATCACCACGAACAGCGGCCGCAACTGATCAGGGCCCATGCCGAGCGTGCGCATCAGGTTGACCACGCCGTAGGACTGCTCGGTGGTCAGGAAGCGGATCAGGAAGGCGCCGACGATGAAATGCAGTACGGGCAGGCTGGCCAGCCAGCGTGTCTGCAGCAGCGGATTGCGCCGGTAGTGCTCGATGATGAAGGCGGTGGTGGACAGCACGATCGAGGCGACCAGGGCCCAGCCCAGCCACGGCGTGTTAAGCCACCAGCGGGTGTAGCCCTGCGCCAGCACGATCACCAGCAGCGCGACGGCCGGTGCGAGCAGGGCAAAGGTGAGGAAGTCCAGCGGTTCGAAGGCCTTCACCTGGATGCCGGGCGGCAGCTTCAGCACCACCACTGCCGCGAACGCGCACAGTGCCAGCCCGGCTTCGAATGAGTAGAGCTGATGCCATTGGCCGGTATCGACCAGGCCTGGTGAAACGATCCAGGCGATCGGCACCGCCAGCTGCGAGAGGCCGACGCCGACCACCAGCAGGTTGCCGGTAAAGCGGCGCGGCAGCGCCTGCAGCATGTACAGCGTGCCCAGTGTCGAACAGGCCGCACCCGCGAAGCCGCTGGCGGCGCGGGTCAGCATCGTGGTCTCGAAGCTGCCGACGAACAGGTGCAGTACCGCCAGCGCTGCGTACAGGCCCAGCCCGATCTCTGCGAACAGGCGGATGCCGTACTGCTGGCGGAACTTGAAGGCCAGCAGGTTGGCGGTGACATTCACCATGGCATAGGCGGCCACCAGCCAGCTGCCCTGGGTCGGGGTCAGCGCCAGCTGGCCCTGCAGGAACGGCAGGTTGGCGGTGACCAGCGCATTGCCGAGGCCGCCGGTGATCGCCACCAGCAGTGATACCAGCGCATAGGCCGCGCGCCGATACGGCGGGTGCCAGGGCATCGATGCCGAACCGGGCATGGTCGGCTTTTCGTGCTCCTCCCAATCCGGAACCGGCTTCAGATACGGCTGGACCATCAACGGGCCTCGCTGGCAGCTCCCTGGAGACCCCCACGCAGCAGCTGCAGGGCGCGCCCGGCCAACTGGGCGCGCTCGTCGCGGGTCTTGCCGCGCAGGGCCGCACCCAGCATGCCCGAGATCAGTGAAATATCCGTCTTTTCCAGGTCGGCACGGCACAGCCCGGCGGCCTTGGCGCGCGCGATCGGTTCCTCCAGCAGGTCGCGCACGGTCTCGCGCGCGGCGCGCATGGACGGCACGTCCGAATCGACCGCACGCCAGTAATCGGCCAATGCCGGCGAATCAATGATGCGCTGGGCCATGCCCTCGAACACCTCGAACAGGGCGTCGTCGCGGTCACCGAGCTGCTCGACCTGGCGCCGGATGCGGTCGACCGTGCGCTGCAGCAGCGCCTGGATCAGCGCGGTGCGGTCGGGGAAATTGCGGTACAGGGTGGCGCGGCCTACCTGGGCGCGTTCGACAACCAGGTCCAGCGGGGCGGTGACACCATGTTGGCCGAACACATGATCGGCGGCATCGAGGATGAGGGCACGGCGGGCAGCAGCATCGGCACGTTGGGCAGTCATGGAATTATTTTCGGACAAAAGTGTCCGATTGGCGAGACATTGGGTGACGGGATTGTCCGCTTGTTGTGGTACGCACATCTTTGTGACGGATGTGTGATGGTGTAGCAGCGATATGTAGGAACCCCACGGCTCCCGTAGGGGGCAGTAGATCCACGCCATGCGTGGATGAGTATCTGGAGCGGATGCGAACGGGCTAGCGGCTCACTGATCCACCTTTCCAGTTTTCTTCCTGCTCTTGATGAAATCAATGAACCCCTTCTTGTGGCCCTCAAAGACACGACGGCCGTACTTCCGGTAGTGCGGTTCAAATAGTGTGTAGGCCCCATCCAGGTCTCCGGACTCGAACTGGATGGTGGCGGCGAGTTCGTCCATGGACACGCTCGCAGCTTCGCCTTCTCCATAGATGTCTCTGGCGACCATCGCCCACGCTCTGGCCTTCAAATTGGGCGGTATCGCGATAGAAGACAGCTATTCCATACGATGTAATCTGGCCGTAGTCATAAGCAGATTTCGGCTCCGGAATCATGTCCCAGCTTTCAAGGAAGCGATGCTCTGCCTCCGCAATGTCGCCGGCCAGCCAAGCGGTTCTCCCGCGTTTGGCGATTGCAAGGAAGCGTTCTTCCAGTTCGGCATCGAGACTCAGGGCCATGCAAATGTTTCCGCTCAGTTTATCTATTGGATTGACACCGGGCTGAGTCTAGCCGCGTAGCAGATGGTGATGCGTCGGTAGTGCGCCGCTTTCACCAGTTCATGCCATATACGACAAAAAAGGGGGCCTTTCGGCCCCCTCAGGTAATGTTCCGACGGCGTAGGCCGGTCAGAAGAACGCGCGGATGCCGAATGCGACACCACGGCCTGGCAGCGGCGAGTAGTCGCGCAGCAGCGAGGTATGCGGACGCACTTCGCGGTTGGTCAGGTTGCTGCCATCCAGGAACACCTCGTAGCTGTTGCTGGCGTTGCGATCCCAGCGGTAGGCCAGATGCGCGTCGACCAGAGTGTAGCCGTCGCTCGGGGCTTCGTTCTGGGCGACGTCCTTCTGGCGGCTGTAGCGCACCGCACCGACCGAAGCGCGCCAGCCGTCCTTCGACCAGCGCAGGTCGGCGCCGACGCGGGCCGGTGCGATGCGCGGCAGATAGCCGGTGTTGGCCAGTTCCACCGTGTAGTTGTGGTTGTGGTCGCCATGCGGCACGGCGATGTCCAGGTTGCGGCTGCCGCTGCCATCCAGCTTGGCCTTCACATAGTCGCCGAACAGGCGCAGGTCCCAGTCACCGGCGCCGCCCTCGAACAGGTGTACCAGCGCTTCGGCCTCGGCACCGCGGAATACCGCGTCTTGCTGCGTCCAGGTGCGCACTGGCAGGCCCTCGGTGATGCCGGTGTCGGCCAGGTAGATGAAGTCCTTGAACCTGGTCTGGTAGACCGACGCGGAGAAGTCCAGGCGCTCGCTGTGGGTGTGGATACCCAGTTCCACGCGCTGGCCGCGCTCGGTCTTCAGGTTGGCGTCGCCGATTTCCAGCGAACGGGTGGCGATGTGCGCGCCGGCGGCATACAGCTCTTCGTTGGTCGGTGCTCGCTCGGAGCTGTCCACGCCGATGCGCAGGTCAACGGCATCGTTGAGCTTCCAGATGCCAGCGGCAGACAGGTTGGTGGCGCCGAACGTGCGGCGGCGGTAGTCACCGCTCGGGTCCAGCTTGACCTGATCGTGGCGGCCGCCCAGTTCCAGCTTGAACGGGCCGAACTGCTTTTCCTGCAGCACGAACAGGCCGATGTTCTTCGTGCCGGTATCCGGAACGAACGCCTCTTCGCCCTTGGCACCGAAATCACTGTTGCCGAACTGCAGGCCGAAGGCGCCGTCCCAGCCGCCGATCTGCTGCTGCACCGCTTCCAGGCGCGCTTCGATGCCGCGGTTGGTGAAGCGGGTCGACGGCGTACCGGCTTCCAGCTCCACGTGTTCGTAGTCGGTGTAGGCCACGCGTGCGTTGATGTTCTTCAGGAACGAGACCGGGTTGTAGATGCCGGCCTTGGTCTCGAAGCGGTTCTGCACCATGTCGATGCGCACGTCGTGCTCGTCGCCGCCTTCCTCTTCGTCGCCATGGTCGTGACCGTGGTCATGGCCATGATCGTCACCATCGGCGTGCACGTGCGCGCCATTGGGAATGCCGTAGTTGGTGCGGTAGGTACTGGCCGATACGCCGAAGTAGCCGCCGTCGCCCAGCCACGTTGCGCCGACGCCACCGGCGCGGGTGCGGATCGAGCTGTTGTCGAGGCGGCCGCGGCGCGGCTCTTCGCCTTCCTCGCCCGCATGATCATGGTTGTGGTCGTCGTGGTGGTCTTCCAGGCTGTCGATCACCGCGTAGCCGGGAATGCGGTAGTCGTCGCCATTGCGGACCAGGCCATCCACATGGAGCACGACGTTGCCGCTGACGCCATCGAGGCGGAACATGCCGCTGCGCTCGTTGTTCACCGAATTGCCGCGCAGTTCGGCACGACCGCTGAGCGGCCGCTCCGGCAGCTCGCGCGCGATGCGCCCGTCGACCACATTGACCGCACCACCAATGGCGCCGCTGCCGAACAGCAGCGTGGCTGGGCCCTTCAGTACTTCGATCTGGTCGGCCAGGAACGGTTCGATGCTGGTGGCGTGGTCGGCGCTGACCGTGGAGGCATCCATGTTCCCCATGCCGTTGGACAGCACGGCCACGCGCGGGCCTTCCTGGCCACGGATGATCGGGCGGCCGACGCCGGGGCCGAAGAAGGTGCTCTGCACGCCGGGCAGCTTGGCCACGGTATCGCCGAGGGTGCCGGCCTTCTGCTCGTCCAGGCGTTCACCGGCCAGCACCTCCACCGGGCGCGCCAGCGATTCGGCATCACCCTGCAATGGCGACGCGGTGACCTGCACCGACGACAGCTCGGTCAGGTGGCGGTCACGATGGGCGGTGTCCTGGCCGGCTGCAAAGGCGACGGACGGCAGCAGGGCGGCGAGCGCCAGGGCCAGGGAATGCGGCTTGAGCCGTGGGGTATGGGCGGGCATGGACGGGTCCTTTGTTACAATGTATCAATCGCGGGGCGCACGAATCCCGTCGATGGGACAGGGGGGAGGGAAACCGTGCGGGTCGGAGAGGGATGTTATATTATTCCATAACGATTCGCCGACCCTGCTGGAAGTCATGTCCCTGTCCTCACGCCTGCGCCACCTGCTCGACCGTTTCGGCGCCACTGGTTCGATGCTGTGCGCGGTGCACTGCGCGGTGATCCCGGTGCTGCTGGCCGCAGCGCCTTCATTGGGGCTGTCGTTCTGGCTGAGCGACGGCGTGGAACAGGCGCTGGTGGTGTTCGTGACCCTGCTGGGGTTGTTCAGCCTGGTCTGGGGCTACCGCCGGCACGGTGCGCTGCGTGCGCTGGGCTTCCTGATTCCCGGTCTGGTCGCATTGTGGGCCGGCGTGCTGTATGACCCGCTGCACCACAATGCGGTGCCGCACGCGGTGGTGATGACCATCGGTGGCCTGCTGGTGGGTGTGGCCCATCTGGTCAACCTGCGCCTCAACCACGGTCACGTGCACGACGCCAGCTGCGCGCACTAGGCGCTCCGTGATAGGATTTTCGATCGTGCGCGGGGGCGCCCAGCAAGGCGGCCCCGCCGAACCCGTGTCAGTACGGGGTAACCAGATTTCACATTTGAGGAGTTGAAGACATGGGTAAGGGTGACCGCAAGACCGCCAAGGGCAAGCGCTACAACGCCAGCTATGGCAACGCCCGTTCGCACACCGCCAGCAAGGTCGCCGTAGGCGCCGCCGCTCCGGTTGCCAAGAAGACCGTGGCCAAGGCTCCGGCGAAGAAGGCTGTGGCGAAGAAGGCCGTCGCCAAGGCCTGATCCGGTCGAACGACCGGTTCAATGAAAAACGCGGCGCCTGGCGCCGCGTTTTTTTTTTATGCCTGTCCGGTGAGCCGAGCGTGGGTTCGGCTCTACAACCGCATCAGCGCAGTGTCTTCTTCAGCGTTTCCGGATTGCCATCGTTCGGCGCGGCCGGTACCTGCAGCAGGTGGGCCAGCAGCGGATAGACATCGACGTTGTCGAAGCCATCGATCACCAGGCCCTGGCGGAACGACGGGCCGCCGGCCACGAACACTGCGCGCATGGAAGGCAGTGCGTTGTCGTAGCCATGCGAACCTCGATCCTGCTTCGCACGCTTGGCGATCTTCTCCTGGTGCAGGGCATCCCAGCCTTCATCCATGACACAGACGATGGCCGGAACCCGCGGATGCGTGCCGTAGTGCCAGCGTGCCGGCAGGTTCTCCTTCTTCCAGCATTCGTAGTGCGCGTGGCGTCCGAGCAGGGCGCGTTCGGCTTCCGCTTCGCGGCCGGCGACCGGCGCAAAACCCACTGACTGGCCTTGGCTGATATTGCGTGCGATGGCCGGGTCGGCCATCGACTCGGTGGCGATCACGTTGCCGTCGGCGACGCTGGCCATGCCGTGGTCGGAGACGACGATCACGTTGGTGGTCTTGGCTAGATCGCGCTGCTGCAGCCCGTCGAGCACCTGGCCGACGATCTGGTCGGCGCGCACGATGGCGTCGGCGTACTCCTTCGACCCGGGGCCGTAGTTGTGGCCGGCCTTGTCCACGTGTTCCATGTACAGCGTGGTGAGGCGCGGTGCATCAGCATCGGTCTGTGCCAGCCAGTCGAGCACGATGCCGGCCCGCTGCTCCAGCGGTTCCTTGCCGTCGTATACGCGCCACTTGCTGGGGCGCACGCCGCGGATTTCAGACTCACTGCCCGGCCACGCCGTGGTGGCCGAACGTACGCCAGCGTTCTCGGCACTGACCCAGATCGGTTCGCCACCCCACCAGCCGCTGGTGGTGACCGCGTCGCGGTTGCTCAGTTCGAAACGGCCCAAGGTTGCATCGTCCATGCTGTTGTTGACGATGCCGTGGTGGTCCGGACGCAGGCCGGTGACGATGGTGTAGTGGTTGGGGAAGGTCAGCGACGGATAGGACGGCGTCATCCAGCGTGCACGCACGCCGCCGTCGATCAGTCGCTGCAGGTTCGGAGTGAGCCCACGGTCCAGCGCATCGGCGCGCAGGCCGTCGATGGAGATCAGCAGCAGCTTCGGAGGCGAAGCCGCAGCGGCGGAACCGGGAACGGAGGCGGAAGGGGCGGGCGCGGTGGTGCAGGCGGCCAATGGCAGCAGCAGCGCCAGCGCGCAGGTCAGGCGTACGGAAGTCATCCACGCATGATAAGCCCGCGCAATGACGCGCCCAAGACACGGCGCGCTATCGCGCCCCGTGTCCGCGCATTTTTCCTTATCGCCGCGCCTGTCGGCGCGCCCCCTTCAACAGGAAGGGGGGGCTTTTCTCCAGACATGTCCCTGATGCTTCCATCCACGCATGGCGTGGATCTACCGTGTCGACCAAGGTCGACACCTACCAACAGTTGCGCAGAATGACGTCCGGACAGATCGCCGGAACCTGTCGAAGCTGGGTGGGTCCGGTTGCAGGGGCGTGAGCGCCATGGATGGCGCGACCGAGCTTACAGGGACGTACTTGCAGCGTCCCCTGCAACTGAACCCACCCTGCCTCCCCGCAGGAAGCCCGCTGTTGCTGTTGCTGTTGCTCTAGCCTCTGCGGGTGCCGGGCGCAGCCCGGCCAGCCCTCTCAGGCGAACAGCGGGGCCTGGCGTTGTTCCAGCCGCAGCAGTGCCGCCTTGGTTTCCAGCCCGCCGCCGAAACCGGTCAATGCGCCGTTGCTGCCGATCACGCGATGGCAGGGCAGGATGATCGGCAGCGGATTGCGCCCGTTGGCCGCGCCGACCGCGCGGGTCGCACTGGGCTGGCCGAGGTGCTGCGCCAGCTGCAGGTAACTCCAGGTCTGGCCGAACGGAATCAGTGCCAGCGCCTGCCACACCCGCAGCTGGAACGGCGTGCCACGTGGCGCCAGCACAAGGTCGAAGCTGCTGCGTTCGCCGTGCAGGAACTGCAGCAGCTGTTCGCGCGCTTCCGGCAGCGCATCCGGTGCGTAGTGCCAGTCGTCGCGTCCGCGTGCCGGATGGCGGTTTTCCGGGAACAGCACATGTGACAGGCCACGCTCATCACCGGCGATGGTCAGCACGCCGATGGGGCTGTCGAAGCGATCAAACAACAGGGTCATGTCGGTTCTCCAACGAACGTGCCGGACAGGTGCCACAGGTGCAGCACGGCGTAGGCGCGCCACGGGCGCCACGGTTGCGAGCGCGCTTCAGTTGCACGTTCGCTCAGGCGCTGGCCCTGTGCGTGGCCGAGCACCTGCTGCAGCACCAGGTCGCCGGCGGGGAAGGCGTCGGGCTGGCCGAGCCCGCGCAGGGCGATGTACTGCGCGGTCCACGGGCCGATGCCGGGCAATGCCACGCAGCGCGCAACAAAGTCTTCCAGGGCCTGCCCGGGTCCGAAGTCGAGCTGGCCGCTGGCACATGCAGCGGCCAGCGCACGCACCGTGGCGGCGCGGCTGCGCGGCAGGCCGATCGATTCCAGCGGCGCCTCGGCCAGCACCTCGGGCGCTGGGAACTGGCGATCGAACTCGGACGGCATGCCCGGCAGATGCGCCCCATACGCATCCACCAGACGCCGCGCAAAGGTGGTGGCGGCGGCGACGCTGACCTGCTGGCCGAGCACGGCGCGTACGCCGACCTCGAAGCCATCCCAGCCGCCCGGAACGCGCAGCCCCGGGCGTTCGGCGATGCCGCGTGCCAGCAAGGGTTCTTCGCCCAGCGCGGCGTGCACCTGTTGCAGGTCGGCGTCCAGATCGAACACACGACGCACACGGCGCACGATGTCGGGGATCAGGCGCGGGTCGACCGCACCCAGCTGCAGACGCAGTTCCGGGCGCTTCGGGTCGGCGGTGACGCGCAGCAGGGTGGGGCGCTCGGGTGTGCCGAGCACGCGCTGGTAGCTGTCTTCGCCGATCAGTTCGATGCCAGGCAGGCTGCGCTTGCGCAGGAAGGCCAGCATGCGCGGGAAGTCCAACGGTGGGCGGTACACGAGCCGCAGTACCAGGCCGCCGTCATCGGCGGCCAGCGGCTGGTGCTGGCGACGCAGCGCCGTCGGTGCCATGCCGCAGCCCTGCAGGAAGGCGGTATTGAAGCGGCGCAGACTGTTGTAGCCGGCGGCCAGCGCAACATCGGTCACCGGCAGCGTGGTTTCGGTCAGCAGTTGCTTGGCCAGCAGCAGGCGGTGGGTGGCATGGATCTGTCCGGGTGTTGCGCCGAGATGTTCGACGAACAGGCGCTGCAGCTGGCGCGCGCTGAGGCCGATCTTCTGCGCGAGGTCTGCAACGGGCTGCTCCTGCAGGAAGCCGCCGTGGATGATGGCGAGGGCGCGCTGCACGGTTTGCCCGGCCAGTGCCTGCTGGGCCTGCGGTGCCAGTTCGGGGCGGCAGCGCAGGCACGGCCTGTAGCCGGCAGCAGCGGCCGCGGCAGTGGTCGGATAGTAGGTGATGTTGCGTGGCTTCGGCGGCGGCGCCGGGCAGACGGGGCGGCAATAGATGCCGGTGCTGCGCACGGCGGTGAAGAAAACGCCGTCGAAGCGTGCGTCACGGGCCAGGCGGGCGCGGTCGCAGGCGGCGGTGTCGAGGGCGAGGTCGGTGTCCATGGCGCCAGTCTAGGCGTGTGCGGGTAGGGATACTCGCCACATTCGGACATGGATGCTGAAGGGGGTCAGGCCGGGCTGCGCCCTGCCCCCGTGGTAGTGCCGGCCGCTGGCCGGCAACGGCAACAGCAGAAGCTGGTTTCCTGCGGCAGGGCGGGGTGGGTCCGGTTGCAGGGGACGCTGCAAGTACCCCTCCGGGGCCCGGCCCAGCCGCTGGCGGCTGTGCGTTCGGGCGCTTGCGAAGCAGTGCTTCGCAAGCAAAGCGCCCTCACCCATGTAGCTCGGTCGCCGCTTGCTCGTGTGCGCTGTCCTGCGCACACGGCAAGACCGGGGTTGGGCGTCCTGCCCAACCCGCCCGAGGCATGCCTCGGGCCCATGGCGCTCACGCCCCTGCAACCGGACCCACCCCGCCTTCGAGAGGTTCCTGCGACATGTCTTGCGGGCGTTCTGCGCTGCTGTTGGTGGGTGTCGACCTTGGTCGACACGCTTTTCCCAAGGGTCAGAAGGGGTTCAGTGCCACGCGCTGAATGCGTGCCCCGGACGGGTAGACTGTGGCTCTTGCTCACGTGAAGACCGGTTGCCCGATGTCCGCCAAACTCCGCTGGTTGCCCCTGTTGTGCCTTGCCCTGGCGGGCTGCAGCCAGCTGGAGAATCCGGGCAATGTCACCGCCGCCGACAAGGCCGCGCGGGCGCCGGCCAGCGATGGTGAGAACATGGTGTCGATCAATGCCGCCGATGCACCACCACCGCCGGCGCCGCCGCGCAGCCGGGCGGATCGGCCGTGGCCGCAGGCGCAGTTGGAGAATGGCCGCGCCTGGGTCAGCTGCAGTACCGAGTACGCCGGTGAGGCGGGCGATGGCGTCGAGCTGGAGGGCCTGCAGCGCGAACAGATCACCCAGGCACTGGCGCCGTGCGCCGAGCGCGGCCTGATGCGTGTGCGTTACGCCGGCAAGATCAATCCGGGCTTCGCCGAGATGATGTGGCGACTGGCCGTGGTCGCTGACGAGCAGAAGATCCACAAGCGCATCCTCGACTTGGATTCCAGCGGCGGCCAGGTGGAATCGGCGATTGTCGCCGGCGACAGCATCGGTGAATCGGGCTGGACGATCTGGGTGCGCGAGGGCTCGATCTGCCACAGTGCCTGCGTGTTCGTGCTGGCTGCCGGTGACAACCGCCTGCTGTCGGGCAAGGTCGGCATCCACCGCATGATGCGGATCAGCTCCAAGGCCACCTCGCGCGCGGAACTCAACCGCGAGCTGCACGAGGTCTACGACAACGTGAAGGACTACCTGCAGCGCAACGGCGTGGCGGTGGGTGTGGCCGACCTGATGATGACCGTGCCCAACCGCAGCCTGCGCCTGCTTACGCAGGATGAGCTGCGCCAGTACGGCCTGGACGGCACCAACGCGGTGCAGGACGATCTGGAACGGATCAAGCAGATGCGGGCCTGTGGTGACGACTTCGTGCAACGCAAGGACGCGTTCCTGATTGCCTTCGACCAGCAGTGCAAGCGCGAAGGCGCCGACATGGAATCGATCAACAGCTGCGGCCAGGCACTGAAGCAGCGCTTCGGTTTCCCGGATGCGGTGTGCCCGGAAGAAAGCCCACTGTCGGAGATCGATGTGGCAACGCTGCCACCGGCACCGTCGGAGCCGCCGCCGGTGGCCGAACAGGCGCCAGTGAACACCGCCGCGCCCGCCGCGCAGGCTGATGCGGCAGCGGTGGAGGGCAACGCCCCGGCACGCTGACGGCATAGTCACCGCGCTGGCGTAGACTGCGGTTCTCTCCAGAAAACCGGCGGTGTCCATGAAGCGCGTGCTCCTGCTGCTGTCCCTGCTGCCCCTGACCGCATTGGCGCAGGCACCTGCGCCGGCCACGCCTGCGCCGGCCACGCCTGCACCGGCTCCGGCACGCCCGGCCCCGGCCTCGCCAGCGGCTGCGAAGCCAGCCACCGCCGGTGCTCCGGCGTTGACCGCTGCACAGCAGGCCCAGGTGCAGAAACAGGATGCCGAGATGGGCGCTGCTGCACTGAAAGCCGCACAGCTGGTCGATGCCAACCGCGCCGGCGAACTGTGGGATGGCGCCTCCGCCGTCGCGCGCCGTGCAGTACCGAAGGCCGCATTCGTCAGCCAGCTGACCACCGAGCGCACGCGCCTGGGTGCGCTGGCTGGGCGTGGCCAGCCCACCATCACCCGGGTCAAGTACAGCGCAGGTGCCGCAGTGCCGGAAGGGCTGTACATCAACGTCAGTTTCCCGACCCGTTTCGCCAACAGCGCGCAGCCGGTGCGCGAGCTGGTCTCGTTCCGTTTCGACGAGGACCAGGTGTGGCGTCTGGCCGGTTACAGCCTGCGTGCGTCGGCACCCTGAGGAGATGAATGATGGCAACTGAATTGACGATGCTGGCCTGGTCGGTCCTGCTCGGCTTCGTTTACATCTTCGCCACCTCCACCGTGGTCACCCGCGAGCGCGGGATGAAGTGGAATGCCTCGGCACGCGATGGCGACGCAAAGCCGGTCAGCCCACTGGCCGGGCGCCTGCAGCGTGCGCAGGCCAATTTCCTGGAGACGTTCCCGTTCTTCGCCGCCGCCGCCATCGCGGTGGTCGTGGCCGGTCGCGGCAACGACACCACTGCACTGGCGGCGCAGGCCTACTTCTGGGCGCGTGTGGTCTATCTGCCCCTGTACGCCGCAGGCGTGCCCTACGTGCGCAGCCTGGTGTGGCTGGTGTCGCTGCTGTCGATCCTGGCGCTGGTGTTCGCACTTCTGTAAGTCGGCCTGATCCAGATCAAGGCCGCTCAGGTGCGCGGCGCTATGCTGGCGCGGACTGAATCAACGGCAGGAGGCGCGCATGCGCAGGATGGACGTGGTGGTGGTCGGCGCCGGACCGGCAGGTCTGTGCTTCGCGCGCGCGCTGGCCGGCAGCGGGCTGCAGGTCGGGCTGGTCGAAGTGCAACCGCGCCAGGCCCTGGCCGAGGCCGCCTTCGATGGCAGGGAGATCGCGTTGACCCATGCCTCGCGGCAGAGCATGGAGCAATTGGGTCTGTGGCAGCGCCTGCCGCAGGCCGAAGTCGCTGAACTGCGCGATGCCAAGGTGATGAACGGCGGCTCGCCGTTCGCGCTGACCTTCGCCAGCAGTCAGGTCGACGGCCAGCCGCTGGGCTGGCTGGTACCCAACCATCTGATCCGCCGTGCCGCATGGGATGCGGTGCAGGGCCAGGACGGCGTGGAACTGTTCGACGGGCGCAAGGTGCAGGGCGTGCAAGCCGATGCGCAGGGCCACGTTGTCAAACTCGATGACGGCAGCCAACTGCATGCGCGGCTGCTGGTGGCCGCTGACAGCCGCTTCTCCGCCACCCGCCGCATGCTCGGCATCGGTGCGCAGATGCGCGACTTCGGCAAGTCGATGCTGGTGTGCCGCATGCAGGTCGAGCGCGACCATCGCCACACTGCCTGGGAATGGTTCGGCTACGGCCGCACGATGGCGCTGCTGCCGCTCAACGAGGGCCAGGCCTCGGCGGTGATCACGCTGCCGCCGCGGCAGATCGACGCGCTGCTGGCGATGGACGAGGTGGCCTTCGGCGAGGCCATCAGTGCTTGCTTGGAACATCGGCTGGGTCGGATGCAGCCGGTGGCCACGCCGCAGGCGTATCCGCTGGTAGGTGTGTACGCGCACCGTTTTGTTGGCGAGCGTTCGGCGCTGATCGGCGATGCCGCCGTCGGCATGCACCCGGTCACCGCGCATGGCTTCAACCTGGGCCTGGCCAGCGCACAGCGGCTGGCGCAGGGCATCGTCGCGCAGCAGCGTCGCGGTGCCGACATTGCCGCCGCCGGCATGCTGGCCAGCTACCAGCGGGGTCACCGGCTGGCGTCGCGGCCGCTGTACGAGGCCACCAATGCGATCGCCAGCCTGTACACCGACGATCGCCGCCCGGCGCGACTGCTGCGGGCGGCCGGCCTGCGCCTGGCGCAGGGCGTGGCACCGTTCAGGCAGCTGATTGCCTCGCACCTGACCCAGCGCGTAGCCTGAACAGCCTCACATCAGCCGGCGGCCAGCACCCGGATCTGGCTGTCGGCGAACTCGACCACCTGGCCTGCGCGGATCTTGCAGGCCTTGCGCAGTTCGACTTCGCCGTCGACCCGCACCAGGCCTTCGCTGATGACCATCTTGGCTTCGCCGCCGCTGGTGACCAGGTCGGCCAGCTTGAGCAGCTGCTTGAGTTCGACGTAGTCACCGTCGAGGTCGAATTCGAGAATCTGCATGGAGCGGGGTTCCTGGGAAGAGGGGCGCAGGCCAGCGGCCGGGCCGGGAAGAGGGCGCGTATTGTGCGCCAGCACGGGGCATGACGGCACGCGCACGGAAAGCTGTACGCCTCGTTCAGGATCAATGCGGTATCATCCCGCTCTGAGCGAGTGAAATCTCCTCCGACCGAGCAGCGCCAGGGCACGCGATAAGAAGGGCGCCCAAAGCGCGGACCATCCCTTTTTTATCGCACTGCCAGGAAGACGGCAGTGCCTTCGGAGTTCCCCATGTCCCAAGATTCCCAAGCGCCGCTGCAGTTCGCGCAGCTCGGCCTGTCCGAGCCCGTGATGCAGGCGGTCACCGCCATCGGCTACGAAACCCCGTCGCCGATCCAGGCCGCCACCATCCCGGCGATGCTGGAAGGCCGCGACGTGCTGGGCCAGGCCCAGACCGGTACCGGCAAGACCGCCGCGTTCGCGCTGCCGGTACTGTCCAACATCGACCTGCAGCAGATCAAGCCGCAGGCCCTGATCCTGGCGCCGACCCGCGAACTGGCCATCCAGGTCGCCGAGGCGTTCCAGTCCTACTCGTCGAAGATCCCGGGCTTCCGCGTGCTGCCGGTGTACGGCGGCCAGCCTTACGGGCAGCAGCTGTCGGCGCTGCGCCGTGGCGTGCATATCGTGGTCGGTACCCCCGGTCGCGTGATCGACCACCTCGACCGCAGCACCCTGGACCTGTCCGAGCTGAAGACCCTGGTGCTGGACGAAGCCGATGAAATGCTGCGCATGGGCTTCATCGACGACGTCGAAGCGGTGCTGAAGAAGCTGCCGGAGCAGCGCCAGGTGGCCCTGTTCTCGGCCACCATGCCGCCGCAGATCCGCCGCATCGCGCAGACCTACCTGCAGGACCCGGTGGAAGTGACCATCGCGGCCAAGACCACCACCTCGGCCAACATCCGCCAGCGTTACTGGTGGGTGAGCGGCATGCACAAGCTGGATGCGCTGACCCGCATCCTGGAAGTCGAGCCGTTCGACGCGATGATCATCTTCGCGCGCACCAAGGCCGGCACCGAAGAACTGGCCAGCAAGCTGCAGGCCCGTGGCCTGGCCGCTGCCGCCATCAACGGCGACATGCAGCAGGCCCAGCGTGAGCGCACCATCGCCATGCTGAAGGAAGGCAAGCTGGACATCCTGGTTGCCACCGACGTGGCTGCGCGCGGCCTGGACGTGGAGCGCATCAGCCACGTGCTGAACTACGACATCCCGTACGACACCGAAAGCTACGTGCACCGCATCGGCCGTACCGGCCGTGCCGGCCGCAGCGGCGAGGCGATCCTGTTCGCCACCCCGCGCGAGAAGGGCATGCTGCGCCAGATCGAGCGCGCCACCCGCCAGCCGATCGAAGAGATGCAGCTGCCGAGCGTGGAAGCGGTCAACGACAACCGCATCAACAAGTTCACCACGCGCATCACCGAAACCCTCGGTGCCGGCGGCCTGGACTTCTACCGCCAGCTGCTGGAGCGCTTCGAGAACGAGCAGAACGTGCCGGCCATCGAGATCGCCGCCGCGCTGGCCAAGATGCTGCAGGGTGACACCCCGTTCCTGCTGCAGCCGCCGGTGCGTGCCCCGCGTGAAGAGCGCGCCCCGCGCGAGCGTTTCGACCGTGGCGACCGTCCGGAGCGTGGCGATCGCTTCGACCGCAACGAGCGTGGTCCGCGCTTCGAGCGTGGCCCGCGTCGCGACGACGCCGAAGGTGGTTTCGAGCAGCGTCCGCGCCGTGAGGTTCCGCCGCGTGGTGCACCGGAGCAGGGCATGGAGACCTACCGCATTTCGGTGGGCCACCAGCATGGCGTGAAGCCGGCCAACATCGTCGGCGCCATCGCCAACGAAGCGGGCCTGGAAAGCCGCTTCATCGGCCGCA
This sequence comes from Stenotrophomonas sp. YJH_SMC_25, assembly GCF_059369595.1. Lineage (NCBI taxonomy): Bacteria > Pseudomonadati > Pseudomonadota > Gammaproteobacteria > Lysobacterales > Lysobacteraceae > Stenotrophomonas > Stenotrophomonas sp. YJH_SMC_25. Next base: position 245,512 of record NZ_JCAFSV010000005.1, on the reverse strand, counting down.
TCGACATCCACGACGACTTCTCGCTGCTGGACCTGCCGGCACAGATGCCGCCGGACGTGCTGTCGCACCTGCAGAAGGTGTGGGTGTCCGGCCAGCAGCTGCAGATGCGTGCGCTGGCTCCGGGTGAAGACACCAACCCGGCCCCGCGTCCGTTCAAGCCGCGCTTCGACAAGCGTGGCCCGGGCGGCCCGGGTGGTCCGCGTCGTGGTAGCCCGGGTGGTCCGGGTGGTCCGGGTGGCCATGGTGGCGACCGCGGCGGTGACCGCGACAGCCGCCCGCCGCGTCGTGACGGCTTCAAGCCGCGCGGCCCGCGCAGCTTCTAAGCCGCACCCGCAGCCGTCCATAACAACGCCAGCCCCCGGGCTGGCGTACAGGAAAAGGGGACGGAGGGGATTAAGTCGTAAATGGCAGGCCATGCGCTTATGCCGAAAACGACTTAATCCCCTCCGTCCCCTTTTTCGCATGGCCCACACATTGCCGGTCATAGGCTGGGCCGGTTCCAAGGCAGGTTGTCACCGCAGCACATTCGGGGGGATCCGGGATGGGTAGAAGTGGCACGGACCAGCAGAGCCGGCGGGTGCCGATGACCCGTGGGCTGGGATTGCGCTTTGCGTTGTTGACGGGCATGGCGATCGGGTTGGTCGCGTTGTCCGCGTTGATCCAGGAACTGCAGGCAGCCTCGACCGCCTGGATTGCCGGCCAGGGTACTGGTCACGAGGGCAGCAGGATGCAACCGCTGCGCTGAGCCGCTACCTGGCGCGTGGCCATGCCCAGGACCTGGATGACGCGCGCCAGGCGCTGCGGATTCCATTGGGCGATCTGCAGGCCCGGCTGGCGCTGGAACAGGCGGTACCGGACGAGGAAAAGGCCAGGCAGGGCTTCCTGCAGGGTGGCAACGCGCGCGCCGATATCCCGCGCCTGGTGTTCTCGTTCCGCTATGCACGCGACATCGGTGCATTCCGGGAAGCAACCACGCTGTGGCGACAGACCGACGATGATCTGTTGGCCGTGCAGCGGCTGGTTGCCGAGCTGCAGTCGGGGCACGCCCAAGGCGTGCTGCCAGCGGCGGACCGCGATCGGTACCTGCAACAACTGCGTGATCTGGACCGGCGGCTGCAGGTGCAGGCGCAGGCATTTTCGCAAGCGTTGCTGCGCATGGCCACGATGGTACGGATCGCCACGCTTGTGGTCGGCGGGTTGTCGGTGCTGGCGATCAGCCTGATGGCGGTGGCCCTCGCGCGCCGCGTCGGCAAGGACCTGACCGAGCATGAAAGCCGCTTCCGTGCGGCCTTCTACCAGGCCAACGTCGGCATGCTCAAGCTCGACACCGACGGCAAGGTGATCGAAGCCAACCAGGCGATGGCCGACATCCTCGACTACCGACGCGACGTGCTGCTGCAGATGTCGCTCGGCGATCTGTTGATGGAAGGCGAACTGGTCATCGATGGCGTCGGCCGCATCGACTGGGACCGGCAGCTGCGGCCGAGCGAACTGCGCTTCTGCCGCCGCGATGGCAGCCTGGTGTGGGGGCGCTGGAGTGGCACCGGTGTGCGCAGCGCGGGAGGTGGCCTGTCGGTGTTTGCGATCATCGAGGATGTCAGCCAGAACCATGCATTGGCACGTGAGATCGAGCATCACGCCAGCCACGATCCGCTGACCGGCCTGATCAACCGCCGCGAGATCGAGCGGCTGCTGGAGCGTGCGCTGCTGCAGGTACGCAGTGATGGCGGTACGCATGCGCTGTGCTACATCAACCTGGACCACTTCAAGCTGGTCAACGACAGCTTCGGCCATGCCGCCGGTGACCAGATGCTGCGCAGTTTCGCCGACTATCTGGTGGCGGCCGTGCGTGACGGTGACTGGGTCGGCCGCCTGGGCGCCGACGAGTTCGCCGTGTTCCTCGCCCATGCCGGGCAGGACGAAGCCAAGCGGGTGCTGCAGCGGGTGATCCGCAACCTGGGCCAGGCCACGTTTCCGATCAGCGAGGGCAGCCCGCAGCTGAGCTGCAGCATCGGCGTGGTCGAGGTCAGTGCAGATGCGCCGGACGTGAACTGGTTGATGAGTGCTGCCGACAGCGCCTGCTATGCCGCCAAGCAGGCCGGGCGCAACCGCGTGCACTGCTTCAATGAGAACCGCATGGCGCTGGAGGAGCGGCGGCAGGAGGCCGAGCGCCTGCAGGGCGTCAGCCTGGCGATGGCCGAGAATCGCATGCTGCTGTATGCGCAGCGCATCGCCCGCGTGGGCGATCCGTCCTACCTGCACTACGAGGTGCTGGTGCGCATGCGTGGTACCGATGGCAGTCTGCATCTGCCCGGCCAGTTCATGCCGGCGGTGGAGCGCTATGGCATGGCAGTGGCGCTGGACCGGCACGTGCTCGGGCTGCTGTTCCGCCACCTGCAGGTGTGCCCGGCGCACGTGCGCCAGCTGGGCCTGTGCAACGTCAACGTGTCCGCGCAGTCGATCGCCGAGCCGGGATTCCTCGCCTTCGTCTGCGACCTGCTCGAGCGCAACCGCGCGCTGGCCTCCAAGTTGTGCTTCGAGATCACCGAGACCGCGGCGATCAGCAACCTCAGCCAGGCCCGCGCCTTCATCGATGCGGTGAAGGCACGGGGGTGCCGGATGGCGCTGGATGACTTCGGCTCCGGCCTGTCTTCCTTCGGCTACCTGCGCCAGTTGCCGGCGGACATCCTGAAGATCGACGGCGCCTTCGTGCGCGACATGGATACCGACCCGGTCAGCCACGCCACGGTGCGCGCGATCAGCGAGCTCGGGCGCGAGCTGCAGATGGAAGTGGTGGCCGAGTGGGTGGAGACCGCCGAGGTTGCCGGTGCGCTGACCCGGCTTGGCGTGCAAGGGCTGCAGGGCTATGCCATCGAACGGCCGCAGCCGCTGGAGCGGCTGACCCTGGTCGATCTGCGCCCGGTACGGCTGGTCGCGGTGAAGGGGCCGCCGGCGGCTGGCTGAACCGCGGGCGCCGACTTTGGTCTACACATGCGCGGCGTGCCCGGCTGCGATAATGCGCGCCAGGGGCGGCGCGCAGTGGGCGCGGACGTAAGCAGGAACAGGACGTGGCGTGGGCGGCAGGCAGTGGCGGTATGGAACAGGAGCGGTGCTGGCCGTCCTGATGGTGTGGTTGGCGTTGCCGTGGCCGCTTCAGGCTGCAGAGGCCGTGTCGGGCCATGATTATCTCCTGGTCGGCGGCGCTACCGACGAGCCGACGCCGCACCGCGCATGCACGCCGCAGATGCTGTCCGGCGCCCGCCAGCAGGTGCTGGTACCGGCTCCGCCGCAGGGCTGGTCAGGGCAACCGCAGGCGCTGGACGTGTTCAACGTCTTCGCCGGTGAAGTGCGCGTCCAGCATGGCGACCGCGAGATCTGCGGCAACATGCACGATGCGCGCACCCGCGATTCACGTTTCCGGGCTGGCATCGGCCTGGTGGCCGTGCCGCCGGCCGGCAGCCATGAGCCGTTCCTGGTCTCCTGGCAGACACCGCTGAAGGCACGTTGGGTGCCGACCCTGCGGCTGGGCGCGCCCAGCCCGGTGCAGCAGAACGACACCGCCCGCCTGCTGGTGCGCGCGGCCTGCATCGCGGTGGCGATCGCGCTGGCGCTGTCGGCGTTGATGGCCTTCCTGACCACCCGGGACCGCAGTTTCCTGGTCTACATCGCCGGCACCACCGTGATGGTGCTGTGGCAGGCCATCCTCGGCGGGCTCAGCGGTTATCCGGAACCCTGGCTGCCGGTGGGCGAGCACGGCGCCTGGTGGCTGCTGGCGCTGACCGCTGCGACCCAGGCACTGGTGCTGCCGGCGCTGTGGCGGCTGAACGGAGGCGACCGCGTGCTGCCTCGATCGCGCCCGGCCCAACTGGCGGTGTTGTGGACCCTGATGGCGCTGGCCGTGCTGGTGCCGTGGCTGCGCTCGGAGCATCTGGCCTGGGTCGCGAAGGGCTTGCAGGTGTCCTATCTGTCCGGATGTGGCCTGGCACTGATGGTCGGCGTCTGGGCACGCTGGCGCGGCGACCGTTGGGCACAGGCGGGTCTGGCCGCGCTGGCACCGATGCTGGTACTGATCATCGCCGATGCCTGTGGTGCTGCGTGGCTGCTGGAATACCGGGTGGAGGCGCTGCAGCTGGCGGTGACCTGGCTGTTGATGATGGCCGCCTATGCGTTGAACCAGCGGCTGGGCCGGCTGCGCCAGCAGCGTGATGAACTTCGCCAGCTGGCCGAGACCGATGGCCTGACCGGGCTTCCCAACCGTCGCGCCGGACTGCAGCAGCTGGCCCGCCATCTGGAACGGGTGGACCGTGAGCGCGGCCCGTTGGTGATCGGCTTCCTCGACATCGACCTGTTCAAGGACATCAACGACCGCCACGGCCACGCAGTGGGCGACCAGGTGCTGGTGGCGGTGGCGCGTGCCCTGCGCGCGGCGGTGCGCAGCCAGGACGAAGTGGTGCGGATGGGCGGCGAAGAGTTCCTGCTGCTGATGCCCGGCATGCCGCGCGAGGCGGCGTCGGCACGGCTGGACCGCCTGCGCCAGCGCATCACCGAGGCTGGCCAGGCCCTGCAGGTGCCGGGGCTGGAGGTGACCGCCAGCATCGGCCTGGCGCAGTGGCGACCGGGCGAGGACGATCTGGCCGGGCTGCTGCGGCGCGCCGACCATGCCATGTACGTGGCAAAGCGGGCGGGCCGCAACCGGGTCTTCGACGGTGAGGAGCTCGATCCGCCCGCCCTGGCATGAAGCGCAGCGGGCGGCGATGCCGGATAATGCGCCGATGACCACCCGACTCAACAAACATATCGCCGACACCGGCTTCTGCTCCCGCCGCGAGGCCGATCGCCTGATCGCCGCGCGCCGCGTTACCGTCAACGGCCATCCGGCCGGTACCGGCGCGGTGGTGGGCGAGGAAGACCAGGTGCTGGTCGACGGCCAGCCGCTGCGCGCCCGCGTGGCACGCAAGCCCGGCGCCCGCCGCCACGTCTACATCGCACTGAACAAGCCGGTAGGCGTCACCTGCACGACCGAAACTTCGGTCAAGGGCAACATCGTCGACTTCGTCGGCCACGAACAGCGCATCTTCCCGATCGGCCGCCTGGACAAGGAATCCGAGGGGTTGATCCTGATGACCAGCAACGGCGACATCGTCAACCAGATCCTGCGCGCCGAAAATGGCCACCAGAAGGAATACCTGGTGGCGGTGAACAAGCCGGTCACCGATGAGTTCCTGCGCGGCATGGCGCGCGGCGTGCGCATCCACGACCAGATGACGCTGCCGTGCAAGACCTCGCGCATCGCCAAGTTCGGCTTCCGTATCACCCTGCAGCAGGGCCTGAACCGGCAGATCCGCCTGATGGCCGCCGAATTCGGCTATCGCGTGACCCAGTTGCGCCGCGTGCGCATCGACAACATCAAGATCGGCGCGCTGAAGCCGGGCCAGTGGCGCAACCTGACCGAGCAGGAACTGCAGGGCCTGCTGCCGAAGCAGCTGGACTGGTAACGCGCGGTAGTGCCGGCCGCTGGCCGGCTGCTCCAGGCATCGAATGCGCGCGGGATGCCGGCCAGCGGCCGGCACTACCCGTTGTGCGGATTACGCGCCGGCATCAGCTAGACTTTGCAGTGACCTGCCGGAACGTGACGCTGCATGATCAAGCCCGACAAGCCTGCCAACGAAGCCCTTCGGCTCCAGGCGCTGTACCGCTACCGGATCCTTGATTCGCAGCGCGAGAAGTCATTCGACGACCTGGTGGCGATCGCCAAGGCGGTCTGCGGTACCTCGATGGCAGCGGTGACCCTGATTGACGTCGAACGGCAATGGTTCAAGTCGATCCAGGGCATCGACGCGGCGGAAAACCTGCGCAGCGAATCGATGTGTGGCCACGCCATCCTGCAGCCGCACGAAATCATGGTGGTCGAGGATGCGTTGCAGGACATCCGCTTCCATGACAACCCGGTGGTGACCGGCGACCCGCACATCCGCTTCTACGCCGGTGCGCCGCTGATCAGTTCCGATGGCCTGCCGCTGGGTACGCTGTGCGTGTTCGATGCACAGCCGCAGCACCTGCCCAGCGACAAGGCCGAGGCGCTGGCCGCGCTGTCACGGCAGGTGATGCTGGTGATGGAGCTGCGTCGTTTCGCGCTCGACATCCAGAAGCACATGCTGGAACGCGATGACTACGAGCGCCTGCTGTCGGAGTACCAGGACGTGCTGCTGGCGCAGAATGCCGACCTGGCCGAACAGAGCCGAACCGATGCGCTGACCGGCCTGCCCAACCGCCGCGCGATGGCAGCGGCACTGCAAGAGGCGGTGGCGGAGATCGATGGGCAGCCGGGAGTAGCCTGCGTGGCCCTGCTGGACATCGATCATTTCAAGCACATCAATGACTTCCAGGGCCACGCCACCGGCGACCGGGTACTGGCTGAGCTGGGCGTGCTGCTGCGTTCGCATTTTGCCGGCCGTGGTATGGCCGCGCGCTATGGCGGCGAGGAGTTCGTGGCGGTGATGCCGGGCACTGATCTGCGCACGGCCGAACTGCAATGCGAGTTCCTGCGCCTGGCCGTGGCGGATCTGCCGCTGGGATTCCCGGTCACGATCAGCATTGGTGTGGCCCAGCACCAGCCCGGTGAAAGCGTGGATGAGATGCTGGCGCGCGCCGACAAGGCGCTGTACCGGGCCAAGGGCAACGGTCGCAACCGGGTGGAGCTGGCGGGCTGAAACACGGCGGTTCGCGCGTTGAACGCATGCGACGCGTGGATGACTCGATGCCGCTCCAGTAGATCCACGCCATGCGTGGATGCTCTTCCCGTTTCACTTGGCGTCGCAGCTCCTGCGATCAGAACCGGCCAGCATGACGTCCCTGTTTCCACGGATACCAGCCATGCTGCAGACCCTGGCCATCGCCCACTATCGCTCGCTGCACGGGCTGGTACTGCCGCTGCAGCCGTTGAACGTGGTCACCGGTGACAACGGCAGTGGCAAATCCAGCCTGTACCGCGCGCTGCGCCTGCTGGCGGAAACCGCCCAGGGCGGCGTCGCGGCGGTGCTGGCCCGCGAAGGCGGGCTTGGTTCGGCGCTGTGGGCCGGCCCCGAATCCATCGATCGCCGGGTTGCGGCCGGCGAGATCCCGCTGCAGGGCGGACCCCGGCAGGCGTCAGTGGGGCTGAAGCTGGGATTCACCACCGACGAGTTCGGCTATGCCATCGACCTGGGCTACCCGCCACCCAGCCGTTCCGCGTTTGCGCTGGATCCGCAGATCAAGGCGGAGGCGATCTGGGCCGGGCCGTTCCTGCGCAGCGCCAACCTGCTGGTCGATCGCCGTGGGGCAATGGTGCGCCAACGCCATGCGCACGGCTGGGATCTCGTGGATGACCGGTTGTCGCTGTTCGACAGCCTGTTCACCCAGGTCGGCGATCCGCAGCGCATGCCGGAAACCATCGCCCTGCATGAGTACATCCGTCGCTGGCGCTTCTACGATCATTTCCGCAGCGACGCCGATGCCCCGGCGCGACAACCGGCGATGGCAACGCGCACGCCGGTGCTGCATCACGACGGGCGGGATCTGGCGGCGGCCTGGGTGACCATTCTCGAGATCGGAGATCCGGTTGCGTTGGCACGCAGTGTCGATGATGCCTTCCCCGGCGCCACGGTCGGCTTCGAAGAGCTGGACGGTCGACTGGCCCTGCGATTCCACCAGCCCGGGCTGCTGCGGCCGTTGTCGATGGCCGAATTGTCTGACGGTACCCTGCGATTCCTGCTGCTGGCCGCGGCACTGCACACGCCGCGGCCACCGCCGCTGCTGGTGCTGAACGAGCCGGAGACCAGCCTGCATCCGGACCTGCTGCCGGCGCTGGCGCGGCTGATCATCGCCGCCAGTGCGCGCAGCCAGGTGTGGGTGGTGTCACACGCCAGCCGGCTGATCGCGGCGTTGGAGCAGGCGCCGGGCTGCCACTCGCTGCATCTGCACAAGGAGCAGGGCCGCACGCTGCTGAGCGGGCAGGGCCTGCTGGATGCGCCGGCCTGGCATTGGCCGCAGCGTTGAGACATCGATCCGGATCCGGTAGATCCACGCCATGCGGGGATGCACTCAATCGGCGATGTTGCGTGCTTCGGCCGTGCCAAGGATCTCCGGGTGCTGCACCGGCTTGCGGCGGTTCAGCAGCGGATGCAGGAACACCGCGCCGACAATGATTGCCACGCCCAGGTAGAACCACGGCGTGACCTCGTGCTGCTCGCGCAGCAGCACCACCGCCAGCACCACCGCATAGACCGGCTCCAGGTTGGTCACCAACTGCACCGTATAGGCGCTCAGGTGGCGCAGTGCGACCAGGGCCAGGGCGAACGGCAGCAGCGTGCAGAACCCGGCCAGCACCAGCAGCAGGATGCCGTCATGCAGATTCGGGACCACCCACAGCGGGCTGGCCAGTGCTGGCAGCAGGTAGGGCATCAGCGGTGCCAGCAGGGTCAGGGTGAGGGTGCCGGCACCCAGCTCCAGGGCGGTGACCGTGAGCGGATCGGCGTGGCTGACCATGCGCTTGTTGAGCGAGCCGAACACCGCCACCAGCAGCGCCGATATCGCCCCGATCAAGACACCCAGGCGCATGCCGTCGGGCACGCCACCGACCACCAGCGCAACACCCGGCAGCACCGCCAGGCCGAACGCCAGTTCACGTAGCTGGAACGGCCGCTTGGCTACCCAGGGTTCGATGATCGAGGTGAACACCGGCGCCAGTGCAATGCAGGTGGCGGCCACCGAGGCATTGGCCAGTTTCACCGCGCCGTAGAAGGTCAGCCAATGCAGGGCGACCAGCGCACCGATGCCGGCGTAACCGGCCACCAGCCGCAGGGGCAGGGTGCGCAGCCCGCGCCAGACCCGCGGCAGCAGGGCCAGCATCGCCGTCACCAGCAGCATGCGCCACCACACCAGCGGCAATGCGGGCAGGGTGATCAGCTTGCCGAGGATGGCGGTGACGCCCCACAGCAGGACACAGAAGTGGATCTGCCACAGCGCTTTGCGGGTGTCGGGTGTGCTCATCCGCCTATTGTGAGGCAAGGCGAACGTCGCAGCGCTACCCGCGTGTGGGATCGCTGCCCTGGTCAACCCGCCGCTGCAGTGCCATCGCCGCCGCCGGGTTGCGTGCCTTGCCCGCGCCGATGCACAACAGGTAGACCTCGCGCGGGGTTTCCGGAGCTGGCGCGGCCAGGCAGGGCAGGTCATCCACTGGTTCACCGCGTGACCAGCGGCGTGCGCGTTCGGCCCAGCGCTGCTGCACGGGCGCCGGCAGGCCCTCGTTCAAGCGGGCCTGGCTGCGCTTGATTCGCGCATAGACGAAGCCGGCACTGACATCGCCGTGCAATGGCGCCTCGTCGCTGTCCTCGATCACCAGCGCCACGCCGTGGCGGCGGGCGGCGTCGACCAGTGCCGGGCCATGTGCCTCGGCGTTGCGGACCTCCAGCGCATGCTGCAGCGGCACCCCGTCCAGATGCTTCGGCAGCTGTGCCATCAGCCGTTCCAGTGCTTCGGCGTCGGCCGGATGCCGTGGATCGAACTGCCACAGCAGCGGGCCCAGCCGGTCACCGAGCGCGGTCGCCGCCTGCAGGAAGGGCGCGGCCGCCTCGACCGTGCTGGACAGGTCGCGGCGCTGCACCAGGTAGCGTGGCGCCTTCATCGAGAACCGGAAGCCTTCCGGCGTCTGTGCGGCCCACTGCGCGCACTGCGCCGCGGTGGGCGTGCGGTAGAAGGTGCCGTTGATTTCGATGCAACGCAGGGCACGGCTGGCATGGGCCAGTTCTTCACGCTGCGGCAGGCCCACGGGGTAGAAAACGCCGCCGCGCCATTCGGGAAACACCCAGCCACCGATGCCGCAGCGGATCGCTCCGGCGGTCACTGGCCGTGGTCCGCGCGCCACGGGTCGTAGCTGCCGAACCACCACAGGTAGCCTTCCGGGTCGGCGCAGGCATAGCCACGGCCGCCGTAGTCCTGGTCGGCGATGTCGATGACGATTCGGGCACCGGCGGCCTTGGCCCGGGCGTAGTGCGCGTCGGCATCGGCGACGATCACGCAGGCACTCTGCGTCTGGCGGCCGCCGACCTCATCAGGCATCGCCGCATGCTCGCTCCACGCGCTCTGGTTGCTGGCCGAGCCCAGCATGATCATGCCGGTGCCGAAGGTCAGCTGCGCATGGAACACCGTATCGCCATCGGCGTAGACGGCCTGGGCATGGAAGCCGAAGGCGCGCTGCAGCCAGTCGATGGCAGCCTGCGCATCGCGGTAGCGCAGGCACGGAATGATGGTGGAGCCGCTGCTCGGTTGGCCGTTCCCGCCCATGACACCCCTCCTATGGCACAGGGCAGGGTGCAACGCAGAACGTTACCATCCCGCGAAACCCCGGTGACGGCCTGCACATGGCCGCCACCCCTGTTCGGAGATCGTGCTGGATGAAACCCTGGATTGGAGGAGCCGTGCTGCTGGCGTGCACGACCATGGCGAGCGCTGCCACCCCGGCGCAGCTGCAGGAGCTGGATGCAACCGTCGAGCGCGTGCGCGCGCAGTTCGACGTGCCCGGTATTGCGGTGGCGGTGGTCAAGGATGGCGAGGTGGTGCTGGAGCGCGGCTGGGGCGTGCGCGAGCAGGGCAAGCCGGAACCGGTGCAGGCCGATACGCTGTTTGCCATTGCGTCCAACACCAAGGCGTTCACCGCCACCTCGCTGAACCTGCTGGCCGAGGACGGCAAGCTGAAGATGGACGACAAGGTGATCGACCACCTGCCGTCGTTCCGCATGTCCGATCCGTTCGTGACCGGCCAGATGACCATCCGCGACCTGCTGTCGCATCGCAGCGGACTGAGCCTGGGCGCCGGTGACCTGTTGTTCTGGCCGACCACCTCCTACAGCAATGCCGAAGTGGTGGAGCGGCTGGGCAAGGTGCCGCTGAAGGGTGGATTCCGCGAGGGCTATGCGTACGACAACATCCTGTACGCGGTCGCCCAGCAGGTGATCGAGCATGTTTCCGGCATGAGTTACCAGCAGTTCCTGCAGACCCGCATCTTCGACAAGGTGGGCATGGCCGGCACGCGCTACAACGCCGATCACCTGAAGCCGGGCGACAAGGCCGCGGTCGGCCACGCCAAGTACGATTTCAAGGACCTGCGCACCGTCGCGCCGCTGACCTGGTCGAACAATGCCGGCGCCGGCGGCATCTATTCCAGCGCGCACGACATGGCGCGCTGGATGCAGGTGCAGCTGGCCGAAGGCAAACTGGCCGACGGCACGCCGTTGTTCTCCGAGAAGAGCCAGCAGCAGATGTGGCGGATGATCACGCCGCAGTCGATCCCGGCGCCGAGCGTGCCGGAGCTGGCACCGGCTCGGGCCAACTTCGCCGGCTATGGCGAAGGTTGGAGCCTGAGCGACTACCGCGGGCAGAAGCTGGTCTGGCACACCGGTGGCTGGCCGGGCATGGTTTCGCGGCTGACCCTGGTACCGGGCGAGAAACTGGGCGTGGTGGTGCTGACCAATCAGGAAGTGGGCGCGGCGTTCAATGCGATCACCCTGAGTGTGCTCGATGCCTACCTGGGCGGTGAAAAGCATGACTGGGTGGACGCCTATGCCAAGGCCGTGGCCAAGGGACAGGACAAGGCCGACGAGGCGTGGGCCAAGCACCAGAGCGCGCGCGACAAGGGCAGCAGGCCGTCGCTGGCGCTGGCCGGCTACACAGGCATGTTCCGCGACCGCTGGTATGGCGACATGCAGGTCAGTGCCGAGGGCAAGGGACTGCGCCTGCGCTTTGCCAAGACCGCGCAGCTGAGCGGACGCCTGGAGCACTGGCAGCACGACACCTTCATCGTGCGCTGGGACGACCGTTCGCTCAACGCCGACGCGTTCGTGAACTTCAGCCTGGACCCGGACGGCAAGGTGCGCGAGGTGCGCATGCAGCCGATTTCCGACCTGACCGATTTCAGTTTCGATTTCCAGGACCTGCTGTTCACCCCAGTGAAATGACGCCGCCGGGCGTGGCCCGGCGCTGACGTTTGACGAATCCGATGGGTAGTGCCGGCCGCTGGCCGGCAACCTCATGATCCCCGGATGCGTCGCAAGGGTGCCGGCCAGCGGCCGGCACGACCGCAGCCGCAGCGATCGTCGGCCGGCGTACACATGCGGCATGGGATACTCCGCCAGCTAAAGATGGCGAGGGAATGCGATGTTCCGTTGGTTTGAATCCCTGATTCCGGTGTTCCCGCCCGTGGACGGGCGGATGCCTCCGCGCAAGGTGCTGCCGTTCTACCTGCACTACCTGCGCCCGGTGTGGCCGGTGCTGCTGGCCACGCTCATCGCCGGCCTGCTGCTGGCGCTGGTGGAAGTGGCGATGTTCGATTACCTGGGCCGCATCGTCGACATGGTCGCCGAGCAGCCCGGTGCCGACTTCTTCAAGCGCCATGCCAACGACCTGGGCTGGATGCTGTTCATCACGGTCATCGCGCGTCCGATCCTGGTCGGCCTGCACAACCTGCTGGTCAACCAGGCCATCGTGCCCGGCCTGAGCAACCGCTCGCGCTGGTTGATGCACAACTATGTGGTGCGGCAGAGCCTGAGCTTCTTCCAGAACGACTTCGCCGGCAGCGTCGCCAACCGGGTGATGCAGACCGGTACCTCGCTGCGCGAGTCGGCGGTGCAGATGGTCGATTCGCTCTGGTACATCGTGGTCTATACCGGCACCGCGCTGTACCTGTTCGCGCAGGCCGACTGGCGGCTGATGGTGCCGCTGATCCTGTGGCTGCTGGCCTATGCGGTGATCATGGTCTACTTCGTGCCGCGCGCGAAGGAACGGGCCTGGATTGCGTCCGAAGCGCGTTCCAAGGCGATGGGCCGCATCGTCGATGGCTACACCAACATTCCCACGCTGAAGCTGTTCGCCCATGGCGGGCGCGAGCAGGCCTACGTGGCCGAGTCGATCCAGGAGCTGGCGGTCAAGCACCGCGCGCAGACCCGGGTGACCACCGGCATGGACCTGACCATCGCCATCGTCAACGGTTTCCTGATCGCCGGTACCTGTGGGCTGGCGCTGTGGCTGTGGAATGGCGGCCACATCACCGTCGGTGCGATCACGCTGGCGACCGGCCTGGTGATCCGCATCCACAACATGTCCGGCTGGATCATGTGGACCATCAACGGCATCTTCGAGGACATCGGCACGGTGCAGGATGGCATCACCACCATCGCCCAGCCGCTGACCGTGCAGGACCGCGAGGATGCAGTGCCGTTGCAGGTGACCCGTGGCGGCGTGCATTTCCAGGACATCCACTTCCACTACGGCAAGAAGGGTGGCGTGATCGCAGGCCTGGACCTGGTGGTGAAGCCGGGCGAGAAGATCGGCCTGGTCGGTCCTTCGGGGGCCGGCAAGTCGACCCTGGTCAATGTGCTGCTGCGCCTGTACGACCTGGAAAGCGGCCGCATCCTGATCGACGGCCAGGACATTGCCTACGTCACCCAGGAAAGCCTGCGCCAGCAGATCGGTGTGGTCACCCAGGACACCTCGCTGCTGCACCGCTCGATCCGCGACAACCTGCTGTACGGCCGTCCAGACGCGACCGATGAGCAGCTGCGCGCTGCGGTGGCCAAGGCACGTGCCGAAGCCTTCATCGATACGCTGGTGGACGGGCAGGGGCGTCGTGGCTACGACGCACATGTCGGCGAGCGCGGTGTGAAGCTGTCCGGTGGCCAGCGCCAACGCATCGCCATTGCCCGCGTGCTGCTGAAGGACGCACCGATCCTGGTGCTGGACGAAGCAACCTCGGCACTGGACTCGGAAGTGGAAGCGGCGATCCAGGACAGCCTGGATGAGCTGATGGGCGGCAAGACGGTGATCGCGATCGCGCACCGGCTGTCGACCATCGCGCGCATGGACCGGTTGGTGGTGATGGACCAGGGACGAATCGTGGAGACCGGCAGCCATGCCGAGCTGATTGCGGCCGGTGGCCTGTACGCACGGTTGTGGGCGCGGCAGACCGGTGGATTTGTTGCTGCCGATCAATGATCGCTTCGGGGTCGGATCCCTTTCCGCAGGAAAGGGCTCTGACGCCAGCGTGTTTCCGGAGACCTGCATGATCCGCCCCCTGCGTTCCCTGTTGCTGGCACTCAGCCTGGTTGCCACGGTTGCCACGGCTGCGCCGGCACCCATGGACGGCGACCAGCTCAAGCAGGTCGTCCTGCTCAGCCGTCACAACCTGCGCGCGCCGGTGGTGGCCTCCGGCGCGCTGGCCAATGCGACGCCCGAGGCCTGGCCGCGCTGGGAGGTGGCACCGGGCGAGCTGACTACCAAGGGAGGCGTGCTGGAGGTCTACATGGGCCGCTACATCGCCCAGTGGCTGCGCCAGGCGCAGCTGTTGCCGGTGTCGGGTTGCCCGCAGGAGGATGACTTCCACGCGTACGCCAACAGCCTGCAGCGCACCCAGGCCACCGCGCAGTTCTTCGTTGCCGGTGCTTTCCCGGGCTGCCATATTGCGGTCGAACAGCGCATGCCGCTGGGCTCGATGGATCCGTTGTTCGATCCGGTGATCCGCCGCGACGACGCGGCATTCCGCACGCGCGCGCTGGAGTCAATGCAGCGAGCGCTGGCCGCAGTGGACCTGGCACCGGCTTTGTCCGTGGTGGAGGAGATCACCCGCTATCCGCAGTCGGCGGCATGCAAGGGGCACAGCGACTGCCATCTGGCGCTGGCCGATACCACCTTCAGTACGGAACCGGGCAAGGAGCCTCGCGCGTCCGGATCACTGGCGCTGGCCAGCGGGCTGGTCGATGCCTTGTTGATGGAGCACTACCAGGGCAGTGGCATCCCCCGCGAAGGCTGGGGCCGGTTGACCACCGAGGCGCAATGGCAGGCGCTGGCGCAGATCCGCAACCGCTACCAGGACATCCTGTTCGGAACGCCCGAGGTGGCGCGGGATGTGGCCGCTCCGCTGCTGACAAGAGTGAATGCGTTGTTCGACGACCCGGCGTCGCCGAAGGTGACCCTGCTGGTCGGTCACGATTCCAATATCGGTTCCGTGCTGGCGGCGTTGGGAATCAGCGACTACAGCCTGCCGGGGCAGTACGAGAAGACACCGATCGGTGGCCTGCTGCAGTTCGAACGCTGGCGTGATCGCCACAGCGGGGTGGAACGGATCCGCCTGGCCTACGTCTACCCGACCACCGCGCAGCTGCGCGATGCGCTGCCGCTGGCCAACGCGCAGCCGCCGGGCCGCGTCGTGCTGCGTGTGCCGGGGTGCGCGGCTCAGGGGTGCACCGTCGCCGAGTTCCAGCGCGTGCTGCATCCGAAAGCCCGCTGAGGCGCGCTGCTAACGCAGCGGCGTGCGCACGATGCCCTGCGTGGCCATCAGCGTAAGGTCGCCGCCCAGCCGTGGCGAGTGGAACGGGCCGCGTGCATGCGCGGCGTCGAACACGCCGCCGTCAGGTGAGCGCAGGCGGTAGAACTCGACCCAGCCGCTGGCCTGCAGGGGCAACTGGGCAACGCCGGTGTGCTGGTTGAACCATGCAGGGTCCTTGCTGCCTTCGATGACGCGGCGGGCAAGGCGGTCAATTGCATGGTCCTTGCTGGCATACCAGTCCTGGCCGCGCAGCCGCGCCAGCTCGGCCATCATCACCAGTGGCGCCAATGCGTAGTCGTGATAGTGCAGGGCCCGTTGCCCGCGGGCCATCTCCAGCGGCAGGCTGCCATCGTCCTGGATGTCATCGATGCCCTTCTGGAACGCGGCGTGGCCGGCCTGCCACAGGGCGTCGTCGTCGGTGGCCAGTCCGGTGGCCAGCACGCCCAGCCCGCCCCAGTAGTAGTGGTTGTTGCGGCGCCGTTTCGGATTGTCCCAGTACGCCAGATTGGCCCGTGCCAGCTTCTGCAGCCACGGATCGATACGCGCACGCTGCTGCGGGTTGGCCTGGTCATGCACTTTCAGGTAGGCCATTGCTACCGCATCGAGCATCCACTGCCGCATGTAGAACGACTGATCGTTGTTGACCCGGATCATCTGCCCGAGCATGGCGCCGTCGTCGGCCCACGCACCCAACCAGCTCAGCGTGCACTGTGCCGCTGCCGGGTCACCGTTGCGCAGGTAGTCATCGCTCATGCGCGCCACGTCGGCGGCATAGCGGTCCAGCGGTGCAGTGGCGTCCTTGTTCTGCTGGTTCAGTACCGGGTCGATGATCGAGCCGACTTTGTCGGTGTAGTAGCCAAGCGCGCGGATGTCCAGCTGGCCGGGCGGCGGCGCGGGGCAGGCGGCGAAGGCACCCGCACTGGCCAGCAGCGTGGGCAGCAGGGCGAGGCGCAAGGGGAGAGACATTGGAAACCGGCGGAAGGGGGAATCCGGCGAACGATGCGCCTGGCCATGTTGCCGGCATGTGATGCGGAGATGGTCTGGCGATCCCCCACAAACAGATCGGCCCGGGTTTCCCCGGGCCGCTCCGCTTCAACTCACACCACCCCGATCACTCGATCGGCTGGTCCAGCATCAGCTGGCGTGCGAAACGCACCGGCGGTGCGCCGTAGGACAGTACCTGGTCGTGGTACGCCTTCAGGTTGAACTTGTCGCCCAGCTTCTCCTGCACCGCCTTGCGGGTGTCGAAGTGTTCCTGCGCACCGACGAAGTAGGTCGGTAGCTGTGCCGAGGTCAGCTGTGCACGCACCCACTTGCCCGCCGCTTCGCTTTCCTGCTGGAACGCGTCGTGGGTCATCAGGTGCATTGCCTTCTCGCGATCCCAGTTGTCCACGTGCACGCCCTGGTCGAGGATCGCGTTGGAGATCGTGCGCAGGTAGAACTTCAGCTGCACCAGGTGGAACAGCGGGTCGTTGTTGAGGTAGCCCTGCTCCTGCATCATGCGCTCGGTGTAGACCGCCCAGCCTTCGGCGAACAGGCCTGAACGCAGCACCGCACGCAGGGTGGAGGGGAACTTGGCCGAATGCCAGCCTTCCAGGTAGTGGCCCGGGGTGCCTTCGTGGATGCTCAGCAGGTGGATCATGCGCGAGTTGTACTCACGCAGGAACGAGTCGACCTGCTTGTCGTTCCAGTCGTCCGGAATCGGCGACACGGCGTAGAAGGTCTTCAGGTTCTTGTCCAGCGGACCCGGTGAATCACAGTAGGCCACGGCCACGCCACGCTGGAATTCCGGCATCAGGATGATGTCCACCGGCGCGTCGGGCAGCGTCATCAGATCGTGCTCGCGCACGAACGCGGTGGACTGCTCCAGTGCGGCCTTGGCATCGTCGACGACCTTGTCGCGTGCCGGCTTGTCGGCGTAGGCCAGCTCCAGCGCAGCTTCAATGGCCTTCTGCTGCTGCTCGTCGGTCGGCTGGGCCGGCATCTCCGGCGCACCCGGCTTGTCCTTCAGCACGGTCTGCGCGATGCCGTACATGTCTTCGCGCACGCGCTTGAGTTCGGCGCGTGCACGCTCACCGATCTCCTGGCGCGACAGCGAGGAGCTCAGCGCGAACTTCAGCTTCTGGTCGTACTTTTCCGCACCGATGCGGAAGTCGCCCTTGGCATTCGGCACCAGGGTCTTGTCCAGCCAGGTCTGCTGCTCGTCCACCGCCTTCTTCAGGCCGTCGATGGCGGCCTGCAGACGCTGCTGGTCGGCCTGCGGCAGTTCACCGATGTGGGGGGTGATGAAGGTATCGACGATGCTGAGGATGCCCTTGTTCTGCTTGGCCACCGTCTCGGCATGGATCTTCGGCACGCGCGCCGGATCCAGGTTCTCGCGGGCCTGGGCGAAGATCGCCGGCAGCTTTTCCATGCGCGCGGTGGCCGACTTCAGGCGCTCCGGGAGCGGCGCGAACTCGCGCGCCATCAGGCCGTAGATCGCGCTGCCGGCGATGCCGTTGTACAGCTGCGGGTCCCACTTGCCGGACTGCAGCACTTCGGCGTTCCATATTTCCGACTGCAGCTGGTTGCGCAGGATCGCTGCGTCCACCTGGTTCTCGCGGCCCAGCTTGGCCACCTCGATCTTGTCCAGCTCGCCCAGCAGCGCCTTGTAGGCGGCCAGGGTCTTCTGCTGGCCGGCGGCACTGAGGTCGTCCAGCTCGCTGTCGTAGCGGTGGTCACCGATCTGGGTAGCGCTGACCGGCGACAGCTGCATCCAGGTGTCCAGGGCGCGCTTGGACAGGTCGGCGAAGGCGGCATCGACCGCCGCGTCACCGGCCTGCTGGCTGGTGGCCGGGGTGGAAGCGTTGGTCGGGGCGTCGGCCGGCTGGCAACCGGCCAGCGCGGCGACCAGGGCGAGGGCAAGAAGATGCGGGCGCATCGGCGTTCCTGTACAGGGTCAAACCCTGAGCATAGGGCCGCGTGGCTGCTTTGTCCCCGTGCCATAGGATTACCATGGGCGCAGACAAGGACCCTCCAAAGGAGCGCAGAACATGGAATACCAGGGAAGCTGCCATTGCGGCAGGATCGCATTCACCGTACAGGCCGGGGCGCCGATCAGCGACGTCATCGACTGCAACTGCTCGATGTGCCGCCGCCGTGGCAGCCTGCTGTGGTTCGCCCCGCGCGAAGCGTTCCAGCTGAGCACCGATCCGGCGGACGTGGCCACCTACCACTTCAACAAGGCCCACATCGACCATCACCATTGCCGCGAATGCGGCATTGCCCCCTACAGCGAGGCGGTGGATCCACGCAGCGGTATGCCGATGGTGGCGGTGAACGTGCGCTGCGTGCCTGCAGTGGATCTGGCCACGCTGGCGGTGACCTCCTACGACGGGGCCGCACTGTGAGGCCGGTGCGCGCGTGGACGTGCATGGCAGCAATGCCGGTGCTGCTGCTGGCGCTGGGCGCCTGCGCCAAGCAGGGCGACATGGCGGCGGATGCGGGCGCCACGGCGGCCGAGGCTGCCATCGCTTCACCGGAAGGCGCATTCCTCGCCTACGAACACGACGTGCAGGTGCAACTGGAAGCGGCGCAGATCGCACCGCGCATCCAGCAGGTGGCACAGGCCTGCCAGAGCGCGAAGTTCGGTGACTGCGCGGTGCTGCAGGTAGACCAGCGCAGCGGCGAGCAGCCCAGCGGCGAGGTCAAGGTGCGGATTGCACCGAAGGGCACCGAGCCGTTGATCGCGTTGGCCGGTGAGGGCGGCACGCTGCAGTCGCGCAACACGCGTGCCGAGGACCTCGCGCAGGCCGTGGCCGACACCGCGCTGACCAAGGCGCGGCTGGAGAAGGAACACGCGCGGCTGCTGGCCTACCAGGACCGCAAGGACCTGAAGATCGAGGACCTGATGGCGATCACCACGCGGCTGTCCGAGATCGAGGCGGGTGTCGAGCAGGCCAGCAAGGATGCCGCGCAGCAGCGCCGGCGCATCGATACCCAGCTGGTGACGATCCATTTCGATACCACGTCCGGCCAGCGCAGCCGCAGCGAGATCGGCGAGGCGCTGAGCGAGTCGGGCAGCATCCTCAGCACCAGCGTTGCGTTCCTGATCCGAGCCGTTGCCGCGCTGCTGCCGGTGGCGGTGCTGGCCTTGATCGCGGCCTGGGGTGTGCGGGCATGGTGGCGCCGCCGCCGTCGCAAGCTGCCGCCCAACCTCTGAGATGGGGGCTGATGCCGGCAGCCCGCCGGCATCAGCCCTCGTCGGTCTCGTACTCGACGAACACATCCAGCTCCAGCGCCAGTTCCTGCACTGCGTCGCGCACCTTCTGCGCGGTGCTTTCATTGCCGACTTCCACTTCCAGCTCATGGATGCCCGGGCCGATGTCGTCGGACAGCCCGGCCGAGCTGGAATCGTCGTCGTCCATGTGCGGCATCAGATCGTCGGTTTCCTCGACATGCTCGATGCCCTCCAGGCCGAGCAGCAGGTCGCTGATGGCACGGGCGTCGTCTTCAGTTCCGGTGATGCGCAGTCGCAGCATGGCCATGGCGTAGGTACGTTGTGGAGTTGCCTGCAGCCTAGCCAGCGCCGGGCAAAGAACGGGTGAGGGTGCAGTCAGGCGCGTGTGGCCGGGCGTCCGAGCAGGCTGTCCGGCAATGCGGGAATCGGTGTGCGTTCGTCCTGCGCCTGCTCCAGCAGCCAGTCGATGAACAGGCGTGCGGCCGGGCTGGGCGGTTGTCCTTCGGCATGCACTACGTGATACGCATAGCGCGCCTTCAGTGCCGGGCCGGGCAGGCGCACCACCTCGTAGCGCTGCAGATAGGGCTGGGCGATGTGGGTTCGCGCCAGCACCGCGCCCATGCCATACACCGCTGCACGCATCGCATCGGTGCTGTCGGCGAAGGTGTGCATGGGCGGCAGCGGCGACGGCGTGCGCACGCCGGCGTGGCGGAACCAGTCGCGCCAGCCCTGCGGCGACAGGTCGGTGAGCAGCGGCAGGTCGGCGATGCGCGCCGGATCGACCAGCGTTTCGACGCCGGCCAGTGCCGGTGAGGCGACCGGGAACAGGTAGTCATCCATCAGGTGCTGCGCACGCAGGCCGGGCCATTGGCCCAGGCCGTAGCGGATGCCCACTTCCGGGCCGTTGTCGTCATAGCGATCCAGCCCGCTGCCGGTATGCAGTTCGATGCGGATGTGCGGGTAGGCCTGGGTGAAGCGCGGCAGCCGTGGCAGCAGCCAGCAGTAGGACAGCGAGCGCAGCGTGGTGATCCGCAGCGGCACGCTGTCGGCATCCGGCTGCAGGTGATGGGCGACGGCCGCGACATCGGTGAAGGCGGCGCTGGCGGCGTCGGCCAGTTGCCGGCCCTCGGCAGTCAGGCGCACGCCACGCGCGTGGCGCAGGAACAGGCGCACCTCGAGCACCTCTTCCAGGCGGCGCACGTGGTGGCTGACCGCGCTGGCGGTCAGGTGCAGCTCCTGCGCGGCCTGGGCGAAGTTCTGGTGGCGCGCGGCGACCGCGAACACGGCCAGTGCGGGTAGCAGGGAAGGGCGTAGCAGCATGTCGAGCCTCAAACCATATTTGTGGCTGGCAGCGATACTACGCGCTTGTGCGGCGGGCGTCTGCGCCTGATCCTATTCCCCTTGGCGAGGAATTGACGATGTACGGAGGCAAGGCATGAATGCGGTCCCACAGGCGGCCGAGCGCGATTGGCGCACGCCGCTGGAATTGACCCTGTTGGGCGCCATCTGGGGCTGCTCGTTCCTGTTCATGCGGGTGGCGGTGCCGTCGTTCGGCCCGTTCGCGCTGGTCGAGGTGCGGCTGGTGCTGGGTGCGCTGGTGCTGCTGCCGTTCCTGTGGCGCGCCCGCGCGCAGTTCCCGCCGCGGCGCTGGCTGTGGCTGGCGCCGATCGGCCTGATCAACTCGGCGTTGCCGTTCGTGTTGTTCGCCTATGCAGCGGAACAGGCGCCGGCGGCGATCGGCGCGATCTGCAATGCGATGACCGTGCTGTTCGCAGCGCTGATCGCCTTCCTGTTCTTCGGCGAGAAGATCGGCATGCGCCGCGCCGGTGCCTTGCTGGTTGGCTTCGCTGGCGTAGTGGTGCTGGCCACCGCCAAGGTTTCCGGCCTGAGTATCGGCACCGCGGTGCTGGCCGGTGCGGCGGCTTCGCTGCTGTACGGCCTGGGCGTGAACCTGGTGAAGCGGCACATGACCGGCCTGCCGTCGGCGGCAGCGGCGGCGGCAACGCTGTCGTGTGCCTCGCTGTGGATGCTGCCGATGGCGGTGAGCCACTGGCCGCAGGCGGCGATTCCGCTGAAGGCCTGGGGCGCGGCCGTCGCACTGGGCGTGGCCTGCACCGGGCTGGCGTTCCTGATGTTCTACCGCCTGATCGGCCGTATCGGCCCGTCACGGGCGTCGACGGTGACCTACCTGATTCCGCTGTTCGGCGCGGCGTTTGCGTGGTTGTTCCTGGGGGAGGCGGTGACGGTGCAGATGTTGATTGCGGGTGTGTTGATTCTGGGTAGCGTGGCGGTGAGCCAGAAGGGCTGAGGAATTGGCGTTTTGCGCGTTGCGCGTGCTGAAGGTGCTTCACTGTTCATGGGCGTTACTTTTCTTTGTACGCAAAGAAAAGTAACCAAAAGAAACGTTCCGCCGGCCGCGAGCCGGTGCTGCGCACCGGTGCCCTGCGCTCCTCGGCCCGTCGAGGGACGGCGCGGGAACTCGCTGCGCTCAGACACCCGCGCCTCTTCGCCCTCGCCGGACCTGCGGTGCTCGGCTCGCTCAAGGCGGATCCAAGATCAAAGGCAGAAGCGGTCGCTTCGCTCGCCGGGCCCGGCCCGGCACTACCATGCATCGTCGTGCAGCTGTGGCTCTTGACCTTGGGTCCGCCTTGAGTGAGCCGAGCATCGCAGGGGAATCAGGGGCGAAGAGGTGCCGATGTCTGAGCGCAGCGAGTTCGGCACCGTCCCCTGATTCACCGAGAAGCGCAGGGGACCGACGTGCGAAGCACGGCGGCTCGCGACCTGGCGGCGCGTTTCTTTTGGTTACTTTTCTTTTCGCGCGAAAAGAAAAGTGACGCCCATGAACAGTGAAGCACCTTCAGCACGCGTCACGCGCAGGAAACCATCAGCGCACCGGCACCGGAATATTGCACAGATCGATATGCCCGGCCGGACGCTTGTAGAAATCATCCACGCGGTTGCGCCGCGCCTCCACCGTATCGGCGAAGGTCTTCGAGTCGGTACGCAGTACCTGGATCGGCGTGCGCTCGGCTGCCGGCACATCGCTGGCGCGGCGGATCGACACGATCGGCGTGCGCAGTTTCGGGTCTTGGTAGAAGCCCATCGGCGCGGGCCCGCGCGGTGTTGCGCTGAGCAGTTCCATGCCCTTCAGCACGCGGCCGACCACAGTGATGTTGCGGTCCAGCTGGCGCGGCGACTGGCCGGTCACCACGTACAGTTCGGCACCGATGCTGCTGTCTTCCTCGTTGCTGCGGCCGGCGCCGAGCATGCCGTAGCAGTGCGCCAGCCAGGCCTTGCCGGCCTGCGGGTCCTGGCCCACCGGGAAGCCGTCGACGAAACCGGTCTGCGCGGCCCAGCCATCGCGGTCGGGCAGCACGCTTACCTTCAGGCCCGCGCTGGCACGTTCGAATTCGGCCGGCAGCTTGCGCGCGGCACTGCCGAACGGCCTGGCCTTGGCCGCGTCATCGGCGTCGGCATCGCCGAACTGCACCACGAAGTTGTCCTGTGAGCGGTAGATGCTGGTGCCGTCCCAGAAGTGCTCATGGGCGAAGGTCTGGATGTTGGCGACATGGCGCGGGGCGAACTGCGGCGCCAGCTCGATGATCACCCGTCCAGCCGGCAGGTCCATGTACAGCAGGTTGGCCGGGTCCGGGGTACGCCAGTCGCTGGCCGCGGAGGCATCAAGGATCTGCTGCGGGCTGCGGTAGGGCGTTGCCGCGCTGGCCAGCGAGGGCAGCAGGCAGGCCAGGGCGAGGGCGGTCAGGGCAAGACGGCGACGGTGCGGCATGGGATCCCCGGAACATGAACGAGGCTTCGATTCTGCGCGAGCGGCCCGGCCACGCCAACCGGCACGATGACTAACGACACATTCGCTATACCGAACTTCGTACTACTGTGGACTTCAACGTAGTGGAGGGCCGGTCATGTCCGAGGACGATGTCCAGCTGAAGAAGTTCCAGAAGGAGCTCAGCGCCGGAACGGTGTCGCTGGCCCTGCTGGCGGTGCTGGCCCGGGCCGGGGAGCCGCTGTACGGCTACCTCATTGCCAAGGAGCTGGAGCGGGTGGGCGAGGGCGTGCTGAGCGGCAAGCAGAGCGCGCTGTACCCGGTGCTGCGCAACCTGGAGGCTGCCGGTCTGCTGGAAAGCCACGTGGAGCCGTCCAGCAGCGGTCCGCCGCGGCGCTACTACCGCATCAATGAACGTGGCCGCGAGGTGCTGGCGCAGTGGCGCCACGCCTGGCAGGCCACCCGCGATTCCGTCGATTCCGTGTTGGAGGGGGTACCGCAATGAACGACCCGAGCCTGGCAGGCCGAGCCCTGCCCACGACCATCCCGCAGTACCTGGCGCAGCTGCGTGTGGCGCTGGAAGGTGCCGACCCGGCGATGGTGCAGGACGCGCTGTACGACGCCGAGGAATACCTGCGCTCGGAGCTGGCGGCGCAGCCCGGCCGCAGCGAGGCCGAGGTGATCGCCGACGTCGCTGGCAGCTATGGCGCCCCGGACGAAGTGGCCGAGATCTATCGCGAGACCGAAGTGACGGTGAACCGCGCGCTGCGTACGCCACGTGCAGATACCGCGCCGGTGCTGCGCGCGGCGGCGGAAGCCAGTGGCGTCGAGCCGGCCGCACCGCCGCCGGCGCCGGTGCAGCGCTCGCTGCTGGCGCGCTTCTTCGGTGTGGTGACCGATCCGCACACCTACGGTGCGCTGTTCTACATGCTGCTGTCGCTGGCCACCGGCATCTTCTTCTTCACCTGGGTGGTGACCGGCCTGTCGCTGTCGCTGGGCCTGCTGATCCTGATCGTGGGCATTCCGCTGACCGTGCTGTTCTTCGGCTCGGTGCGCGGGCTGGCGCTGCTGGAAGGGCGGCTGGTGGAAGCGCTGCTGGGAGAACGCATGCCGCGCCGTCCGCGTTACACCGATCGCAGCCGCACCTGGCTGCAGCGCATCGGCGACATGTTCACCGATGGCCGCACCTGGCTCACCCTGCTGTACTTCGTGCTGATGCTGCCGCTGGGCGTCATCTACTTCACCCTCGCGGTGACGCTGCTGTCGCTGTCGCTGAGCCTGATCTGGGCGCCGGTCGCGGCGATCTTCAGTGGTGACATTCCGGGCGTGTACGTCGATGGCGTGAACGTACTGCCGATGGCTGCATCGCCGCTGGTGGCGATCACGGTTGCTGCGGCGGGCGCGCTGCTGCTGCTGCTGACGATGCATCTGGCACGCGGCATCGGCAAGCTGCACGGGCTGATCGCCAAGAACCTGCTGGTGCGGTTGTAACAGGCCAGGGGTCGGATCCCTGTTCGCAGAACAGGGCTCTGACCCCGGATCCCATCATGCTGGGGTCAGAGCCCTTTCCGTTGGAAAGGGATCCGACCCCTGCCGGGAATCAGCCCGCCTTTCGCCGCAACGGGGTGACGTTGCTCTTCTTCTTCGTGGCCTTCGCCGCCGGTGCTTCGGCATGCGCGGCGAAGAAGTCGCGCACCTTCGGGTACACCACTTCGCGCCAGCGACGGCCGCTGAAGATGCCGTAGTGGCCGGCACCTTCGACGATGAAATGCTCACGGCGGTCCGCAGTGATGCCGGTGCACAGCGCCTGTGCGGCTTCGGTCTGGCCGAGGCCGGCGATATCGTCCAGCTCGCCCTCGATGCTCAGCAGCGCGGTATCGCGGATCGCCGACGGATCGACCTTCTCGCCGTTGACCACCCACTCACCACGCGGCAGCAGGAAGTCCTGGAACACCACGCGGATCGTATCCAGGTAGTACCTGGCCGGCATATCCAGCACCGCGTTGTACTCGTCGTAGAAACGACGGTGCGCGTCGGCGTCTTCCAGGTCGCCCTTGACCAGGTCGGTATAGAAATCCCAGTGCGAACTGAAGTGGCGGCTCGGGTTCATCGACAGAAAGCCGGCGTGCTGCAGGAAGCCCGGGTACACGCGGCGACCGGCGCCGGGATAGCTGGCCGGCACGGTGTGGATGACGTTGTTCTCGAACCACGACAGCGGGTTCTGCGTGGCCAGGTTGTTCACTGCGGTCGGGCTGCATCGCGCATCGATCGGGCCACCCATCATCACCAGCGTGCGCGGCGTCGGTTCGCCACGGCTGGCCATCAGCGAAACCGCGGCCAGCACCGGTACGGTCGGCTGGCACACGCTCACCACGTGCAGGCGCTCCACGCCGAGGTGGCGGATGAATTCCTGGATGTAGGCGATGTAGTCGTCCAGGCCGAATTCGCCTTCGCTGGCTGGCACCATGCGCGCATCCACCCAGTCGGTAACGTACACGCGGTGGTCGCGCAGCAGCGTGCGCACGGTATCGCGCAGCAGCGTGGCATGGTGGCCTGACAGCGGCGCAACGACCAGCACGAACGGCTGGTTGAGCATCGTGTGCAGCTGGTCGGCTTCATTGCTGTGGCGCTTGAAGCGCAGCAGCTTGCAGAACGGCTTGCTTACTTCCTCGTGCACGACGATCGGCACGCGTTCGCCATCGACGTCGATTTCGTTGATGCCCCACTCGGGCTTCTCGTAATCCTTGCCGATGCGGTGGAAGAGTTCATTGACCGCCGCCAGGCGATCAGCGCCGGGCATCTGCGACCACCAGTGCCCCTGGTTGGCGAAGAACCTGGCGTTGGCCTGGGCCTGGTGCACCCAGGGGGCGAGCAGGTTGCGGGTCAGTTCGTGCAGTTGATAGAGCATGACGACCGAATATGTATGGTCATATGTTGCCGCGCAGCATATCCCATCCGGGTGTCCCGCAGGTTAAGTCGGCTGAAAATAATGAATCTGGATTCACATCCGTTCCAGCGCGGCCGCATCGCCTGCCAGGGCGGGGCCGAGCCAGCAGTGCGACCCCACCGGCTGCAGGCCATGCCGGGCCAGCGTGCGGCGGTACCAACGCGCCGGGCGCGCCTGGAAGCCGTCGTGGTCGCCTTCGAACGCGTCCTCGGCGGCGAAGGTCTCCAGGAAGGCCACGCCGCCCGTCAGCTCTGCCACGCCGGCCAGTCCGGCGCGCAGCTCGCGGTCGGGCACGTAGTGCATCACGTCCGAGCAGACCAGCAGGTCGACCGGGGCACAGGGCCGCAGCCAGGCGAAATCGCCGAAGCGGGCCATGTGCAGGTTGCGGGTCCTGCCGTAGCGGCGCACAGCGTACTCGCTGCTGTCGAAGCCGAGGTATTCGACCTTCGGACGCAGCTTCAGCAGCGGTGCGCGCCAGGCGCCTTCGCCGCAGCCGATGTCCAGCACGCTGCGGATCGGTCGTTCCAGGTAGTACTCGGCACTGGCCACGGCCAGGGCGACCTTTCGCGCCAGGCGGGCGCTGCCGCCGATGTCGGCACGGCGGTACCAGCGTTGGAAATAGGCGGCGTCGTAGGTCTTGTCCATGGGGCGGTGCGCGATCGGGGAAAACGGCGCCTATCGTACGGTGTTACGCCCCCGGGTGTGGCGGGCCTGCAGTAGAGCCACGCCATGGGTGGCTGCCATGCTGCGGCGATTGGACGCGGCAGCCACCCATGGGGTGGCTCTACTGCGACAATGGGTACCCATCTACGCCAGCCGCCGGAGCGAGCGCATGCAGAGCTACTACTGGGTCAAGACCTTCCACATCGTGTTCGTGGTGGCGTGGATGGCCACGGTGTTCTACCTGCCGCGCATCCTGGTGAACCTGGCCGAGACTGCGGGCCAGCCGGCGGTGACCGAGCGCCTGCAGCTGATGGGCCTGCGCCTGTACCGCTTCGGCCACTCGATGTTCGGCCTGGCATTCCTGCTGGGCCTGGTGCTGTGGCTGGGCTACAAGGTCATCCCCGATTTCCCGACCATGGTCGCGCCTGGTGGCGCCGGCTGGCTGCATGCCAAGCTGGGACTGGTGGTGCTGCTGCTGGTGTACTTCGGCTGGATCGGCCGCCTGCTCAAGGGCGTGGCCAAGGGCAGGGCGCTGCCGTCGTCGCGCGCGCTGCGCTGGATCAACGAGATCCCGCTGCTGGCCTTCATTCCGATCGTATGGCTGGTGCTGGCCAAGCCGTTCTGAGGCGGGGTCATCTGCACCCGGTAGATCCACGCCATGCGTGGATGCCGTCAGGGCGCAAACGAAAGCGCCGGGCAAATGCCCGGCGCTTTCGTTTCTGCAATCACCTGCGTGTTGCCGGCCAGCGGCCGGCTCTACCAGGCCTACCTGCATGCTGGCCAGCGGCCGGCACTACCTCAGGCGGCTTCGTAGGTGCCGTAGCTGCGCAGGCGCGCGTAGCGCTGCTCCAGCAGCTGCTCGGTGGACAGCTTGTCCAGCGCATCCAGTTCGTTCAGCAGCACGGCCTTCAGGCGCTTGGCCATCTGCGTCGGGTTGCGGTGGGCGCCACCTGTCGGCTCGCGCACGACCTTGTCGACCAGGCCCAGGCTCTTCAGGCGCGGGGCGGTCAGGCCCAGCTGCTCGGCAGCGTCCTTGGCCTTGCCGGCGTCCTTCCACAGGATCGAGGCGCAGCCTTCCGGGGTGATGGTCGAGTACACCGAGTACTCCAGCATCACGGTGCGGTCGCCCACGCCCAGCGCCAGCGCGCCGCCGGAGCCGCCTTCACCGATCACGGTGCAGATGATCGGCACCTTCAGTTCGGCCATCTCGATCAGGTTGCGTGCGATCGCTTCGGACTGGCCGCGCGATTCGGCGTCGATGCCCGGCCAGGCGCCGGCGGTGTCGATCAGGGTCAGCACCGGCAGGCCGAAACGCTCGGCCATCTTCATCAGGCGCAGGGCCTTGCGGTAGCCCTCCGGCTTGGGCATGCCGAAGTTGCGCTTGATCTTTTCCTTGGTGTCGCGGCCCTTCTGGTGGCCGATCACCATCACGGAACGGCCATTGATGCGGGCCAGGCCGCCCATGATGGCCTTGTCGTCGGCGAAGGCGCGATCACCGGCCAGTTCCTGGAACTCATCGCAGATGATGCGCAGGTAGTCGGCGGTGTACGGGCGCGACGGGTGGCGGGCCAGCTGCAGCACCTGCCACGAGGTCAGGTTGCGGAAGATCTGCGCGGTGCGCATGCGCAGCTTGTCCTGCAGCGCGTGCACTTCCGCCTCGACATTGACCGCCGGCCCGGCACTGGCGTTGCGCAGTTCCTGGATCTTGGCTTCCAGGTCGGCGATGGGTTGCTCGAAGTCGAGGTAGTTCGGATTCATCGGAAGCCGTCGTGTAAAGAAGAGGGGAATTCTAGCCGAATGCGTGCAAACCACCCGTACGCCCTCGTCTGGAAGGCGACGGTAGCGCAGCCAGGCAGGGGGCGCCAGTCAGTTCAGGGCACCACCAGGGCGCTGCGGCCCATCAACTGGCTGCGCTGGGAGACGAAGTCGTTGTAGGCCTCGTTGGCCTCCCGGCCCAGCCCGCTGCCCAGCGTGGCGGTGGCCGAGGTGAAGGCCATCTGCGCGGCGAAGTCCTGCTTGCGCAGGGCCTTCTGTTCATCGGCGGTGGTGGCCTTCAGCCAGTGCGCATAGACCTCGCGCAGCGGCCCGGCGTGGGTCTCGAAGGCCGGTACCAGCGCCGGCAGGCTGGCCGGGGCCGGTTCCAGGCTGTAGGCCGGGGCCACGTAGCCGGCCGGCTGCTCGCGCTTGAACGCACCCGGCTCGCCCATGCCTTCTTCGACGTAGGCGATGAAGTCGGGGGCGGTGAACACCTTGGCCACGATCTGGCCACCGCTGGAGTCGACGTGGGCCACCACCTTTTCCTTCGGGAAGGGCTCGCGCACGCCGTAGGTCCAGGTCTTGTCGATGAACAGTTCGTGGTGCTTCTCGAACGGGCCTTCGAAGTCGACGCCACCCAGCTCGATGCCGGCCTTGCCGGTGCCGAAGTTCTTCAGCTTGCTCTCGTCGGTGACGTAGATCTCGCGGGCGACCACGTACTCGCTCAGGGTCGGGTTGATCAGTCCGCCGCGGCCATCGACGTAGACGATGAAGCGCACGTCGCCCAGTTTGTCGGTGTGCAGGCGGTGCTCACCGACGGCGAGCGAGATCGGGCGCGAACCCTGTGCGGCCACCGGCAGGTCCTTGCCATCGATGCTCAGTGCCAGCGGCGTGTCGGTCGGGTTGTCGATCTGGAACTCGATCTTCGACGGCGAGCAGGCGGCCAGGGCCAGAGCGGCGGCAAACGGGAACAGCAGGGTCTTCATGGGCAATCGTCCTTGATACTTGGAACGGGGAAACAGGGGGTTCAGGAAAACCAGGGAGCCAGCCTCAGCTGGCCCACGGTGGGCTGTAGCGCACCTTCAGCGTGCGCACGGCCGGGTCGGCGCGCAGCGCCTCCATCAACTTGGAATCGATGCGCACCGCGCTTTGCCCGGAGACATCGAGCATGCCGGCGACGCCGCCCTGCGGACCCTTCAGCAGCAGGTCCAGGCGCAGGGGGGTGCGTCCGGGGCGATGGCGGTCGAGCAGGGCGTCGATGCGCTCCCAGACCGGGCGCTGCTGGCGCAGGTCCAGGCGCAGCGACAGCCGCGTGGCGTAGTTGGCGCAGACCTCATCGAAGTCCCAGCACTGGCGGATGCGCAATGCGTAGCCGCCGTTGAATTCGTCCTCGCGCAGGCCACCCTTGACCACCAGGATGCGGTCCTTGGTCATCAGGTGCCCGAACTCGGCCATCGCGTCGGAGAACGCGCTGCACTCGACGCGGCCGCGGCCATCTTCCAGCTGGATGAAGATCTGGCTCTCGCCCTTGCGGCGCACGCCGACCACCTGGCCGGCCAGCACGGTCTGCACTTCCGGGCGCCAGCGCTTTTCGCCGCCACCGCCGCCACCGCTGTTGGCGCTCCAGATCTTCTCCACCGAGCCCAGATCGTTGCCGACCAAGTCGCGCACATCATCGCGCCAGGGATCGAACGGGTGGCCGCTGAGGTAGAAGCCCAGCGTGTCGCGCTCGCCGTTCAGGCGCTGCAGCAACGGCCATTCCTCGGCCTCGGGCAGGTCCAGCTGGATTGTGGTCGCGCTCGGGTCCGGGCCGCCGAACAGCGAGTTCTGCCCCGAAGCACGCTCGCGTGCCATCTGGTCGGTGGCCTTGATCACCTCCGGCAGCTGCAGCATCAGCGAGGCACGGTTGCGACCGAGCTCGTCCAGCGCACCGCAGTTGATCATCGCTTCCAGCGTGCGCCGGTTGAGCTTGGCCGAGCCGACGCGGGTGCAGAAGTCGAGCAGGTCCTTGAACGGGCCGCCCTTCAGCCGCTCCTCGACCACCGCCTCGCAGGCACCCTGGCCGACGCCCTTGATCGCACCGAGGCCGTACTGGATGGTGTCCGGGGTGACCGCTTCGAACATGAAGGCCGATTGGTTCACCTTGGGCGGCAGCACGGTCAGGCCAAGGTTGCGCACCTCGTCGAGGAAGCCGACCACTTTGTCAGTGTTGTCCAGGTCGGACGACAGCGTGGCCGCCATGAACTCGGCCGGGTAGTGGCGCTTCAGCCACGCGGTCTGGTAACTGACCAGCGCGTAGGCGGCCGCGTGCGACTTGTTGAAGCCGTAGCCCGCGAACTTCTCCATCAGGTCGAAGATGGCATCGGCCTTGGCTTCGTCCACGCCGTCCTTGGCCGCGCCCTCGCGGAAGATCTCGCGATGCTTGGCCATTTCGGCCGGCACCTTCTTGCCCATCGCACGGCGCAGCAGGTCGGCGCCGCCCAGCGAGTAGCCGCCGACGATCTGCGCCATCTGCATCACCTGCTCCTGGTACACCATGATGCCGTAGGTGTCTTTCAGGATCGCTTCGGTGCGCGGATCGGGATAGATGATTTCTTCCTGGCCATGCTTACGCGCATTGAAGGAGGGAATCAGGTCCATCGGGCCGGGGCGGTACAGCGACACCAGCGCGATCAGGTCTTCGAAACGGTCGGGACGCGCGTCCTTCAGCAGGCGGCGCATGCCCGAGGATTCGAACTGGAACACTGCGCCCGTATTGCCGTTGGCGAAGATGTCCTTGTAGGTGGGCGTGTCGTCCAGCGGAATCGCGGCGATGTCCACCGGCGGGATGCCGGCGCGCTCATGGCGCTTGTTGATCGCCTTCACCGCCCAGTCGATGATGGTCAGCGTGCGCAGGCCGAGGAAGTCGAACTTCACCAGGCCCACTTCTTCCACGTCGTTCTTGTCGAACTGGGTGACGGGGTTCTTGCCGAGACCGTTCTCGTCGTGTTCGGCGTACAGCGGGCAGAACTCGCTCAGCGGTTCGGGCCCGATCACCACGCCACCAGCGTGCTTGCCGGCGTTGCGGGTCAGGTCTTCCAGCTGCAGCGCCAGGTCGATCAGGTCGCGGACATCGTCCTCGGTCTCGTAGCGCTGGATCAGTTCCGGCGACGCCATTTCCGAGCTGGGGCCTTCCTTGCCCTTGCCCAGTGCATCCTTCAGGTGGATGCCGAGGATGTTCGGGATCAGCTTGGAAACACCGTCGACCAGGCCGTACGGGAAGCCGAGCACGCGGCCGGAGTCGCGCACCACCGCCTTGGCGGCCATGGTGCCGTAGGTGATGATCTGGCTGACGCGCTCGCGCCCGTACTTGCGCGCGACGTAGTCGATCACCTCGTCGCGGCGGTCCATGCAGAAGTCGATGTCGAAGTCGGGCATCGACACGCGTTCCGGGTTCAGGAAGCGCTCGAACAGCAGGTTGTACGGCAGTGGGTCCAGATCGGTGATCTTCAGCGCCCACGCCACCAGCGAACCGGCACCCGAACCACGGCCCGGGCCGATCGGGATGCCCTGGTTCTTGCCCCACTGGATGAAGTCGGCCACGATCAGGAAGTAGCCGGGGAAACCCATCTTGATGATGGTGTTGAGCTCGAACTCCAGGCGCTCGAAATAATCTTCGCGGGTCTTGCCCGGCGCCAGCGGATTCTTCTCCAGGCGCTCTTCCAGGCCGTCGCGCGACATCTTCTGGATCCAGGTGTCCAGGGTCTCGTCGTCGGGCACCGGGTAATTGGGCAGGAAGTAGGTGCCCAGCCGCATCTCGATGTTGCAGCGCTCGGCCAGCGCCAGCGTGTTGTCGATGGCATCGGGAATGTCGGCGAACAGCGCACACATCTCTTCGGCCGATTTCAGGTACTGCTGGTCGCTGTACTCGCGCGGGCGCTTGGGGTCGTCCAGCACGCGGCCGGTGGAAATGCACACGCGCGCTTCGTGCGCGCTGAAATCGGTGGGCGCCAGGAAGCGCACATCATTGCTGGCCACCACCGGCAGGCCACGCTGGCCGGCGGCCATCAGCGCGAACTGGTTGAAGGTTTCCTCGCCCTCGCGGCCGGTGCGGGTCAGCTCCAGGTGCAGGCCATCGCCGAACACGCGCTGCCAATCGGCCAGCTGCTGCTCGGCCAGTTCATGCTTG
Source organism: Stenotrophomonas sp. YJH_SMC_25 (assembly GCF_059369595.1). Classification (NCBI taxonomy): domain Bacteria; kingdom Pseudomonadati; phylum Pseudomonadota; class Gammaproteobacteria; order Lysobacterales; family Lysobacteraceae; genus Stenotrophomonas; species Stenotrophomonas sp. YJH_SMC_25. The sequence goes on along the minus strand of NZ_JCAFSV010000005.1, from coordinate 212,624 downwards.
CCGTCCAGCGCCAGGCGCCCGGCCAGGCTCTGCCGGCCGGCCAGCGCGAACAGGTTGGCGTTGCCGGCCTTCAGCCAGTCCGGATGGATGGCCACGCCGCCTTCGGGGCGATGGCCTTCCATCCACGCGCGGGTCAGCAGCCGCGACAGGCTCAGGTAGCCCTCGCGGTCGCGGCACAGCAGGGTCATCCGCCACGGATCCTGCCCTTCCTCGGCGATCAGCACGTCGGCGCCGGCGATAGGCTTGATGCCCACGCCTTCGGCCGCCTTGTAGAACTTGACCAGGGCGAACAGGTTGTTGAGGTCGGTCACCGCCAGCGCGGGCAGGCCGAGTTCGACCGAGCGTGACAGCAGGTTGGCCTGCTTGGCCTTCTTCGGGTCCGCCTGGTCCGGCTTGGCCGGCACACGGATGGTGGAGTCCGCCAGCGAGAACTCGGTGTGGACGTGGAGATGTACGAAGCGGGAGTTGGACATGCCGGACCAGGTTGGAGCGCGCGGGCCCCGGGTGCTGACGGGGGAATCGTCGCCGGGGTCGGGAAGCGCTGGAGTGCCCGGTCAGGGTAGCGAGGGCTGGAGGGCGCGACAAGCTCTTGACGGCATGCGATATCGCATCCGCGCTATCGCTCCCCACGGTTCGCAGGCGAACCGCGGGCCCCGCCTGACCCTGCTTTCGCAGCCGGGTGCAGCGACCGTTCAGGCGATTCAGGCGATTGCGGTGTCTGCGGTCACAGCTGCCGGGTTTTCCAGGCACTCGCGCACCGGGGCGAAGCTGCGCCGGTGCTCCATGCAGGGGCCGTGCTCGCGCAGGGCGGCCAGATGGGCCGGGGTGCCGTAGCCCTTGTGCTGCTCGAAGCCGTACTGCGGGTGGCGGGCATGCACGTCCTGCATGTAGCGGTCGCGCGAGACCTTGGCCAGGATCGAGGCGGCCATGATCGCGCGGTCGATGCCATCACCGCCGACCAGCGCCTGCGCCGGCAGTACCAGGCCCTTGGGCACCACGTTGCCGTCGATGCGGGCGAAGCCGGCCACGTGGGCGACCGCTGCAACGACGTCACGCATGCCCTGCAGGGTGGCCTGGTAGATGTTCAGGCGGTCGATGGTGTCCACGTCCACCAGCACCACGTGCCAGGCCAGGGCACGTTCGATGATGCGGTCATGCAGTTGCTCGCGGCGGGCTGCGGTGAGTTGCTTGGAATCGTCCAGCCCGTTGATGCGTGGCCGTGCCGGGTCGAACACCACCGCCGCCACCGCGACCGGTCCGGCCAGCGGACCGCGGCCGGCTTCGTCGACGCCGGCGACCAGACGCTCCGGCTCGACCACGGCAGCACCGTCGAACAGGGCCAGGCTGGCCGCTGCGGCGTGGCGGCGGCTCATGCCTGGGCCTGGTCGCGCATCAACAGCTCGCCCACAGCGTCGGCCGCGCGGGCCGAGGCATTGCGGCGCAGTCGTTGATGCAGGCGGGCATAGGTGTCCTGCAGGTCGGTCACCCGCTGCGGGTGGTCGAACCATTGCTGGATGGCCGCCGCCAGCTTGTCCGGCGTGCAGTCGTGCTGCATCAGTTCCGGTGCCAGGTCCTGGCCCGCCAGGATGTTGGGCAGGGCAAAGCGGTCGACCTTGATCAGGCCCAGCGCCTTGACCAGGCGGTAGGTCAGCTCGTTGACGCGGTAACCGACCACCATCGGCCGCTTGACCAGCATCGCCTCCAGCGTCGCGGTACCCGAGGCCAGCACCACCACATCGGCGGCGATCATCGCGTTTCGCGCCTCACCGTCGAGTACATGCGAGAAGGCTACCGGCAGCGCCGAGCGTGACAGCTGTTCTTCGATCAGGCGCTTGCAGGCCGGGTTGGCGGCAGGCACTACCACGTGCAGGCCGGGGATGCGCTCGGAGACCTGCCAGGCGGCCTCGAAGAACGGTTCACCGAGGCGCGAGATTTCGCCCAGGCGGCTGCCTGGCAGCACCGCCAGCACCTTGGCCGAGGTCGGCAGGCCAAGCGCGGCGCGCGCTTCCTCGCGGTTGCCCTGCAGGGGGATGTCATCGGCCATCGGATGGCCAACGAAGCGCGCGTCGATGCCGTGCCTGGCATAGATCGGGGGTTCCATCGGGAACAGGCACAGCACCAGGTCGGCGCTGCTGCCGATCTTCTCGGCGCGCTTCTCGCGCCAGGCCCAGACGGAGGGGCTGACGTAGTGCACGGTGCGCACGCCGCGCTGCTTCAGCCAGCGTTCGATGCCCAGGTTGAAGTCGGGCGCGTCGATGCCGATGAACACGTCCGGCTGCCATTCCAGTGCACGCTGGCGGAACGCGGAACGCAGTTTCAGCAGGCGTGGCAGGTGGCGCAGCACTTCGGTCAGGCCCATCACCGCCAGCTCGCTGGCATCGTGCCAGGTCAGGCAGCCGGCGCTGCGCATGGCATCGCCACCGATGCCGGCGAATTCGGCATTCGGAAAGCGTGCCTTCAGCTCGCGCACCAGGCCCGCACCCAGCAGGTCACCGGAGGCCTCACCGGCCACCAGAGCGATCCGCAACGGGCGCTCGCTGAGCACCCGCTGCGCGGGGACGCTGCCGGCCATCGAGGCCAGCGGAATCACGGCGGCGCCGGCCGGCGCCTGGCCGGTCGTGCTGCTCATCGCAGCAAGGGCCTCTCAGCGTGCTCGATGAAGTCCAGCATGGCCTTCACGTCATCGCTGTCGCGTGCCTGTTCGGTCAGCTGCACCTTGGCTTCGGCCAGCGGCAGGCCCGCCACGTACAGGGTGCGGTAGGCGCGCTTGATGGCGGAGATGCGCTCGGCGTCGAAGCCACGACGCTTCAGCCCTTCGCTGTTGATGCCGCGCGGGCGGCCCAGCGAATCGGTGCCGACCATGGTGAACGGCGGAACGTCGCCGTTGGTCAGCGCGCCCATGCCGAGGAAGGCGTGGGCACCGATGCGGCAGAACTGGTGGGCACCGGCGAAGCCGCTGATGATCACGTAGTCGCCCACGGTCACGTGGCCGGCCAGGGTGGTGTTGTTGGAGAACACGCAGAAGTTGCCGACATGGCAGTCGTGCGCCACGTGCGTGTAGGCCAGCATCCAGTTGTCGTTGCCGATCGTGGTGATGCCGCCGCCGCCGCCGGTGCCACGGTTCAGGGTGACGAACTCGCGGAACACGTTGCGGTCGCCGATCACCAGTTCGGTGCGTTCGCCGGCAAACTTCTTGTCCTGCGGCTCGCCACCGATCGCGGCGTGACCGATGAAGCGGTTGTCACGGCCGATCCTGGTCGGGCCGTGGATGCTGCAATGGGGGCCGACCACTGTGCCGGCGCCGATTTCCACATCGGCACCGATCAGGGTGAACGCGCCGACCTGGACGTCGTCGGCCAGGCGCGCGGCCGGATCGATGACGGCAGTCGGGTGGATCCGTGGTGCGTTGTCAGTCATTGCTGCCTCCCGTGGATCAGCCCTTGGCACCGGCGCACATGACCTCGGCCGAGGCAACGACTTCACCGTTGACCTTGGCCTCGCCGTAGTACCAGCCCATGTTGCGGATCAGGCGCTTCATCTGCACATCCAGCATCAGCACGTCGCCGGGCACGACCTGCTTGTTGAAGCGGGCGTTTTCCACCTTGACCATGTAGAACAGCTTGGACTGCGCATCGCGGCCAAGCGTCAGCTGGGTCATCACGCCACCGGCCTGGGCCAGCGCTTCGATGATCAGCACGCCGGGCATGATCGGGCGGCCCGGGAAGTGACCCTGGAAGAACGGCTCGTTGATGCTGACGTTCTTCTGCGCCAGGATGCGCTTGGCGTCGATGTCGAGCTCAAGCACCCGGTCCACCAGCAGGAACGGGTAGCGGTGCGGGAGCAGTTCCTGGATCTGGCAGACGTCGATCGGAAGCTGCAGCGTGTCGTTCATTCTTTCTCCTTGCCAGCAGCCAGGACGCGGCGAGCCAATGCGTCCAGCTGCTTGAAGCGCGCGGCGTTCTTGCGCCACGTGCGGTTGTCGGTCAACGGGGTGCCGGACGAGTACTCGCCCGGCTCATGGATGGAATTGCGGACCACCGACTTGCCGGTGATCACGACCTTGTCGCAGATCTCGAGGTGGCCGACCACGCCGACGTGGCCACCGAGCAGGCAGTAGCGGCCGATCCTGGCGCTGCCGGCGATGCCGGTGCAGCCGGCGATGGCCGAGTGCGCGCCGATCTGCACGTTGTGCGCGATCTGTACCAGGTTGTCCAGGCGCACGTCTTCGTCCAGCACGGTGTCTTCCAGTGCACCACGGTCGACGCAGGTGTTGGCGCCGATTTCGCAATCGTCGCCGATGCGCACGCCGCCGAGCTGCGGCACCTTGATCCACTTGCCGGCGTCCATCGCCAGGCCGAAGCCATCGGCACCGAGCACGGCACCGGGGTGCACGCGCACGCGCTTGCCGAGCTTGACCCGGGTGACCAGGGTGACCCGGGCGATCAGTTCGCAGCCGCTGTCCAGGCTGCAGTCTTCGCCGATCACGCTGCCGGTGCCGATGATGCAGTTCTCGCCGACCACGCTGCGCGCGCCGATGGAGACGAAGGGGCCGATGTGGGCGCTGGCGGCGACCTGGGCGCTGGGATCGATGACGGCGCTGGGGTGGATGCCCGGTGGGCGCGTGGGCGCGATGTCGAACAGCGCGGCGATCTTGGCGAAGGTGGTGTACGGGTCCTTGGCCACGAGCGCGGCGCCGGGGGCGGCTTCGGCGTCGTCGGCGCGCAGCACGACCAGCGAGGCCTGGCTGTCGGCCAGCTGGGCGCGGTAGCGTGGATTGGCGAGGAAGGTCAGCTGGCCAGGACCGGCGTGGGCGAGGGTGGCCACGCCGTGGATGGCGGTGGCGGGGTCGCCATGGACCTGCAGGCCGAACTGCTCGGCGAGTTGCTGGGCGGTGTAGGTGGGAGTATTCACGGCGGGAGTTTAACGTGTGACGCCATTGCGGTCATGCGGGGGGCATATGCAGCCAACGGCAGGGCCCCTCGCGGCCGGCAGAGCCAGTGTCATGGGCTGGGTCGGACGGGGCGGGACTGCGGGGGGCGGCGCAAGTACGTCCATGTAGCCTTGGTCGCCGCATCCATGCGGCTCACACCCCCGCAGCCCCACCCCGTCCGACCTCCGACGGCCTGGCGCGAGTGCCAGCCACGGAAAAACAGAAAAAATCAAAAGCGGGGTGCGCGCTTCCCGCATCCGGACTAAACGAAAACGCCGGGCAATGCCCGGCGCTTCGCGCCCCGTCTGGTGGAGAGCCCCCCTTCTGTTAAGGGGGGCGCGCCAATGGCGCGGGGGATAGGAGGTAGGTCGGGACCCGCTGCTTGCACAGCAAGCCGCGGCGCACCTTCGGTGGTCAGTTCTTAGAACTGACCGCCGAAGGTAAATTGCAGGCGTTCGATCTTGTCGCCGTCTTCCTTCTTCAGCGGGAACGCGTAGCTGATCGAGATCGGGCCGACCGGGGCGCGCCACAGCAGGGCCACACCGGTGGAGACGCGCAGTTCGTTGGCCTTGAAGTTCTTGGTGCCGTTGTAGACGTTACCGAAGTCGACAAAGGCCGACACGCGGGCCGATGGGCTGTCGAACAGGCGCGGGAAGTAGGCTTCGACCGAACCGACGGTCTTCAGCGAACCACCCAGCGGCTGGCCTTCCGGATAACCCTGGGTTACTTCGCGCGGACCGAGGGTGTTGTCCTCGAAGCCACGTACCGAGTTGGTACCACCGGCGTAGAAGTTCTCGAAGAACGGCAGGCCGCTGGCGGTGACGGTACGGGTTTTGCCGTCGGCGTCGGTGATCGTACGGGTGTAGTCCTTGCCGTAGGCATCGCCGTAGCCCACTTCGGCGCGGGTGTTGATCACCAGCGACGGCATGATCGGCCAGTACTTGCTGATCTGGTAGTTCAGCTTGTAGTACTCGATGGTCGAGCCCGGCAGCGTGGTTTCCAGACCGACGCGCTGGTAGGTACCGCGGGTCGGCATGAAGTAATCGTTGCGCGAGTCGCGCGCCCAGCCCAGCTCGGTACGCCAGGCATGGAAGGTGCGCGAACCGACCGCATCGATGTAATCGATGATCGAGGCCGGGGTCGAGCCACGGTAGGTCGTGATCTGGTTGCTGTCGATGCCGAACATCAGCGAGACGGTGTCGGTCTCGGTCAGCGGCACGCCGAATACCACCTGCGCAGAACCATTGGTGCTGTTGTACTGCGCGGTGTTGAAGTCGGAGTAGTCCAGTTCACGCCAGGACAGGTTGTAGCCCAGCGAAACGCCGTCGTCGGTGAAGTACGGGTTGGTGTAGCTGAAGCCGTAGCGCTGCAGGTAGCTGCTGCGCGAGGCTTCGACCGACACGCGGTTGCCGCCGCCGAGGAAGTTGTTCTGCGACAGCTGCACCGAGGTGGTCATGCCGTAGGACTGCGAATAGCCCAGGCCGAACACGAAGCTGCCGGAGGTGGTTTCCTTGACGTTGTAGACGACGTCGACCTGGTCGTTGCTGCCGCTGACGGCCGGGGTCTCGACGTCCACCGACTCGAAGTAGCCCAGGCGCTGCAGGCGGATCTTGGAGCGGTCGATCGCGGCCTGCGAGTACCAGCTGTTCTCGAACTGGCGCATTTCGCGACGCATCACTTCGTCGGAGGTGCGGGTGTTGCCACGGAACAGGATACGGCGCACCGACACGCGCGGGCCGGGCACGACCTGCATGTTGATGCCTACCGTCTGTTCGGCACGGTTGGTGGTCGGGATCGGGTTCACCTTGGCGAACGCATAGCCGATGTTGGACAGCGAGTTGGTGATGGTGTCCGAGCTGAATTCCAGCAGGGCACGCGAGAACGTGTCGCCCGGCTTCTGGATCACCATGCGCTCGACGTCCTCCTGCGGAAGGATGGTGTCGCCGCTGACCTTGATCTCGGAGATCTTGTACTGCGCACCCTCGGTCACGCCCGCGGTGAGGAACATGTCGCGCTTGTCGGGGCTGATCGAGACCTGGGTGGAATCGATGCTGAAGTCGACGTAGCCGCGGTCCAGGTACCAGGAGTTGAGCTTTTCCAGGTCGCCGGACAGCTTTTCCTTGGAGTACTGGTCGTCACGGCGGTACCACGATGCCCAGTTGTGCTCCTTGGACTCCCAGGTCTCCAGGATGTCCTTGCTCTCGAACTTCTCGGTGCCGACCAGGTTGACGTGGCGGATCTTGGCCGCCTTGCCTTCCTTGATGGCGATCGCGATGTCCACGCGGTTGCGGTCCAGCGGGCTCACGGTCGGGGTGATCTCGACGGTGTACTTGCCGCGGTCGTTGTACTGGCGGCGCAGTTCCTGGGTCACGCGGTCCAGGCTCAGGCGGTCGAAGGTGCCACCCTCGGTCAGGCCGATGTCGGACAGGCCCTTGAGCAGCTGCTCGGACTTGATGTCCTTGTTGCCGGTCACGGTCAGCTTGTTGATCGCCGGGCGTTCCTTGACGGTCACCACCAGGATGCTGCCCTGGCGGTCCAGCTGAACGTCTTCGAAGAAGCCGGTCTTGTACAGCGCGCGGATGGTCTCGCCGATCTTGTTGTCGGTGATCGTCTCGCCCCGTTCCACCGGCAGGTAGGTGAACACCGTGCCCGAGCTGATGCGCTGCAGGCCATCGACGCGGATGTCGCTGACAGTGAAGGGCTCGGCTGCCTGGGCCAGGGCGGGAGCGCCGGTGACGGCGGCGAGGGCGAGGGCCAGCAGGCGGCGATTGGGGAGTCGCGTCATGTCACGTCCGGTAGGAAGGTCGATTTCATTGGTGCGGGATGCCGACGCTGTAGACGGCAACAACGTGGAAAAGTTCATCGCGGGACCAGGCCGAGGATGTCGTTGTAGAACGCCAACCCCATCAGCCCGGCCAGCAACGCCAGGCCGATGTATTGGCCGGCGGCGATGGCACGCTCGCTCAGCGGGCTGCCCTTGACCAACTCGATAAGGTAATACAGCAGGTGCCCGCCGTCCAAGATCGGGATCGGCAACAGGTTGATGATGCACAGGCTGAGTGACAGCAGGGCAAGGAACTGCAGGAACCAGTCGAGGCCGCGTTTGGCCGAGACATTGGCCACGCGGGCGATGGTGACCGGCCCGGAAACGTTCTGCAGCGAGGCTTTGCCGGTGACGATGCGGGCCATCATGCCCAGCGAATCGGCGGCAAGCCGGCCGGTTTCACGTACGGCGACGGTCACTGCATCCAGCGGCCCATAGCGCAGCAGGGTGTCGTAGGAGGGGCTGTAGGTGGTGGGGAAGCCGACGCCGATCTGCCAGACCGGGTTGCCCTTGCCATCCTTGCCCTGGCGGGGCGTGACTTCCAGTGCAAGGCGTTCACCGCCTCGCAGGACCTCGATCATGCCGGGGCCTCCGGCACGGCCGAGGGCCTGGATCTCGCCGATCACCTGGTCGACGCTGTCGATGCGCTGGCCGTCGATCGCCACGATCAGGTCGCCCGGCTGCAGCAGCCCGGTGACCACCGAATCGGCGGTGAGCGAGTCGACCAGTGCCGGCTGCAGCCACGATTGCCAGTACAGGCCGGCCAGGATCGGTACCCGTCGTTCATCGAAGCCGGCGGGCAGCTGCGACAGCGGCAGGGTGCGCACGCGCACCTGGTCCGCAGGGTCGAGTACCTCAAGCGTGACGTCGCGGCGATCCATCGCGGCGGCGGTCAGCGCCATGCTGGCCTCGCCCAGGGTGGCGACCTGGCGCTCATCTACCCGCAGAACGCGGTCACCGCTGAGCAGACCGGCGCTGGCGGCGATGCCGTCAACCCGGCCGATCGTCGGCGAGTAGTCCTGCTTGCCGATCACGAACATCGCCCACAGCAGCAGGATGCACAGCAGCAGATTGGCGATCGGTCCTGCAGCAACAATGGCGATGCGCTGCCACACGGTCTTGTGGTTGAAGGCCTGGCCGCGCTCGTGGGGATGGACCTCGACCTCACGTTCGTCGAGGAACTTCACGTAGCCACCCAGCGGGATGGCGGCAATGGCGAACTCGGTGCCGTGCCTGTCGCGGCGCGACCACAGCGGACGGCCGAAGCCGACCGAGAAGCGCAGGATCTTGACCCCACAGAGGCGGCCGACCCAGTAATGCCCGAACTCGTGGAACGTGACCAGCAGCCCGAGGCTGACAATCATCCACCAGACCGATCCGAGGAAGTCAGTCATGCAGGCTCACAGTGGCGGGCAGGGGCGGCGGCGTCATGCTGGGCGAGGCGGTCGTTCAGGCGGCGTCGATGGCGTTCAGGGTGAGCTGGCGTGCCCGCTGGTCGGCGGACAACAGGACCTCCAGTGTATCGGCTGGCTGGGTCGGCAGTGTTGAAAGAGCGTTAGCAACCAGCTCCGGGATGGTCAGGAAACCGATCCGGCCCTGAAGAAATGCTGAAACCGCCTCTTCATTGGCGGCGTTCAGCACCGCCGGGGCAGTACCGCCGGCCTGCATGGCCTGCCAGGCCAGCGCCAGGCAGGGGAAGGCGTCGGTGTCAGGCGCCTCGAAATCCAGCCGGCCCTGCGCCAGCAGGTCCAGCCCGGCCACGCCCGATTCGATGCGCTGCGGCCAGCCCAGGCCGACCGCCAGGGTGGTGCGCATGTCCGGCAGGCCCATCTGGGCCAGGGTCGAGCCGTCGACGAATTCGACCAGCGAATGGACCAGGCTCTGCGGGTGCACCAGCACCTCGATGCGCTCGCCGGGCACCGAGAACAGATGGTGCGCCTCGATGACTTCCAGGCCCTTGTTCATCAACGTCGCCGAATCGACCGAGATCTTCGGGCCCATCGACCACTTCGGGTGAGCCACGGCCTGGGCCGGGGTGACCTCGGCCAGCTCGGCGCGGCTGCGGCCGCGGAACGGGCCGCCCGACGCGGTCAGCAGGATCCGGCGCACGCCGGCGCCGTCGATGCTGGCGTCGCGCGAACGCAGGCACTGGAAGATCGCGCTGTGCTCGCTGTCGATCGGAATGATCTCGGCGCCGGCGCGCTCGGCGGTGCGGGTCAGCAGCTCGCCGGCCAGTACCAGCGATTCCTTGTTGGCCAGCAGGATGCGCTTGCCGGCCGCAGCGGCGGCGAGGGTCGAGGACAGCCCTGCAGCACCGACAATGGCCGCGACGACCGTGTCGCAGGCATCGCTTGCTGCCAGCTGGTCCAGTGCGGCATGACCGGCGTGGGCCTCGGTCGACAGCCCGGCATCGCGCAGGCCGTCGCGCAGTTCGGTGAACAGCGCTTCGTCGGCGATGACCGCGTGCGCCGGCTTGTGCTGGCGGCACAGGGCCAGCAGTGCCTGCACCTGGCGGCCGGCGGCCAGCACCGTGGCCTGGTAGCGCTGCGGGTGGCGGGCGATCACGTCCAGCGTGGAGGCACCGATCGAGCCGGTGGCGCCGTATACGGCGACCCGGCGCAGGTCTGCGACAGCATTCATGGTCAGAACCCGAAGATTTCCTTGCCCAGCGCGAACACCGGCACGGCGGCGAGGACGCCGTCGACGCGGTCGAGCACGCCACCATGGCCCGGAATCAGGTTGCCCGAGTCCTTGGCACCGGCGTGGCGCTTGATCAGGCTTTCGAACAGGTCACCCAGCACCGACGCGAATACGGCCACCACCGAGGTGATCAGCAGGCCCGGCAGGTGCGCGATGTCGATGCCGGCCAGCCAGCCCAGTCCGAGGGCCACGGCGACACCGGCCAGCAGGCCGCCGAACAGGCCTTCCCAGGTCTTGTTGGGGCTGATCCGCGGCGCCAGCTTGTGCTTGCCGAAGTGACGGCCGGCGAAATAGGCGCCCGAATCGGCTGCCCAGACCAGTGCCAGTGCCGCCAGCAGCCACAGGTGGCCCTGCTTGCCTGGCGGGTCACCGCCAGCGTGGATCAGCACCAGCGCTGCCCAGGCAGGAACGATGGCCAGGGTGCCGGCCAGCATCTTCACGATCCGGGAGGGGGCCGTCGGCTGGGCGCCAAAGTTGAAGAAGCGCAGCCAGGCCAGCGCCGCCAGCCACCAGGCAACGCCTGCCAGTGTGGTGATCTGGAACAGCACCAGCGTGCTGCCATCGGCCCACACCAGCAGCACCATCAGCAGCAGGTTCAGCACCAGCAGCACGGTGCGCGCGAGGGTGTCTTCGATGCCGGCCAGCTTCAGCCATTCCCACAGGCCGATCAGCAGCACGGCGGCGGCGGCGGCGGCCAGCCATTGCGTCGGCAGCAGCAGGATCGCGGCAATGGCGAGCGGCGCCATGATCAGCGCGGCGAGGACTCGGGTCTTGGTCATGGGCTGGAGGTCTCGGTGGCCAGTGCGGCGATCTGGGCGCTGGTCAGGCCGAAACGACGCTCGCGGCTGCCATAGGCATCCAGCGCCTGCTGCAGCAGGGCGGCATCGAAGTCCGGCCACAGCGCCTCGGTGAACCACAGCTCGGTGTAGGCCAGTTGCCACAGCAGGAAGTTGCTGATGCGGGTGTCGCCACCGGTGCGGATGAACAGATCCGGCGGCGGCAGGTCGGCCAGGGCGACCTGGCTGCCCAGCAGCGATTCGTCGATCTGTTCGGGCAGCAGGCGTCCTGCGGCGACTTCAGCGGCCAGTGCGCGCGCGGCACGGGCGATGTCCTGGCGACCGCCGTAACTGGCGGCGATCGACAGGGTCAGGGTGGTGTTGTCGGCGGTGCGCTGCTCGGCCAGCTGCATGCGGCTGACCAGTCCGGCACCAAAGCGCTCGCGTTCGCCGATGAAGCGTACGCGCACGCCGCGTCGGTGCAGTTCGTCCACTTCGCGGTCGAGCGCGCCGAGGAACAGCTTCATCAGGGCGTCGACTTCTTCCTGCGGCCGGCCCCAGTTCTCGCTGGAAAACGCGAACAGGGTCAGCGCCGGAATGCCCAGTTCAAGGCAGCGCTCGATGGTGCGGTTGACCGCGCGCGCGCCGGCACGATGGCCGATCACGCGCGGGCGGCGGCGCTGCTGTGCCCAGCGCCCGTTGCCATCCATGATGATGGCGACGTGGCGGGGCAGGGTGGCCGGCAACGGAGGCGGGACTGAAGGCATCGACTTCAGACCGACAGCAGTTCTTTTTCCTTGTCGGCAACGACCTTGTCGACGTCCTTGATGTTGGTGTCGGTCAACTTCTGGATGTCGTCCTCACCGCGCTTCTTCTCGTCCTCGCTGATCGCCTTGTCCTTGACCAGCTTGGCGATTTCCTTGTTCGCGTCCTGACGGATGTTGCGGATCGCGATCTTGGCGCCTTCGCCTTCCTTCTGCACCTGCTTGACCAGCTCCTTGCGGCGCTCTTCGGTCGGCGGCGGCATGTTGATGCGGATCGCGGTGCCCAGCGTGTTCGGGGTGAACTCGGCGTTGTAGAGACCCTTCTCGATCTCCTTGATCATGCCCTTGTCGAACGGGGTGACCAGCAGCGAGTGCGCATCGGCGTTGGAGATCGAGGCAACCTGGTTCAGCGGGGTGCTGGCGTTGCCGTAGGCATTGACCGTCACGCGGTCCAGCAGGGCCGGCGTGGCACGCCCGGTCCGGATGGAGGTGAGGGTGTGCTTCAGAGCGTCGATGCTCTTGGCCATGCGCGTCTGCGCGTTGTTCTTGATGTCGTTGAGCATCGCCCGGTCCTGGATGTATCTGGAATCGGGCGATTATAGGCGAATACGGGACGCTGCCGGGCCTGAATCGGCCCGGTTGTCGCCGCGCGCTCAGGCTCAGGCCGGATCGCGGCCCTGGACCAGGGTGCCGATGTTCTCGCCGTTGAGGATCTTCAGCAGCTCGCCCGGCTGGCCCATGTCGAACACGCGCATCGGCAGGTCGCTGTCGCGGGCCAGTGCGAAGGCGGCGGTATCCATCACTTCCAGGCCGCGGCGGATCACTTCGTCATAGCTCAGGCTGTCGAAGCGGACCGCATCGCTGTGCTTGTTCGGGTCCTTGTCGTACACGCCATCGACCTTGGTGGCCTTCAGCAGCAGGTCGGCACCGATCTCGATCGCGCGCAGGGCGGCGCCGGAGTCGGTGGTGAAGAACGGGCTGCCGACGCCGGCGGCGAAGATCACCAGGCGGCCCTTTTCCAGGTGGCGGATGGCGCGGCGGCGGATGTAGTCCTCGCACACGTCGTTGATCTTGATCGCGCTCATCACGCGCGCCTTGGCGCCCAGCTTCTCCAGGGCGTCCTGCATGGCCAGGGCATTGATGACCGTGGCCAGCATGCCCATCTGGTCGCCGGTGACCCGGTCCATGCCGCCTGCGGCAAGGCCGGCGCCGCGGAAGATGTTGCCGCCGCCGATCACCAGGGCCACTTCGGCACCGGCCTGCTGGGCTTCGATGACCTCACGGGCCAGGCGGTTGATGATCTTCGGGTCGATGCCGTAGTCCTCATCTCCCATCAGCGCCTCCCCGGACAGTTTCAGAAGGATGCGGCGATAGGCGAGCTTGGACATGGGGACCTCGGGTGCGTGGAAATCGCGGGCGATTCTACGCGCATGCGGCGTCGGGCCATAGTGTTTTGTGCACTGCGGCGTAAAATCCTGGCGTTCGCCCCGGTCATCCGGGGCTTCCGGTTCAGCCCAGCTCGGCGCCCGCGGTCGCTGACAGCTCGTCGTGGCCGAGGGCGCCGGGGGAGCGCGCGATCACCCGGTTGCGGCCGAGGTTCTTGGAGCGGTACAGCACGTCGTCGGCGGCGCGCAGCAGGTCCTGCACGTCGGCGAAGCGTTCGTAGCCGCCCTGGGTGGCCACGCCGGCGGAGAAGGTGACGAACAGCGGGCCGCCCTCCAGTTCGGCCATCGGCGTGGCAACGATGTTGGCCAGCACCCGGCGGATCACGTCCAGTGCTACCGTTTCGCTGGTGTTGGGCAGCAGCGCGACGAACTCCTCGCCGCCGAAGCGGGCCACGGTGTCGCTGTGGCGCAGCTGGCCCTGCAGTTTGCCGGCAAAGGCCCGCAGCACCTCGTCGCCGGTCAGGTGGCCATGGGCGTCGTTGATCTTCTTGAAGTCGTCCAGGTCGATGAAGGCCACCGACAGCGGCCAGCCCTGGCGACCGGCGCGCAGGAATTCCTGCTCCAGCACGGCTTCCAGCTGGCGCCGGTTGAGCACGCCGGTGAGGGCATCTCGATGGGCCTGGTCGGCCAGGCGCTTGGCCCGGGCTTCGAATTCGTCAGCGCGGCGACGGGCCTGGTCGGCATCCTGCAGTTCGCGCAGGTTGCGCAGGGTGGCCAGCTCCTGCGCGTGGTCGATCAGCTCGCGCACCCGCGAGGGGGAATTCAGGCCGGCCTCGAACAGGCTGGCGATGTCCGGCAGGGCCTCGCTGATGCGGGTCAGGACCTGGTCGAAACGGGCGCTGTCCAGTTCAAGGCGGTCATGCACCTGCTGCAGGGCGCGCTCGCGGGCGGCATCGGCGTCATCGTCCAGCCAGATGTCGGCCACGGCACCGGACAGCTGCACGCAGGCCTGGAACGGCGACTCCGCGGCGTCCAGGTCTTCGCTGTGGCTGATGCTCTCCACCAGGTAGCGCGGCAGGCCCCACTGCTCGGCCACCCAGGCGCCGACCTCGGCGTGGCTGCAGCCCAGTTCGTCGCGCTCGCGCGCGACCAGATCGATGTTGTCGCGTGCTTCGCGCAGCAGCGGCAGGTAGCGCTCCGATTCGGCCTGGGCCAGGCACAGTACGCCCAGGTCCTGCAGCAGGCCGGCCAGCATCAGTTCTTCCAGCCGGCGCAGGCCGCGTGCCTGGCCCAGCTGGCTGGCGGCCAGCGCGCTGAGGATGCTGCGCTTCCAGGCGCGTTGGCGCAGGTCGTGGTCGGCGCCGGTGCCGCCGGTCAGTCCCTGGGTGACGGTGAAGCCGAGGGCCAGGCTGATCGTGGCATTCAGGCCGAGCATGGTCAGTGCCTGGCCGAGGTTCTCGATCCGACGGCGGCTGGCGTACAGCGGCGAATTGGCGATGCGCAGCATGCGAGCGCTCAGCGCCATGTCGATGGCGATGATGTCGGCGGCGGTGGCGATATCCGCTTCCGGGTCCTGTGCCAGTTCGATGATGCGCAGGGCAATACCGGGTGGCGAGGGCAGGTTGCGGCAGAGCGCCAGGGCAGCTGTCAGCTCGGGAGGCATGTCGGGTCGTTCAATTCCATTGGGACAAGAATACCTAGGAATGCATCACAGTCCGCGATTTTCGTTCCTGCTAAATGACTGTTGATTCCCTGTGCCGAGTATCGGCTTGATTCGCGCGCAACGCAAAGGTGCCGCTGTGCGCACCCCACAGGGCCGCCGGCATAAAAAAAGAGCCGCGGTCTCCCGCGGCTCCTTCTGGTTGCTTCACAGCCGGAAGGCTGGAATCAGACCTGCATCGCCTTGGCAACTTCGGCGACGTAGTCTTCCACCACCTTCTCGATGCCTTCGCCGACGATCAGCAGCTTGAAGCCAGCAACATCGGCGCCAGCGGCCTTGACCACCTGCTCGACGGTGGTGTCGCCCAGCACGTAGGTCTGGCCGTACAGGGTCACGTCGCTGACGATCTTGTTGATCTTGCCGCTGATGATCTTTTCCAGGATGTCGGCCGGCTTGGCCTTGTCCTTTTCGGACATCTTGGCCAGCTCGATTTCCTTTTCCTTCTCGACGAAGTCGGCCGGAACGTCCGCAGCCTTGTTGTGCGGCGGCTTCAGCGCAGCCACGTGCATGGCCAGGCCACGGGCCAGCTCGACGTCGCCGCCGATCAGATCGACCAGAACGCCGACCTTGCCGTTGGTGTGGACATACGCACCGATGTTGCCGGTGGTGTCGACATTCACCATGCGACGGATCTGGATGTTCTCACCCAGGGTCTGCACGGCGGTGGCGCGGGCTTCTTCAACGGTGCGGCCATCGGCCAGCTTGGCAGCCTTCACGGCTTCGACGTCGGTGGCGCCCGATGCCAGGGCGGCAGCGGCAACGGCATTGACGAAGGACTTGAAGTTGTCATCGTTGGCGACGAAGTCGGTTTCCGAGTTGACTTCGACCAGCACGGCCTTGCCGCCATCCTGGGCCAGGCCCAGACGGCCTTCGGCGGCCACGCGGTCAGCCTTCTTGTCGGCCTTGGCGGCGCCGGACTTGCGCATGGCTTCAGCAGCAGCGTCGATGTCGCCGTTGGCTTCGGTGAGCGCCTTCTTGCATTCCATCATGCCGGCGCCGGTGCGCTCGCGCAGTTCCTTGACCAGGGAAGCAGTGATTTCCACGGGATTACCTCACGAAAGAAAGGGGTTGGGCCGGCATGGTGGCCGGCCCGTGTGACACGGTCCTGTCACGCGCCAAAGGCTGCGCGCAGGGAGGGTGGACGCCGGGCGTCCACCCCGGGCCTGGATCAGGCCTGGGCGTCGTCGCCCTTCTTGGCAGCCTTCTTGGCCGGAGCGCGGCGGGCCGGCTTCTCTTCGCCTTCAGCAGCGGCTTCAGCGAACTCTTCCTCACGCACCGAAGCAGCGTGCGGAGCAGCAGCCTTGCCTTCCAGCACGGCGTCGGCAGCGGCGCGGGCGTACAGCTGCACAGCGCGGATGGCGTCGTCGTTGCCCGGGATGGCGTAGTCCACCAGTTCCGGGTTGTAGTTGGTGTCGACCACGGCGATGACCGGGATGCCCAGCTTCTTGGCTTCCTTGATCGCGATGTCTTCGTGGCCGATGTCGATCACGAAGATGGCGTCCGGCAGGCGGTTCATGTCCTTGATGCCGCCCAGCGAGGCTTCCAGCTTGTCGCGCTCGCGACGCAGGCCCAGCACTTCGTGCTTGACCAGCTTCTCGAAGGTGCCGTCGGTTTCACCGGCTTCCAGTTCCTTCAGGCGGGCAACCGACTGCTTGACGGTACGGAAGTTGGTCAGGGTGCCGCCCAGCCAGCGCTGGTTCATGAACGGCATGCCGCAACGCTCGGCTTCTTCCTTGATGGTTTCGCGGGCGCTGCGCTTGGTGCCCAGGAACAGGACGGTGCCGCGCTTCTGGGCAACCGACGAGATGAAGTTCATCGCGTCGTTGAACAGCGGGACGGTCTTTTCCAGGTTGATGATGTGGATCTTGCCGCGGGCGCCGAAGATGTACGGAGCCATCTTGGGGTTCCAGTAGCGGGTCTGGTGGCCGAAGTGGACGCCGGCTTCCAGCATCTGACGCATGGTGACCTGGGGCATTGCAATACTCCTGATATGGAACCAGCGATTCCGCCCGCGGGGATAGGTATGCGGGACGCGTGGAAGCGCGATCGGTTCCGGGGTTGGGCTTCCCTGTTGCCTCCGTGGCCGAACTCCTTGCGGAGCACCCCGGCACGGATGGGGGCAGCAGGTGTGGATTCACCGGTGACGTCCGGTGTGGACGGGTTCCCGCGCACGCAGGCGGCAGGAATCCGGTCGATTATAGCCCGCTCGGTGCGCTGGCTGCAATTGCCGGGCCTGGAGCGACCAGATCGATCACGCGGCCATCCTGCAGCCGGGCCTGGAAATGACCGCCGGCGTAGCCATCAGCGCGGGCGGGCAGGGCCCAGCGGCGCTCATGGCCGGCCAGCAGATACCCGGCCAGGCCGGGCAGCAGCAGGGTGCGCTGACCGCCGCTGGTGATGTAGGCGAGATCGTTCAGGCGTGCGTGCAGGGTACCGGTGTTGCTCAGTCGCAGGAAGGTATGTGACTGGCCGGGTTCGATCCCTGCATGCAGCCGCGATTGGGTCATTGGCGTGGCGTGCCCGCGGAACAACGGCAGCGAATAGCGCTGCAGGCCTGGCGTAGTGGGGGCCAGGACGACCCGATAGGCCTGTTCGCCGACAGCGGATGCCGGCTGGCGTGGCAGCAGCCAGATGCGCTGTCGGACGCCGGGCGGGATGTCGAGCAGGGTGGGGCTGGCGAGCACCTGGTCGGTGGGACGCAGCATGTCCGCGTCGGTCTGCTGGTCCCACGCAAGGATCTGTACCCGGCCCTGCCAGCGGCCGGGACCGGGGTTGAAGAGCCAAAGTTCGCCCTGGCCACCTTCGGCGGGCAGCTGCAGTGTGGTCGGCAACAGGTCCAATGCCGCGGCAGGCAACGCCAGCAGCATCGCCAGCAGGGTCAGAAGTGCCCGCATCAGTAGATGACGGTCACGGCGGACGTCGTGTCTTCGCCGTCGGCGGGAGGCGCGAGCTCGCGGACCTGGGGCGGAAGTTGCGGTGTGTCGCTGCGCTGGTGGGGTGCGGGGCAGTGGGTGCTGCCGGGGTCATCGCGGCAGGCTTCGACCACGGTCAGGCGGATCTGCAGGTTGCTGGGGCCGGGTTCGGCCCACGCCAATGTGCTGGCGAACAGTATCGCCCCGATCAGAAATGCGCGAGCCACCTGGCAATCACCGTGCTGAAAGATCTCGCTGCGCGGTATCGGCTGGATCGGCCGAATCTGTAGCGTCGACTGTCAGTCGACTGCTCCTGGCACACGACTGCTCCTGGCACAGGAATGATGCGCGCATCCACGCATGACGTGGATCTGCCGAAACCCCGGTGGGTGCCGACCGTTGGTCGGCCCGCCGGTCAATAGGTGATGGTCACCTGCACCACATCGTTATAGATGCCGGCCGGGGGCTGGCCGGTGACCGGCGGCACCCGGCCATAGATGGTCAGCTGCTGCGCGCTGCCACTTCCGGTGCCGCCAACGGTATCGACGTTGAGGGTGTTGCCCCAGCGCAAGCTGCGCGCGGCATTGCGGTACAGCTCGTAGGTGAGGTAGTAGGTGCTGCCGCCGATGGTGGTGGCCATGCGCCGCGTGCTGGTGGCGGAGGGGTTGTTCTGGCCGTTGTTGAGGCTGACCTGGTAGGCCGTGTTCTTCAGGCAGGTCAGGGTCAAGGTGGCGGTCCGGTCGATGTTGGCGGGAATGCCGCCGGTGACGTTGCCGAAGTCCATGTTGGTGGTGACGTAGCTGCCGCACTGCGGCAGCACGTTGGCGGTGGCGGTGAAGCTGAAGGCGTTGCTGATGCTGTTGGTGCCGGTGGCGCCGCCGTTGCAGTTGGCGGGCACCGTGGCATTGCCGAGCAGGACCTCGTTCCAGGCCCAGGTCAGCACCACGTTGGCGCCGTTGAAGGTGCTGCTGTAGGCGCCTGACGCCAGGATCTGATTGGCGGGGATCTGTGCGGACAGCTGCGTGGTCTGCGTGCCGCTGCCGCCGGTCAGGGGCACGTTGTAGGTCAGGGTCAGCTCCTGCGCCGGCGGCGAGCCGCGCGGGGTCAACCCGGTCACCTGGCTGAAGTTGGAGGTGTTGTAGAGCTGGAAGTTCATGCTGTCGCTGGTGCTGGTCTTCATCGTCCGCCAGCTGGAGCTGCTGCCGCCGCCGCTGCCGGCGCCGATGCCCACGCAGACCCGCACGCCGGTAGTGGCCAGCACGCTCAGCGCGGCAGTGGTGCAGGTCACGGTGATGTTGAGCGTGCCGGTGGTTGCACCGGGGGCATTGCTGTTGACGTTGCCAAACGGCAGCGTCGGGTCGGCGACGGCGGCGCACACCGCGACGGCGCGGGCCGGTGCCGCCGCCAGCAGGCCGGCGACCAGCAGCAGGCCGAGCAGCAACGTCCTCATGGCGCTACCTCCGGGATGCACGCCAGCGGTGCCGGCTTCGGTCGCGCGCCGGAAGCCACCACCTTGGGCACGTCCGGTACCTTCACCCTGCATTGCCCGCGGCTGGTGGTGATGTACAGCACGCTGCCGGCGGACACGTCTTCCAGGTACAGCAGCCCGTCATAGCCCACCAGCGCCTGTCGCCCGTCCGGCAGCTGCACCTCGCTGCCGACCTCCAGCGGTTGCCCGTCCATGCCGTGCAGGGTCAGGTTCAACGACGGCCGCGAACGCAGCGCGAAGGTCACGCGGGTACCGGCGCGTTGGCGGGGTGTCACCCAGTCTTCGATGCGATCGGCGCGCATGTCCTCGGGCAGGTCCAGGGTGTCGATGGAGACGCGGTTGCGCTGCCAGGACAGCAGTGGGCTGACCAGCAGCAGGCCGCGATCATCGGTCACGCCGATCAGCCGGTTTTCCAGCCGCACCGGCACGCCGCCTACGCCGTTGGTGCTGATGACTGCGAACGCGTCGGAGACTTCGCGGGTGGCGAAGGCATGCCCGCCCATCCACACCAGGCTGCCACTGGCGCTGGCGTAGGCATAGTTCAGGCCGCCCTGGCGCGAGGCGCCGAATGAGTAGCGACCGACGTCATTGAGGATGCCGACTTCGGCCAGGCCGCCATTGCCGTCCTCGCCATGGCGCACCTGCGCGCGCCAACCGACGCCGCCGGCGCTGCCGTCGCCGGGCACCGGCTGGGTCACGTCCGCTACCCAGCTCTGGCTGTCGCCGTTGCGCTGGCTGGAGAGGCTGGCCTGGCGGTTGTTGCCCAGGCTGGCGGTGACCGACAGGTAGATGCTGCGGTCATCGCTCTTGTCCAGGTTCTGGTTCACCGACAGGTAGGCCGACCACCGCTGGCTCCAGGTGCGTGACCAGAACAGACTGGCGTAGCGGTTGTCGTCTCCGTCGGGATAGCGCAGGCGCAGGTAGCTGGCGCTGAGCGTGCCCAGCCGCAGCAGATCGGCGCCGACCGTGGCCTGTTCACTGATGCTCGGCGGCAGGCTGCCCTGCAGTGCGCCCAGGTCGCGGTAATCGCCATGGCTGCGCACGCTGCGCAGATTGAAGTTGAGTCGGCGGTTGTTCCAGCTGTAGCCCAGTGCCCATTGCCCGCCCCGCAGGCCGTGATAGTCACTGTGCGCATAGGCGGCGTTGAACACGCCCGCGCCGCCGAGCAGCCACCAGCCGCCGATGCCGGCCTGGGCCAGGCCGCCGCCGCCTTCGGCATGTGCTTCGCCGGTAAAGGTGTCGCTGATACCGCCTCGCCAGCTGGCACTGGCCACGGTGCGATCGTCGTAGGCGAAGGAACGCTGGCCGAAATCCTCACGCAGGCGGCCAACGCCGGCCGACCAGTCCGACAGGCCCTTGGCCAGCAGCTGCTGGGTGCCATAGAAACTGAAATCCAGCGTCTGCATGCGCCCGAATGCATCGGTCACCACCACCTGTGCGCTGCCGGTGCCGCTGATGCCGGGTTGCGCGGCCAGCTGGAACGGACCGACCGGCACCTGCCCGCTGTACTGGCGCAGGCCATCGACGTACAGCTCTACCGTGGACGGCACCACCGCCTGGCCGAGGAAGCTGGGCGTGGGGGTGAGTACGCGATACGGCTGCAGGCCGTAGTTGCGGCCGATCTGCAGGCCGCCCAGACGCACCGGACGGGTCCAGTCGACGAAGCCGCTGTAGAAATCGCCGACCTCCAGCGTCATCGCCTTGTCGGGGAAATCCAGGCTCCAGCGCGTATCCAGGCGCACGCTCTCACCGCGCCAGCGACGGTCGCCGGGCTGCTGGTAGCGCCGGCTGATCGCTGTGTTCTCGACGGTGCCGTTGCCGATCCCGAACAGGCGCAGCTCCGAGCTGAGGCTGAGGTTGCCGAGCATGTCGACCCGGTTGCCATACACGTCGTAGTTCAGCAGCAGGCCGGGCGAGGCGGTGCTGGCCGGTGCCCGGGTCTGCGGCTGGCTGAGCACGGTGGTCGGCAGGGTCAGCTGGTCCAGCGGCACGTCCAGGGCAAGGGTCTGCATATGCGCGTCGTAGCGCACAACGGCCCCGCTGATCTGGTCCAGATAGACCGGCGCATCGCCGCGGGCGCTGAAGCCGAGCTGGCGCAGCACTTCCGGACTGGCCTGCAGCCGGCCACGGGTTTCAGTGAACGGCAGCAGGCCGCGGGGCGTGCTGTTGAGCGAGACGTCCAGGTACAGGGTCTGGCTGGCGGTCAGGGGCGTGGGGGCGGGCAGGATCGCGTCGGCCGACACCGCGGAGACGTCCGCAGCCCCGGCGGCAGCCACGCCGGACACATCGGCGGCTTCGGTCGCCGCAGGAGCCAGGGCAGCAAACAGCGCGCCCATCAACGCCTCAGCGAGCCGGTGGCGGCGACAGCGGCGTCTGTTCCGACTCGCCATTGAGCTTGGCCGTGATCTGGTCGTTGTCGCGGTCGATGGCCGTGCGCTCGATCGGCCAGCGCATCACCTGCCCGGGCAGTACATAGCCCAGCAGACCGGGGTGCACGATGCGCGGGCGCTGGACGCTGCCCAGCGCCAGGTCGGCGATCTGTGCATAGCTGTTGCCGGTGTTGGCCACCTCCACGCCGTTGCGTCCGTCCTGCAGCCGCACCAGGCTGGCCTGCAGGCGCGGCGCCAGCTTGCCGCCCGAGGGTTGCACGAACACCGGAATCGAATAGCGCAGCACGAACTGCATGCCGTTGGCGCGGGTCGCCAGATCAGGCACCTCGTCGACGATCAGCCGGTAGTACTGCTGTGCCGCAGGCGGTTCGTGGTTCGGGCGCATGACCCGTACCAGCTGCTGCTGGCCCGCGCCCAGTTCCTGCATCGGAGGGGTGGCCAGCAGTTCCTCGGTGGGCAGCAGTTGTTCCTGGCCATCCTGCTGTACCCAGCGGAAGACCCGCACCTGCAGCCTGACCGGCGAGGTGCCACTGTTGGTCAGCCACAGTTCGCCGGCGCGCTGGCGGGCCTCAAGCTGCAGGCTGGTGGGGGCGACCTGGAGGCTGGTGGCACCGGCAGGGGCTGCGGCCAGCAGGGAGAGGGCGAGCAGCGCCACGCCGGTGGCGCGCCACGGGCGGGGTCCGGCCATGCGGGCGTGCTCCATCAATAGGTGATCGTGGCGGTGACCGTATCCAGGTAGTTGCCGGTGGCCGGGTTGTTGGTGCTCAGGTTCAGGATCTGGCCGTAGACGATGTAGGGCACGGCCAGGCCAGTGCCGATGCCGGCCTGGGTGTTGGTGCCCGAGGTTGCACCCCAGACCAGGGTATGAGCGGCGTCCTGGTAGAGCTGGTAGCCAACGAAGTTGTTGGCGGTCACCGCGGCGTTGGTGTTCTTCATCCGGCGGGTGGTGACGTCGTTGGCGGTGCTGGCATTGGCGCCCGCGTTCAGCGAAATCGTGTACGGGGTCAGGGCCGAGCACTGGGCGGTCACCGTGCCCTGGCCCAGGGTGGGGGTCGCCGTGGTCGAGGCCGCCGTGCCGAAGTCAACGTTGGTGGCCGCCGCCGCCGTGATGGTGCAGGCCTTGGTGACCACCAGGGTCACGTTGAAGGTCGTGGTGTCGGCGGCCAGTGCGGGGCCGGCCAGCAACAGTCCGGTCAGGACCCAGGCGAGCGGTGAGCGGAGCGTGGATCGCATGGACAACCTCCCTGACCCGAAGGTCTGTTGAACAAGGCGAAGGCGGCAGGTTCGGGGCCGCTTTGACAACGGTCGTAGCCAGCTTCTGCGGGTAAGTGTCTGTAATCCGTGATAAACAGGCGTGCGAAAGGGTGGAGATCGTCACGCTTTCACTTTCCTTGCCGGAACCGTGCATGCCCCGGATCGCCAGTTGGGTGGCGTTCGTTCAGATTGCAGCGGGATCGGCGATAATGGGCGCCATGAGCGTGAATCTGAAAACCCCGCAGGAAATCGAGATGATGCGCATCGCCGGCCGCCTGGCCAGCGAAGTGCTCGACATCGTCACCCCCCACGTCAAGCCCGGTGTCACCACCGAGGAGCTGGACCGCATCTGCCACGACCACATCGTGAACGTGCAGGGCGCGATTCCGGCCAACGTCGGCTACCGCGGCTTCCCGAAGACCGTGTGCACCTCGGTCAACAACGTCATCTGCCACGGTATTCCCAGCGAAGGGAAGGTGCTGAAGGATGGCGACATCATCAATATCGACGTTACCGTCATCAAGGACGGCTGGCACGGCGACACCAGCCGCATGTACTTCGTCGGCACGCCGTCGGTGATGGCCCGCCGCCTGGTGGAAACCACCTACGAAGCGATGTGGCGCGGCATCCGTGCGGTGCGTCCGGGCGCAACCCTGGGCGACATCGGCCATGCCATCCAGAGCTATGCCGAAGGCGAGCGTTTCAGCGTGGTGCGCGAGTACTGCGGCCACGGCATCGGCAAGGTCTACCACGACGAGCCGCAGGTGGTGCATTACGGCCGCCCGGGCCAGGGCCTGGTGCTGCAGCCGGGCATGACCTTCACCATCGAACCGATGATCAACGAGGGCACCCGTTACAACAAGGTGCTGCCGGATGGCTGGACCGTGGTGACCAAGGACCGCAAGCTGTCGGCGCAGTGGGAGCACATGATCGCGGTCACCGAGACCGGCGTCGACGTGCTGACGCTGTCGCCGGGCGAGTCGCAGGTCTCCTGAGGATGCTGCCGGCGAGTTCGCTGCTGGACACGCCGGCCGCGTCGCTCAACGACCCGGACTGGGCTGCTGCCGCGCGCCAGGCGCTGCAGCAGGCCGACGCGCGCCTGTACCGCCGCTTCGACCAGGGCGACAACATCGAGCGCCTGCTGGCGCTGCGCGCGCGTGCCGCCGACCATCTGATCCGCCTGGCGTGGCAGCGCTGCCTGCCAGTCGAGAGTGGCCTGTCGCTGTTCGCGGTGGGCGGCTATGGGCGCGGTGAGCTGTTCCCGCGCTCGGACATCGACCTGCTGGTGTTCGGCGGCCCGCCGGCACAGCTGGCGCACGAAGCGGCACTGGCGCGCCTGTTTGCGCTGCTGTGGGATTGCGGGCTGGCGGTCAGCCATGCGGTGCGTTCTGCATCCCAGTGCCGCGAGGCGGCGACGGACCAGACCGTGCTGACCGCGCTGATCGAGGCGCGCCCGATCCTGGCTGATGATGCGGCGCGCCGCGCGCTGCGCGAGGCCATCGACGACCGCGAACTGTGGCCGGCACGCGCGTTCTTCCTGGCCAAGCTGGAAGAGCTGCGCAACCGGCACCAGCGTTTCGGCGATACCGCCGACAACCTGGAGCCGGACCTGAAGGATGGCCCCGGTGGCCTGCGCGATCTCAACACGCTGGGCTGGATGGCACTGCGCGCCTTCGGCGTGCGCGATCTGGAAGCCCTGGTCGGGCTCGGCCATCTGGGTGCCGACGAAGCCGCGGCGCTCAAGCGCGAACGTGCGGTGCTGGCGCGGTTGCGCTTCGGCCTGCACCTGGTAGCACGTCGCCCGGAAGAGCGCCTGCGTTTCGATTACCAGAAGACCCTGGCCGCGCGCCTGGGCTTCGAAGACGACGCCGAGAACCTCGGTGTCGAGAAGATGATGCAGGGCTTCTACCGCGCCGCGCTGGTGGTGCGGCGGATCAGCGACCGCCTGCTGCAGCGCTTCGAGGAACAGTTCGATGGCGAAGCGCAGCCGGAACCGCTGACCGTGGGCTTCTCCCTGCGCCGCGGCTACCTGGCCGCCAACGAGGCCGACTGGCCGCGTGGCGATATCGGCCAGGTGTTTGCGCTGTTCTCCAGCTGGGCCAACAATCCGCAGGTACGCGGCCTGCATTCGCTGACCGCGCGCGCGCTGGCCGAAGCGCTGCCGCTGCTGCCGGCCTACGACCAGGCCGACACCGACGCGCGCGAGCAGTTCATGACCCTGCTGCGTGGCCAACGCCCGGTCGATACGCTTTCGCGCATGGCGCGGCTGGGCGTGCTCGGCCAGTGGATTCCCGCGTTCGCCCAGGTCAGCGGGCGCATGCAGTTCGACCTGTTCCATGTCTATACCGTCGACCAGCACACGCTGATGGTCCTGCGCAACATCGGCCTGTTCGCCAGCAGCCGTGCCGACGAACGCTTCTCGATCGCCCATGAAGTCTGGCCGCGCCTGCGCAAGCCGGAGCTGCTGCTGCTGGCCGGCCTGTTCCATGACATTGCCAAGGGCCGCGGCGGCGACCATTCCGAACTGGGCGCGGTCGATGCGCGCGCGTTCTGCCAGGCGCATGCGCTGAGCACGTCCGATACCGAACTGGTGGCGTGGCTGGTCGAACAGCACCTGCGCATGTCGGTGACCGCGCAGAAGCAGGACATCGCCGACCCGGTGGTGATCCATCGCTTCGCCACCCTGGTGGGCAGCCGCGACCGCCTCGACTATCTGTACCTGCTGACCTGCGCTGATATCGCCGGCACCAGTCCGAAGCTGTGGAACGCGTGGAAGGACCGCCTGCTGGCCGATCTGTATTTCGCCACCCGGCGCGCGCTGCGCGAAGGGCTCGAGCATCCGGTACCGGCGGCCGAGCGCGTGGCAGAGGCGCGCGACAGCGTGCGCGCACTGGTGCGCGAGCAGGGTTACGACGACGCCACCATCGACCGCCAGTTCGCCGTGATGCCGGATGAGGGCTTCATTCGCCTGCGCCCCGAGCAGCTGGCCTGGCAGGCCGCCGCGCTGGTACCGGTGAAACAGGGCCAGACGCTGGTGAAGGTGCGCCGCATCAGTGTCGACGACCCGGCACTGGAAGTGTTCGTGCATTCGCCGGACCGCGACGGCCTGTTTGCCGCCATCGTGATGACCCTGGACCGCAAGGGCTACGGGATCCATCGCGCGCGCGTGCTGGATGGCCCGGCCGACACCATTTTCGATACCTTCGAAGTGAATCCGGCCGACAGCTTCGCCGATGGCAGCAGCGCCAACCTGGAGGCCGCGCTGCGCGAGGCACTCAGTGGTGACCTGTCGCGCCTGCGCCCGTCGCGTCGGGTGGTGCCACGCCAGCTGCGCCATTTCCGCTTCGCGCCGCGCATCGAGTTCCGCGATGAACCGGGCGCAACCCGTTTTGCCCTGGTCGCACCCGACCGCCCCGGCCTGCTGGCCGACGTGGCGTTCGTGCTGCGCAACCAGGGCCTGCGCGTGCATGATGCACGCATTGCCACGTTCGGCGAACGCGCCGAAGACACCTTCGTGATCAGTGACGAACACGACCTCCCCCTGACTGAACCTGCCCGGCAGCAGCTGCATGACGCGATGCTGGCCTGCCTGGACCCTGATCGAAACGCCGGAGACCCCGCCTGATGGCCACCAAGCCTGTTAAGAAGACTGCTGCCACCGCCAAGAGCGCAGCGGCCAAGAAAACTGCCGCCGTGCCGGCCGCGAAGAAGGCCGCCGCGCCGAAGAAAGCCGCGGTGGTGAAGGCGCCGGCGAAGAAGGTGGCGGCACCGAAGAAGGCCCCGGCCAAGAGCGCAGAAGCCGCACGCGCCGAAACCATCGCCCGCAAGTCGCTGCGCAAGCCGGCCGCGCCGGGCGTGGAAGAACTGAAGTTCGGCATCGAAAGTGCCTTCGAACGCCGCGCCACGCTGACCCTTCACGAACTGGAAGGCTCGACCAGGCCGCTGGTCAACCGTGTGATCGATGGCCTGGAAAGCGGCGAATTCCGCGTTGCCGAACCGGACGGCCACGGTGGCTGGAAGGTCAACGAGTGGCTGAAGAAGGCCGTGCTGCTGTATTTCCGCGTCAACGACATGGCCGTGGTCGACGCACGTCCGGCGCCGTTCTGGGACAAGGTCGAATCGCGTTTTGCCGGTTATGACGAAGCGAAGTTCCGCCGTGGTGGCGTGCGCGTGGTGCCGGGCGCCATTGCCCGCCGCGGTACGTACTTCGGCAAGGACGTGGTGCTGATGCCGAGCTTCACCAACATCGGTGCCTATGTCGGTGAGGGCACCATGGTCGATACCTGGGCCACCGTGGGTTCGTGCGCGCAGATCGGCCAGCACTGCCACCTGTCCGGCGGTGCCGGCATTGGCGGCGTGCTGGAACCCCTGCAGGCCAGCCCGACCATCATTGAAGACCACTGCTTCATCGGTGCGCGTTCGGAAGTGGTGGAAGGCGTGGTGGTCGGAC
The DNA here is from genome assembly GCF_059369595.1 of Stenotrophomonas sp. YJH_SMC_25. NCBI lineage: Bacteria > Pseudomonadati > Pseudomonadota > Gammaproteobacteria > Lysobacterales > Lysobacteraceae > Stenotrophomonas > Stenotrophomonas sp. YJH_SMC_25. Next base: position 185,030 of record NZ_JCAFSV010000005.1, on the reverse strand, counting down.
ACCACAGCGTGATCGGCATGGGCGTGTTCCTCAGCCAGAGCACCCGCATCTACAACCGTGCCACCGGCGAGATCACCTACGGCTACATCCCGCCGTACAGCGTGGTGGTGTCCGGCTCGCTGCCGAGCAAGGACGGTACGCATTCGCTGTACTGCGCGGTGATCGTCAAGCAGGTTGATGCCAGGACCCGCAGCAAGACCAGCGTCAACGACCTGCTGCGCGGCCTGGCCGACTGAAGGTGGCTGCGCCGGAGGATCTGGCGCAGTCCGCGATCTACCGGCATCCGTCCGACACCCTGTTGGGGCGGATGCTGCCGCGCCTGCTGCACGCCTGCGCTGGACCCGACTGCGCCGCGCACTGTCGCGGCGCTGGCCGATGCCGGCGCCGCCTTCGGTGGCCATCAGGCCCTCCTGCGTTTCCTCACCTGCCAGGACGAGGCCATCGCCCGCACCTGCGACTGTCGCTGGGCCAGCACCCGCGTCGCGCTGCCGGTAGACCTCGACAACCTGCAGCCGCTGCGCCTGGAACGCGAGCTGCAGTGCCCGCGCCTGCAGGCGATGGGCGTGGCGCTTGCATCGGGCCTGGCCTTCCGCTTGCCGAGAGTGCCGTTCCGGGTCGTGTCCGAGCGCCTGTTGTGAGATTCTGGCCCTCTGTTTTCCAGCATCACAGATGGCCATGAGCACCACTGTCTACGGTTTGAAGAACTGCGATACCTGCAAGAAGGCGACCAAGTGGCTGGACCGCTTCGGCGTGCCGTACACCTTCGTCGACTACCGCGAGAACAAACCCAGCCCGGAAATGCTGCTGGAATGGGCCGCGCAGCTGGGGGGACTGGCGGCGATGGTCAACAAGTCCTCCACCACCTGGCGGCAGCTGCCGGACAACCGCAAGGCTGCGGACTCCGAGGCCGAATGGAAGCTGCTGCTGCGCGAGTATCCGCAGCTGATCAAGCGCCCGCTGGTGGTCACCGCCGATGGCAAAGCCAGCCAGGGTTTCAGTGACAATGGTTTCAAGGCACGCTTCGGCGTGGGCGACGCATGAGCGCGGTCCTCGACCTGACCTGCGAGCTGATTGCGCGACCTTCGGTAACGCCGGACGATGCTGGTTGCCAGGCGCTGTTGGCGGCGCGGCTGAAGCAGGCCGGATTCCAGTGCGATCATCTGCGCCTGGGCGACGTTGACAATCTGTGGGCGACCCATGGCCAGGGCGCGCCGGTGCTGGTTCTGCTGGGCCACACTGACGTGGTGCCCACCGGCCCGCGCGAGTCCTGGACCAGCGACCCGTTCACCCCACATATCCGCGATGGCGTGCTGTATGGGCGCGGTGCCGCCGACATGAAAGGCAGCGTGGCGGCGTTCGTGGTGGCCGCCGAGCAGTTCGTCGCCGACCATCCCGACCATCCCGGCACGCTGGCGGTACTGCTGACCAGCGACGAGGAGGGCGATGCCATCGATGGCGTGCGCCACGTTGCACGCCTGTTCGCCGCACGCGGGCAGCGCATCGACTGGTGCATCACCGGTGAGCCGTCGTCGACCGCGACGCTGGGCGATCTGCTGCGCGTGGGACGTCGCGGCAGCCTGTCGGCCAAACTGCGCGTCCAAGGCGTGCAGGGCCACGTGGCGTATCCGGAAAAGGCACGCAACCCGATTCACCAGGCGGCGCCGGCCCTGGCAGAACTATGCGCGCGGCGCTGGGACGAAGGCTACGAGAGTTTCCCGCCGACCAGCCTGCAGATCTCCAACATCCACGCCGGCACCGGTGCCAACAACGTGATTCCCGGTGAGCTCGACGTGGATTTCAACATCCGCTACAACCCGCACTGGGATGCGCCGAAGCTGGAGGCGGAGATCACCGCACTGCTGGAACGGCATGGCCTGCAGTACACGCTGAAGTGGCATCGCAGCGGCGAGCCGTTCTACACCCCGGAAGGCACGCTGCGCGCCATCGCCCGTGCGGTGCTGGCCGAGCACATCGGCCGCGCGCCAGAAGAAAGCACCGGCGGCGGCACCTCCGATGCACGCTTCATCGCGCCATTGGGCGCGCAATGCATCGAAGTAGGCCCGGTCAATGCCAGCATCCACCAGGTGGACGAGAACGTGCGCGTGGACGATCTGGAAGCGTTGCCGGGGCTGTACCAGCGGCTGGTGGAACGGCTGCTGGTGTGAGGATGGTGGATGCCGATCGTCGGTCGGCACACCTTCCGCAGGACTGCAGCCGGGCCCTGGTCCGAAAAGATGAGTAACGGCGGCATGATCGCCTTTTCCCAGTAGCTTGGCGCGGCCATGTAGGAGCGCTGCGCCTGGGGCCTGGCGAACAAGCCGGCCGCCGCTGGCAGGGCCGAAGGCGGGTGAGGGTCTGGCAGGCGCCAGGCCCAGGCAGGGCAGGGCAGGGCAGCCAGTGCCCCGGTGCCTCGGTTGCCGACGCAACTGTTGCGCCGCGCTGGAAACCGGGGTAGGGTCGATGCCATGTCGATCCGCCAAGCCACCGCCGTCAACAACAACCGCAATAATCTGCGCGCGAATAATCGTGCGCGGCCGATGCGGGACTGCGCCCTGGGTAGATAGACAGCAACACACGCCCGGACACCAGAAAACCCGCATCAGCCGATGCGGGTTTTTTTGTGCCCGGGCGCAGCCTGCCCGGGCCTGGATGGCCGGTCGAACACCTTCCCACCCGTGAAATTCCCCAACAGGAGCTCCCCCATGTGTTCGATCTTCGGAATCTTCGGCCTGCAGGCCGGTGACGATCTTCCCACCCTGCGCCGCCACGCGCTGGAACTGTCGCAACGCCAGCGCCACCGTGGCCCGGACTGGAGCGGCGTGTACCTCGACGAAGGTGCGCTGCTGGTCCATGAACGGCTGGCCATCGTCGATCCGGCCGGTGGTTCGCAACCGCTGCTGTCGGCCGATGGCCAGCTGGCGCTGGCGGTGAACGGCGAGATCTACAACCACCAGGCGTTGAAGGCGGCGCTGACCACCCCCTACGACTTCCAGACCGGCTCGGACTGCGAGGTGATCAACGCGCTGTACCGCCAGGGCGGCGCGCCGGCGCAGTGGCTGGAACAGCTCAACGGCATCTTCGCCTTCGCGCTGTGGGACCGTGACAGTGGACGCGTGCTGGTGGCGCGCGACCCGGTCGGTGTGGTGCCGCTGTACTGGGGCCACGACGCCCAGGGGCGCTTGCGCGTGGCCTCGGAAATGAAGGCGCTGGTCGATACCTGTGCCGATGTCGCGCAGTTCCCGCCGGGCCACTATTTCGACAGTGCCAGCGGTGAACTGGTGCGCTACTACCAGCAACCGTGGCGTGACTATGCCGACGTGCAGGGTCGCCAGGCCGATCTGGCCGAACTGCGCCAGGCCTTCGAGCACGCGGTGGAACGCCAGTTGATGAGCGACGTGCCGTACGGCGTGCTGCTGTCCGGTGGCCTGGACTCGTCGCTGGTGGCGGCGGTAGCCGCGCGCTATGCACGTCGCCGCATCGAGGATGGCGGGCAGACCGAAGCCTGGTGGCCGCGCCTGCATTCGTTCGCGATCGGCTTGAAGGGCTCGCCCGATCTGGCTGCCGCTGCCATTGCTGCCGAAGCGCTGGGCACCGTGCATCACGGCTTCGAATACACCTTCGAGGAAGGCCTCGATGCGCTGCCGGAAGTGATCCGCCACATCGAAACCTACGACGTCACCACCATCCGCGCCTCCACGCCGATGTTCCTGCTGGCGCGGCGGATCAAGGCGATGGGGGTGAAGATGGTGCTCTCCGGCGAGGGCAGCGATGAGATCTTTGGTGGCTACCTGTATTTCCACAAGGCACCGGATGCGCGTGAGTTCCACGAGGAGCTGGTGCGCAAGCTCGACGCGCTGTACAACTACGACTGCCTGCGTGCCAACAAGTCGATGATGGCCTGGGGCGTGGAGCCGCGCGTGCCGTTCCTGGATCGTGAATTCCTCGACGTGGCGATGCGCTTCGATGCCGCGCACAAGATGGTGGGCGCCGGGTTCGGTGGCCGTCGCATCGAGAAGGCGGTGCTGCGCGAGGCGTTCGACGGCTACCTGCCGGACAGCATCCTGTGGCGTCAGAAGGAGCAGTTCAGCGATGGCGTCGGCTATGGATGGATCGACGGCCTGAAGGCGCATGCCGAGGCGCAGGTGAGTGACCGCGTGCTGGCGGCGGCCGACAAGCGCTTCCCGCACAACCCGCCGCAGACCAAGGAGGCGTATTACTACCGCCACCTGTTCGAGCAGTTCTTCCCCAGCCGTGCGGCCGCGGAGACCGTGCCGGGCGGCAAGTCCATCGCCTGCTCCTCGCCGGCGGCCATTGCCTGGGACGCCAGCTTCGCCGCCGCTGCCGACCCTTCGGGACGCGCGATCGCCGGCGTGCACGAGCAGGCACTGGCCTAAGCCCCCAAAAGGGGACGGAGGGGATTAAGTCGTAAGTGGCACAAACGACTTAATCCCCTCCGTCCCCTTTTTGTATGATCGCCCCCTGCGCATTGGGGAATGTTCATGGACGTACAGGCAGGCGGCAACGCGCCGCCCACGAAATGGGGATGGCGTTATCTGGCGTGGGCCGGGGTGCCGTTGCTGGCCGGCGTGCTGCTGGCGCGGTATGCCGGGCCGGCGGCGCCCGAGATGGTCGCCCGTGCCACGGTTGCTGCCGAAGGCAGCTGGGCGCAGCATCTGGCGTCACCGCTGGGCCTCTTCCTGCTGCAGCTGCTGGTGCTGTTGCTGGTAGCCAAGGGCGCCGGTGCATTGCTGAAGCGGCTGGGCCAGCCGGCGGTGATTGGCGAGATGGCGGCCGGCCTGATGATGGGCCCGCTGGTGCTCGGCAGCCTGCTGCCGCAGTTGCATGGTGCGCTGTTCCCGGCCAGTTCGCTGGGCCCGCTGGGCATGCTCAGCCAGCTGGGCGTGCTGATGTTCCTGCTGGTGGCCGGTGCCGAGCTGGACCTGGCGGCACTGCGCGGCCGCCGGCGTTTCGCCTTCACGGTCAGCCATGCCGGCATCGCGGTGCCGTTCGTGCTCGGCGTCGCGTTGGCGATCTGGCTGTATCCGCAGCACGGCCCGCAGGGCGTGGGCTTCACTGCCTTCGCACTTTTCGTCGGCATCTCGATGAGCATCACCGCGTTCCCGGTGCTGCTGCGCATCCTTGCCGACCGCGGCATCGCGCAGACGTCGCTGGGGCAGACCGCCATCGCCTGCGCGGCATTGGGCGATGCCACCGCATGGTGCCTGCTGGCACTGATCGTGGCGGCTGCACAGGCCAGTGGATGGCTGCCGGCCAGCCTCAACCTGCTGTGCGTGGTCGCCTTCGTGGCGCTGATGCTGGGGCTGGTGAAGCCGTGGTTTGCCCGCCAGCAGATCGCGCCGGGCCGTGAGGGGCGCTGGCTGCTCGGCATCCTGCTGCTGTCGCTGGGTAGTGCCCTGATCACCGAAATGCTGGGCATCCACGCGCTGTTCGGTGCCTTCGCGGCGGGCGTCGCGGTATCGTCCAACGCGCAGCTGCGCGACCTGTTGATGGCCCGCGTCGAACCGTTTGCGGTGACCCTGCTGCTGCCGTTGTTCTTCGCCATGACCGGCCTGCGCATGCGTGCCGATGCGCTGCAGGCCAGCGACATCGTGTTGTGCGGGGTGGTGATCGTGGTGGCCACGGCCGGCAAGCTGCTGGGCACCTTCAGTGCTGCACGCAGTGCCGGCATGCCCACGCGCGAGGCGTGGCGGTTGGGCGCGTTGATGAACACCCGTGGCCTGATGGAGCTGATCGTGCTCAACCTGGGTTACGAGCTGGGCCTGCTCGGCGACCGCCTGTTCGCGGTGCTGGTGGTCATGGCGCTGGTGACCACGGCGATGACCGGGCCGCTGCTGAATCTGATCGAGCGTCGCAGGGCTTGAGCGTTGAACGGTGGTGCCGGCCGCTGGCCGGCAACCTCATGATGCTGGACACACCTGCATCGATGCCGGCCAATGGCCGGCACTACCGCGCCGGCACCAGTGTCATCACGTGCTTTGCCTTGCCGGGCAGGAAGGGCGTCGGCCGTCCATGCACCCAGTCCTCGTGGCCGGCGCCCCAGTAGGGTGACAGTGGATGGCCGCTCTGGCCGCCCGGCATGTGCACGATGCCGTCGGCCTCGTGGCCGGGCGAGACCACCATGCGCTCGGAAGCACCGAAGTTCGGCGTCTGCACGCGTGGCATGTCACGGTCGCCGGGCAGCTGGTCGGCGGGCATGCACAGCCAGCGCTTGGCGATGCCCGGCAGCGCCTGTGCGATGGGGTGGCAGATCGCCGCAGTGTTGCGTTCGCCCCAGGTGCGTTTGGACAGCGGTCCCTGCTTGGCCAGCTCGCTCTCGGTACGGCGTGCCGCGTCGATCAGCAGCGCATCCCAGCTGTCGAAGGCCGGTGGCAGCAGATGGGCCGGACGCTGTTGCAGCATCGGCCAGGCCACGCCTTCCAGCTGCGCCAGTCGTGGGTCGAGGTAGTCATCACCCAGCTGCGCATTGGCCGGTGCCAGCAGTGCATCGGACAACGTCTCCATCACCTGGGTGCGGAATTCACGTACTACCCGGTAGCTGACCGAACTGGCCGCGGCACGACCGCCCCATTGATGGCTGACTTCCTTCAAACGCTTCAGTGCAGGGTCGTCACTGCGCTCGATGACGTCGTGCAGCAGGGCCCACCAGCGCTGCAGGAACACCGCGCGATCGTCGAGCTGGATCGCCAGCAGATCGTGCTCGTCGAAACGGTCCTGGATGGCGAGCAGATCGCGGATCTGCCGCGCACGAGCCCCCAGGTCGTAACCGCCGTTGCCGACGGTGGCCAGCGCCTCGCCGTCGAGGACGCGACCGTTGGCGGTCCACAGGCGATGGGTGGGGGGATCGATCAATGCCGGCGAGGCGTCGCTGCGGATCGGCCAGGGGGCGCAGTCGTGGTTGTTGGCGGCGGTGAAGCCGGCCGGTGCACAGCCCGGACCGCGGTCGGGGCGGGCGCCGATCAGGCGCCAGGCGATGCGTCCGCTGCGGTCGCCGACCACCAGGTTCTGTGCGGGGATGCCGGCGTGGTCGGCGAATTGCAGGGCACTGTCCAGGTCACCGGCGCGGGCCAGGTCACCGAAGTCCAGGCGCACCGCGCCGGGCAGGTGGGCGACCCAGCGCAGCGCGTCGCCGCTGCCATCGGCATGCGTGTGCAGGATCGGCCCCCAGTCGGTTTCGTGCACTGGGAACAGCACGTCGGCCTGGCCGGCCACCGCAATCCGCTCTTCATGCACGGTCACTGCGGCGTTGGCTGGTTCAGTGCGGTAATCGGCGGTGTCTATGTAACTGTTGGTGAAGCCCCAGGCGACGTGGCCGTTGCTGCCGACGATCACCGCTGGCAGGCCGGGCAGCGAGAAGCCGGTGACGTCAACCTGTCCGCCCGCGGCCTGCGGGTCGGGGTAGCGCAGGCGCACGCGGAACCACAGACCCGGCGCGCGCAGGCCGAGATGCATGTCGTCGGCGACGATCGCGCGACCGTCGGCGGTGAGCGCGCCGGCCACGGCGAAGTTGTTGCTGCCGATGACATCGGCCTCTTCCTGCTCGGTGCCCGGTTTCGCGTGCAATGTGCGCAGATCCAGCTGGCTGGCATCGGGCAGGGCAGCGTTGCCGGTGGGTTCGCCGAACAGCGGTGCATCCCATTCGGTGCCGTCGTGGGCGATCAATGCGTACAGCGCCGGCGGCACCACTGCGCGGATGCGGCTCAGTGCAAGCTCGGTCTGGTTGCCGGGGTCCTGCAGGTCGGCATACATGGCCAGCCCGGTCAGCACGCTGTCGCTGGCCTGCCACGGTTGCGGCGACTGCCGCAGCAGCAGGTAGGCCCATGGCCGCACGGAGAGGCCGGCCAGGCCCTCATTGACCCCGCCGACATAGGCGCTCACGGCTTCGACGTTGTCGCCCAGCGCAGCCTGCATGTTCGCCTCGGTGCGCGCGCGCAGCCGATGCACGCGCATGCGCTTGTCGGCATCGATCGCCTTCGGGCCAAACAGTGCGGACAGTTCGCCGGCGGCGCTACGGCGCATCAGGTCCATCTCGAAATAGCGTTCCTGCGCATGCACGCGGCCCAATGCGCGCATCGCGTCGGCCTGGCTGGTGGCGGTGATGGTGACCACGCCCAGCGCATCGCGCTCGATGGTGACCGGCCTGGCCAGGCCCGGCAGCGCATGCTCGCCGTCCAGGTCGGCCAGGCTGCCGCGCAGCAGCAGCCACAGGACCAGTGCGGTGACCAGCACGATGGCGACCAACACGCCCAGCACCCAACGCCATGTACGTCGCATCGCACGTCCTTTCCGAACTCGTGGGCCGATTGTAGCCGCAGGCGCAACTGCGACTGATTCCGATTAGATCACCGTATTTTGAAATGCGGCACCCTATGCCGCATCGATTCACAGGAGCCCCCCATGAAAGGCAACCCGGACGTCATCGCCTGCCTGAAGGAACTGCTGCGCGGCGAGCTTGCTGCCCGCGACCAGTACTTCATCCATTCCCGCCGCTACGAGGACCAGGGCCTGTTCGCGCTGTACGAACGCCTGAACCACGAGATGGAAGAGGAAACCCAGCACGCCGATGCGCTGCTGCGCCGGATCCTGTTCCTGGGCGGCGACCCGGACATGCGCCCCCACGCCACCGAGCCGGGCAAGACCGTGGAAGAGATGCTGCAGAAGGATCTCGACACTGAATACGCGGTTCGGAACAATCTCGCCGCCGGCATGAAGCTGTGCGAGGAGAAGGGTGACTACGTGAGCCGCGACATCCTGCTGGCCCAGCTGAAGGACACCGAGGAAGACCACGCCTGGTGGCTGGAGCAGCAGCTGGGCCTGATCAAGCGCATCGGCCTGGAGCTGTACCAGCTGAGCAAGATCGACGGCAACGGCGCCCCGGCGCACTGAGCCGACGTCGCTCTTTTCGGTAGAGCCGACCCGGTAGAGCCAACCCGGTAGAGCCGACTGTTAGTCGGCTGCCTTTCGGCAGAGCAGCCGACTAACAGTCGGCTCTACCAGGAGCAAAGGAGCAGCCGACTGACAGTCGGCTCTACCAGGAGCAAAAGAGCAGCCGACCAGCGGTCGGCTCTACCAGCAGCACAGCGTTCTGTCGCCCGCCAGCACCGGAGCACCGCCAGCCAGCCTTCGCCAGCCAGCTGCTCCATCGCCCGCCAGCCGACAACGAAAAAGCCGGGGAATGCCCCGGCTTTTTCGTGTCCGGGGTCGGATCCGTTTTCAACGAAAACGGCTCTGACCCCATTGGGATCGAAAACGCCAACCGAGGTTGGCGTTTGCCGGGGTAATGCGTGTCAACCAAGGTTGACACCCACCTCAACCAAGGTTGACACCCGCCAGGGGCAGGGCCCAGCCCTTATTCCACCGACAGCCCTTCCACCTTCTGCCAGCCGCGCGGCAGCAGGTGGCCGCGGGTGGCACGGGCGCCGAGGTAGGCGTCGAGCTCGTTGAACTTCAGCCCCATCGTGCGCTGACCGCTGCGCACCTGCAGGGTCTGCCCCGGGCTGATCGCCACGATGGCGACCACGCGTTCAGTGGCGAGCTTGGCCTTCGGGATCTCGATGATCTTGTTGCCCTTGCCCTTGTCCAGTTCCGGCAGGTCGTTGGCGGCGATCGCCAGCAGGTTGCCGGAACTGGTCACCGCCACGATGCGGTCGGTGGCCACGTTGGCGACCATCGACGGGGTGAGCACCGACGAGCCGGACGACAGGTTCAGCATCGCCTTGCCGGCCTTGTTGCGACCGATCAGGTTCTCGAAGCGGGTGACGAAGCCGTAGCCATGGCTGGAGGCCAGCACGAAGCGGGCATCCGGCTCGGCACTGGCCAGGGTCACGAAGCTGGTACCCGCTGCCGGCGAGAAGCGGCCGGTCAGCGGCTCGCCGTTGCCACGCGCGGAGGGCAGGGTGTGCACCGGCGTCGAGTAGGCGCGGCCCTCGCTGTCGAGGAACGCGACCTGCTGGGTGCTGCGCGCACGCACCGCGCCCTGCAGCGCATCACCGTCGCGGTAGGAGAGGGCGGACGCATCGACGTCGTGGCCCTTGGCGGCACGGATCCAGCCCTTTTCCGACAGCACCACGGTCATCGGCTCGCTCGGCACCAGCTCGGTCTCGTCGATGGCCTGCGCGGCCTGGCGCTGCACCAGCGGCGAACGGCGCGCGTCGCCGAACTTCTTGGCGTCGGCCGTCAGTTCGTCGCGGATCAGCTTCTTCAGCTTGGCCTTGCTGTCGAGGATGCCGAGGATCTTCTCGCGTTCCTTGGCCAGCTCGTCCTGCTCGCCGCGGATCTTCATCTCTTCCAGGCGGGCCAGCTGCTTCAGCTTGGTTTCCAGGATGTACTCGGCCTGTTCCTCGGACAGGCCGAAGCGCGCGATCAGCGCCGCCTTCGGTTCGTCCTCGGTACGGATGATGTGGATCACCTCGTCCAGGTTGAGGAAGGCGACCAGCAGGCCTTCCAGCAGGTGCAGGCGGCGCTCGACCTTCTGCAGGCGGTGCTGCAGGCGGCGGGTGACGGTGTTGCTGCGGAAGGTCAGCCATTCGCTGAGCAGCATCTTCAGGTTCTTCACCTGCGGACGGCCGTCCAGCCCGATCACGTTGAGGTTGACGCGGTAGCTGCGCTCCAGGTCCGTGGTCGCGAACAGGTGGCCCATCAGCTGGTCGGCGTCGACGCGGTTGGAACGTGGCACCAGCACCACGCGCACCGGGTTGGCGTGGTCGGATTCGTCGCGGATGTCTTCCAGCCACGGCAGCTTCTTGGCGCGCATCTGCGCGGCGATCTGCTCGATCACCTTCGACGGCGACACCTGGAACGGCAGCGCCGTCACCACGATGTTGTTGGCTTCCTTGTTGAAGGTCGCACGCGCACGCACGCTGCCGTTGCCGGTCTCGTAGATGTTCCGCAGATCGTTGGCGGCGGTGATGATCTCGGCGCTGGACGGGTAGTCCGGGCCCTGCACGTGCTCGCACAGGTCGCGCACGGTCGCATCGGGGTTGTCCAGCAGGTGCAGCAGTGCGCTGACGATCTCGTTGAGATTGTGCGGCGGCACGTCGGTGGCCATGCCCACGGCGATGCCGGTGGTGCCGTTCAGCAGCAGGTGCGGCAGCCGCGCTGGCATCCAGGTCGGTTCCTGCAGGGTGCCGTCGAAGTTCGGTGCCCAGTCGGTGGTGCCCTGGCCCAGTTCGCCCAGCAGTACTTCGGCGATCAGGGTCAGCTTGGATTCGGTGTAACGCATCGCCGCGAACGACTTCGGGTCATCGCTGGAGCCGAAGTTGCCCTGGCCCTCGATCAGCGGGTAGCGGTACGAGAACGGCTGCGCCATCAGCACCAGCGCCTCGTAGCACGCGCTGTCGCCGTGCGGGTGGTACTTACCGATGACGTCACCGACGGTGCGCGCGGACTTCTTCGGCTTGGACGCGGCATTCAGGCCCAGCTCGCTCATCGAATAGATGATGCGGCGCTGCACCGGCTTCAGGCCGTCGCCGATGAACGGCAGGGCGCGGTCCAGGACCACGTACATCGAGTAGTCGAGGTAGGCGCGTTCGGCGTACTCGCGCAGCGGCAGTTGTTCGAATCCGTGGAACACGGGGCGGGCAAGTTCGGTCATGCGGCGTTGTTACCTATGTCGGGAGGCGGCGACGGCGGTCGCCGCTCGCAATCCTGTGATTATCCGGATGCGGCGGGGGATGCCAAGCCACGTGCAGGGTCCAGCCCGGTTTCGAGGCCATGCCCGGCCCGCGCCAGATAGCGCCCCGGTGGCAGCCCGAAGTGGCGGCGGAACACGGTGACGAAGGCACTGGCGCTGCTGAAGCCCAGTGCATGGGCGATGTCGGCCACGCTGCGGCCATCGGTCAGCTGGCGCAGGGCTTCGGACAGGCGGGCCTGTTGCCGCCACTGGGCGAAGCTGAGCGTGGTCTCGTCGCGGAAGTGACGGGTCAGGCTGCGCGGCGACAGGCCGGCCCAATGCGCCCATTCGGCCAGGCTGCGCTCGTCGGACGGGTCGGCCAGCAGCTGCGAGGCGATCTTCAGCAGGCGCCGGTCGTGCGGCATCGGCAGGTGCATGCGCTGGCGCGGCGCGGTGCGGATCTCGTCCAGCAGCACCTCGATGATGTGCTGGCGCTCGGGCGTGGTGTCATAGCCCAGCGGCCATTCGCAGATGCGGTCGGCCAGCGCCTGCGCCAGCTTGGACAGGCCCAGTACGCAGGGATCGGCGGGCAGGGTGGCGCAGGCCGGCGCGGCCAGTGCCATGCCCCAACCGCGCAGCGGACCATCCAGGGTCACCGTATGCGGCTCCAGCGGCGGCATCCAGCCGGCCGAGCCCGGCGCCAGCGACCACGTCCCGTGCGAGGTGCGGGTGGTCAGCAGGCCACGCTCGACACAGATCAGCTGGGCGCGCTGATGGTGGTGCCAGTCCACTTCCCGGACCAGCCCCTGCGGGCTGTCGAAGCGGAAAGCGACCACCGGTGGGCCATCGTTGCGCTCGAACCAATCCAGTGCGTCGTCCCTGAGCAGGCGCTTGGGAGCGGGAATTTCTGCCTTGTTCATCATGTCCGCTGGCTGAAATGTGTCATCCATTGGCTGAATTGTACTACCGGGCCACCTGACCAGATCATTAAGGTAGGCGCCTTCATTGATCCAGCCCACTGCTGCAACACAGCATTCGATGCCAGATCGAATATTTCCATTGAGAAATATTTTTTTTGGAAGAGAATGCTCCCCCATGATCTGTCCTGCAACCACTCCCCCCAGTTTCGGCCTGCTGCTGCGCCAGGTGCGCGACGGCCTGGTCCGGCAACTCGACGCGTCCATGGCTGAAGAAGACCTGGGTATCGGCTTCACCCACTACATCGGGTTGAAGGTGCTCTCGCACATGGCCCCGTGCACGGCCAACGAACTGGCCCAGGCCATCGACCAGGTACCCAGCGCAGTCACCCGCCTGCTGGACAAGCTCGAGGCACTGGGCTGCGTCCGCCGCGAACCGCATGCGCAGGACCGGCGTGCGCTGCAGATCGTGCTGACCGATGAAGGCCGCGCATTGTGGGCGCGGTTGAAGCTGCGTGGCGACGCGGTGATGGATTACGCCCTGCGTGATCTTTCCGCCGACGAGCGCACGCTGCTGCTGTCCCTCCTTACCCGAATCCGCGATTCCCTGACGACCCCATGAACCCGATCCCGCATTCCACTCTCCTCCGGTCCGGGCGCGCGCTGCTGGTGTCAGCGCTGGCCCTGGCCCTGGCCGCCTGCGCCAGCAGTCGTGGCCTCAACCCGCAGGGCCACGTGCTTGACGTGGACAGCCTGCACAGCGAACGCACCCTGGCCGACACCGACCTCAGCGCCACCGGCTTCCCGGCGCAGGACTGGTGGAAGGCGCTGGGCGATGCGCAGCTGGACGCGCTGGTCGCCGAGGGCCTGGCCGGCCACCCGAGCCTGGACGCCGCCGACGCGCGCCTGCGCCAGGCCCAGGCCCAGGTCGGCACCGCACGTGCCGATGAGCTGCCCAGCCTGTCGGTGTCCGGTGGATATACCGGGCTGCGCCTGCCTGAGTCGATGGCAGGCAGCGAGATCGGTGGCCATTACGCCGGCAGCAGCCAGGTCGCCTTCGACTTCAGCTATGGCGTGGACCTGTGGGGCGGCAAGCGCGCCGCTTGGGAAGCGGCCGTGGACGGCGCGCATGCGGCCACCGTCGAGGCCCAGGCCGCACGCCTGAACCTGTCCACCGGCATCACCCAGGCCTATGCCGACCTGGCCTACGCCTGGCAGCTCAACGATGTGGCCGAGGAAGAGCTGGCCCGTTCGCAGAAGTCGCTGGAACTGACCCGCCAGCGCCGCCGCGCCGGCATCGACAGCGATCTGCAGGTGCGCCAGGCCGAGGCCCGCGTACCGGCCGCGCAGCAGCAGGTGCAGGCCGCACAGCAGCGGATCGACGCGGCCCGCACCGCACTGGCCGCGCTGGTCGGCAAGGGCCCGGACCGTGGCCTGTCGATCCAGCGCCCGCAGCCGCTGAACCCGGTGGCGCTGCAGCTGCCGGGCGTGCTGCCCAGCGAACTGCTGGGCCGTCGCCCCGACATCGTTGCCGCACGCTGGCGCGTTGAAGCGGCCGACAAGCAGATCAAGGTTGCCAAGACCAGGTTCTACCCGAGCTTCAACCTGACCGCGCTGGCCGGCGTGGTCGCCCCGAACGTGGGCGACCTGCTGAAGAGCAGCTCCACCTTCGCCTACATCGGCCCGGCGCTGAGCCTGCCGATCTTCGAAGGCGGCAAGCTGCGCGCCAACCTCGCCAACACCGATGCGCAGTACGACCTGGCGGTGGCCAACTACAACCAGGCCGTGCTCGACGCACTGCGCGACGTCGCCGACCAGGTCAACGCGGTGCGCTCGCTGGCGCAGCAGGCGCACTCGCAGCAGCAGGCGGTGGATACCGCACGCTCGGCCTTCGACCTGGCCCAGCAGCGTTACCGCGCCGGCATCGGCAGCTACCTGGACGTGCTGACCGCGCAGTCCACCCTGCTGCAGTCGCAGCAGCAGCTGGCCGGCCTGCAGTCGCAGCAGGTGCAGTCCTCGGTGCGCCTGAGCAAGGCGCTGGGCGGTGGTTTCCAGCCCGCTGACGCCGACCGCGCACCGATCGCCTCCCATTCCGATTCCTCGCATTCCTGAAGACGTCCGCCATGAGCCAGACCCAAGACACCGCGGCCCCGGCCGCCCCCAACCGCCGCGGCAACCTGCTGCGCGGCCTGTTCGTGATCGTCGTGCTGCTGCTTGCCGCACTGGCGCTGTGGTACTTCATGTTCGGCCGTTGGTTCGAAGAGACCGACGATGCCTACGTGCAGGGCAACCAGGTGCAGATCACCCCGCTGGTGGCCGGTACCGTGGTCGCCATCAACGCCGATGACGGCATGCGCGTGGAGCGCGGCCAGCTGCTGGTGCAGCTGGACCCGTCCGACACCGCGGTGGCACTGCAGCAGGCCGAAGCCAACCTGGCCAAGACGGTGCGCCAGACCCGCGGTCTGTACCGCAGCGTGGAAGGCGCCCAAGCGGACTTGAACGCCCGCCAGGTGACCCTGAAGCGCGTGCGCGAAGACTTCGCCCGCCGCAAGGACCTGGCCGCCACCGGCGCCATTTCCAACGAAGAACTGGCCCACGCCCGTGACGAGCTGGCTGCCGCCGAAGCGGCCGTGGCCGGCTCGCGCGAGACCGTCGAGCGCAACCGCGCGCTGGTCGACGACACCGTGATCGCCACCCAGCCGGACGTGCAGGCGGCTGCCGCGCAGCTGCGCCAGGCCTTCCTCAACAACGCCCGCGCCGGCATCGTCGCGCCGGTCACCGGCTACGTCGCCCGGCGTTCGGTGCAGGTCGGCCAGCGCGTGCAGCCGGGCAATGCCCTGATGGCCGTGGTGCCGACCGAGCAGATGTGGGTCGAGGCCAACTTCAAGGAAACCCAGCTGCGCCACATGCGCCTGGGCCAGGAAGTGGAACTGAAGTCGGACCTGTACGCCGGTGACGTGAAGTACAAGGGCCGCATCCAGAGCCTTGGCCTGGGCACCGGCTCCGCGTTCTCGCTGCTGCCGGCGCAGAACGCCAGCGGCAACTGGATCAAGATCGTGCAGCGCGTGCCGGTGCGCATCGCCATCGATGCCAAGCAGCTGGCCGAACACCCGCTGCGCATCGGCCTGTCGATGAAGGCTGAAGTGAGCCTGCGCGACCAGAAGGGTGAAGTGCTGCCGAGCACTCCGGCCAAGGGCACGGTGTTCGACACCGACGTGTATGCCAAGCAGCTGCATGATGCCGACGAGGTGATCCACACGATCATCCAGGGCAACCTGCCGCAGCAGCAGGCGAAGGTGGGCTGAGGTCGCCATGTCCGCACAAGCTCCAGCCGCGCCCGGCGCTCCGGGCGCACCGGCGGCGCCGGGTGCGGCCTCCGGGTTCCTGCCGCCCAGCGTCGCACTGTGCACCGTGGGCCTGGCGATGGCCTCGTTCATGCAGGTGCTCGACACCACCATCGCCAACGTCTCGCTGCCGACCATCGCCGGCAATCTCGGCGCCAGTTCGCAGCAGGCGACCTGGGTCATCACCTCGTTCGCGGTCAGCACGGCCATCGCGCTGCCGCTGACCGGCTGGCTCAGCCGCCGCTTCGGCGAACGCAAGCTGTTCGTCTGGGCCACGCTGGCCTTCGTCATCACCTCGCTGCTGTGCGGCCTGGCGCAGAGCATGGGCATGCTGGTGCTGTCGCGTGCGCTGCAGGGGTTCGTTGCCGGCCCGATGTACCCGATCACGCAGTCGCTGCTGGTCTCGATCTATCCGCGCGAGAAACGCGGGCAGGCATTGGCACTGCTGGCGATGATCACGGTGGTTGCGCCGATCTGTGGCCCGATCCTTGGTGGCTGGATCACCGACAACTACAGCTGGGAGTGGATCTTCCTGATCAACGTGCCGCTGGGCATCTTCGCTGCGCTGGTGGTCGGCAACCAGCTGAAGGGGCGACCGGAGCAGATCGAGAAGCCGAAGATGGACTACGTCGGCCTGGTCACCTTGGTGATCGGCGTCGGTGCGCTTCAGCTGGTCCTCGACCTGGGCAACGACGAGGACTGGTTCTCGTCGATGAAGATCGTGGTGCTGGCCTGCGTAGCGGTGGTGACGCTGACGGTGTTCCTGATCTGGGAGCTGACCGACAAGGATCCGATCGTTGACCTGAAGCTGTTCCGGCACCGCAACTTCCGCGCCGGTACGCTGGCGATGGTGGTGGCCTACGCGGCGTTCTTCAGCGTGGCGCTGCTGATCCCGCAGTGGCTGCAGCGTGACATGGGCTACACCGCGATCTGGGCGGGCCTGGCGACGGCACCGATCGGCATCCTGCCGGTGATCATGACCCCGTTCGTGGGCAAGTATGCGTCGCGCTTCGATATGCGCATGCTGGCCACGGTCGCGTTCATCGTGTTGTCGATGACCAGCTTCCTGCGATCGAACTTCAACCTGCAGGTGGACTACATGCACGTGGCCGGCGTACAGCTGATCATGGGCATCGGCGTCGCGCTGTTCTTCATGCCGGTGCTGCAGATCCTGCTGTCGGACCTGGATGGACGCGAGATCGCGGCGGGCTCCGGCCTGGCCACGTTCCTGCGTACGCTGGGTGGCAGTTTCGCGGCGTCGCTGACGACGTGGCTGTGGGCGCGGCGCACCCAGGTGCACCATGCCGACCTGACCGAGCATATCTCGGCCTATCAGCCGGGCATGCAGGACCAGGTCACCGCGATGGGGCAGGGCGACCTGCAGCACGGCGCAGCGGTACTGAACAACATGATCAACCACCAGGCATCGCAGATGGGCTTCAACGACATCTTCTTCCTGCTGGGCTGGATCTTCCTGGCGATCATTACGTTCCTGTGGCTGGCCAAGCCGCCATTCGGCGCAGGCGCAGGTGCGGCCGCCGGTGGTGGACACTGAAACTCCCTGGAAACACCGTGCTGTACTTTGACCCCGCCGCGAGGCGGGGTTTTTGTTGGGGTGACGCTGGTCGCACGGGCATTGCCATCGGGCTGGTGCAGCGGCGCAGGTTCAGCGCGTGCGATAGACGCGCTTGAACACCAACCGATCACGGAACAATCGGGAAATGGCCCACATGCCCGCCACAAGTACGGCGCCACACGTGAGCCAGCCGGCAGTGGCCTGCAATCGGCTGCCGACCAGGGCGCCGCAGATGATGGCGGCGACAAAGACGAGCATTACGGCCTCCTTTGATGCGCCGTAGTGGACCTCGGCCTGGCATCCCACGCATACGCTTACGCCGTGGTTCGAGCCGGTATGGCAGTGTGGGCAGATGATGCTGCGCTGCATTGGTGCGTCCTTTTGGGGAGAGGAGGGGCGCTGGTCAGGTCGTGGCGATACACCTGCAACCGGCTCCCGCAAATCTGCCTCCCACCGAAAAGGAATCGGGTGGATCTCGACTAGGAAAAGTACGAATTGAATGGGGAACGTGAAATGCGCCCCAAAAGGGGGCCGTTCAAGGTCTGGTGACGACGCGCCCGGAGGAGGTATGCACCCGCAGACGACGCCCGGGCGGTGCGAGATACGACAGTCCGAGTGGCGGTTGCGATGCCAGGATCGCCAAACCCCGGAAACGAAAAAACCCGCTTTCGCGGGTTTGATCATCTTGAGTCGTGGTGCCCAGGAGAGGACTCGAACCTCCACGGTTTTACCCGCTAGTACCTGAAACTAGTGCGTCTACCAATTCCGCCACCTGGGCGACTCAGGAGATGAATTGTGCGGGACGGCAGAGAGTGTGTCAACAACATTTCACACATTTTTCTGCGGCTGCACGCCCAGGTGAAGCAGCAGGCTGCGCATCGCCGGTGACAGCTGCGCCCATTCGGCGAAACAGGCGCACAGGCGGCGCTGTGCCCACGCATCTGCAAGCGGAACCGCGACAGTACGGGTATTGCGTCGATGCTGGCGGGCGATGGTACGCGGCACGATGCCGACACCAATGCCGTGGCCGACCATGATGCACACGCCTTCGAACGTCTTCATGCGGATGCGCACGTCCAGGCGTCGCCCGATGTCGCGTGCCTGGTCTTCGATGTAGGCCTGCAGTGCATTGCCGTCGGTCAGCGCGACGAAGGTCTCGCCGGCAACATCGGCGAAGGCTACGCTGCGCCGCGATGCGAAGCGGTGTTCCGCAGGCAGCAGCATCACCAGTGGATCTTCGGCGACCACGTGCTGCTGCAGGCCGGCAGCGTCGACCGCATCACTGATGATGCCGGCTTCGGCCTGGCCAGCGTTGATCGCACGCACGACTTCGGGGCTGGTGCGCTCCAGCAGTTCCACGTGTAGGCGCGGGCGTTCGGCCAGCCACGGTGCCAGCCGCGAAGGCAGGTAGTTGGTCAGTGCTGCGGTGTTGGCATACAGATGCAGTGTGCCGCGCGCGCCGTGCGCGAACGCCTGCAGTTCACCGCGCAGCTGCGCCTGCTGCTGCAGGATCAATCGTGCATGGTGGGCGAGGGCGGCGCCGGCTTCGGTCAGGCTGACGCCGCGGGGGTGCCGGTTCACCAACGCGGTGCCGGCATCGGCTTCGATCGTGCGCAGGCGTTCGCTGGCCGACGCCAGTGCCAGGTTTGCCTGCGCTGCGCCGGCCGTGATGCTGCCCGCCTCGGCAATCGCCAGGAACAGGCGCAGGTCGGCGATATCCATCCGCATGTGATGCCCTCATCGCAACGGCTGCGCCTTCGGATCAGTCGAAGGCAAGTCCGGAAACACCGCATTGTGCGCCGAGCGGCCCGCCGATCCAATGAAGGCATGAATGAATCGATGTACTTCTACGTGCTGCTGGTGGTGGTGTTCGTGCTGGCCGGTGTGGTCAAGGGTGTGACTGGGATGGGGTTGCCGACGGTGGCGATGGGGCTGCTGGGCAGCACGCTGTCGCCGGTGGCGGCGGCGTCGATGCTGTTCATTCCCACTTTCGTCACTAATGCGTGGCAGCTGTTGTCCGGGCCGTCACTGGACCGCATCGTGCGGCGCCTGTGGCCGATGATGCTGGCCGTGGTGGTGGTGACGCTGGGCTCGGCGGCGCTGCTGGTGCGGGTCGATCGCACTTGGTCGCGCGTTGCGCTGGGCGTGGCATTGGTGGTCTATGCCGCCTATGCGTTGCTTGCGCCGGTGTTCCGCGTGCAGCAGCGGCGCGAGCGTTGGCTGGGGCCGCTGGTGGGGGCGTTGTCGGGCGTGGTGACCGGCGCCACCGGCGTGTTCGTGATGCCGGCGGTGCCGTACCTGCAGTCGCTGGGGTTGCAGCGCGAGGAGCTGGTGCAGGCGTTGGGGCTGGCGTTCACGGTGTCAACGATTTCGCTGACCGCCGGCCTGGTGCTGCATGGCGCATTCGGCATCCAGCAGCTGGGGCTGAGTGCGCTGGCGGTGCTGCCGGCATTGCTGGGCATGTGGCTGGGGCAGGTGATCCGGCAGCGCATCAGTGCGCGGGTGTTCCGGGGCTGCTTCCTGGGTTTCCTGCTGCTGCTCGGGCTGGAACTGGTGCTGCGGCCGCTGCTCTGATGCCGGGCATGAAAAAACCCGCTCTCGCGGGTTTTTCTCATTCTCGACGTGGTGCCCAGGAGAGGACTCGAACCTCCACGGTTTTACCCGCTAGTACCTGAAACTAGTGCGTCTACCAATTCCGCCACCTGGGCGTCGAGGAGCGAGATTATGGGGTGTTGTTACGGGGGTGTCAACACTTTTTCTGGATCCGGTGTCGGACGTCGTTTCGCCTGCGGAGCGGGCTCTGACCCCATCTCACTCGCTTGGGGTCGGAGCGCTTTCCTTCGGAAAGGAATTCGGCCCCGTTGCTGGATTGCAGGCAAAAAAAATCCCCGCCGAAGCGAGGAGTTTTTTCGTTGGTGCCCAGGAGAGGACTCGAACCTCCACGGTTTTACCCGCTAGTACCTGAAACTAGTGCGTCTACCAATTCCGCCACCTGGGCGTTCCAGAGGCGCAATTGTGAAGATGAATCCGCAGGCTGTCAACGACTTCCTGAATATTTTTCACGCAAGGCCTTCAGGACGGCCACTGACCCGTTCTGCACGCCGTCAACGGCTACCATGTAGGGCGATGACTACCAAAAAACCAAGCAAGGGCGGGAGCACCTCCCGCGGCCAGGCCCCGAAGAAGGGCGCCAAGGCGGGCACGGCCCGCGCCACCAAGCCGGGCAAGCCGTTGCCGGGCTGGTTCCCTGAATTGAATGAAGGCGGCGCACCGCCGCGTGGCCGCAAGGTCCGCAGCAGCGACGCACCGGGCCCGGCCCCGGGCCGCAAGTTGCCGCCGACCGGCAAGGTGATCGACGATCCCTATGCCGCCCGCGAAGCAGAGAAGTACGAACAGCCCATCGCCAGCCGCGAAGCCATCCTGGCCCTGCTGGAGCGTTGCGAAGGGCCGCAGACGGCAGAGGAACTGGGCGCACGCCTGGGCCTGACCGCCCCGGACCGTGCCGAAGCACTGTCGCGCCGGCTCGGCGCCATGGTCCGCGACGGCCAGCTGGTGCAGAACCGCCGCGGCGGCTTCGCCCCTATCCAGGCCCTGAACCTGGTCACCGGCGTGGTGATCGCCAACCCGGAGGGGTTCGGCTTCCTGCGCCCGGTCGAGGGCGGCGACGACCTGTTCCTGCCGCCGTATGAAATGCGCAAGGTCATGCACGGCGACAAGGTGCTGGCCCGCGTGACCGGCATCGACCACCGTGGCCGCCGCGAAGGCAGCATCGCCCGCGTGCTGGAGCGCGGCATGACCCGCCTGATCGGTCGCTTCAGCATCGAGATGGGCATCAACTATGTGGTGCCCGACGACAAGCGCGTGCAGCGCAACGTGCAGGTGCCGCCGGACCAGACCGGTGGTGCGCGCGACGGCCAGCTGGTGGTCTGCGAACTGACCCAGGCGCCGGACAGCCGTCGCCCGCCGATCGGCCGCATCATCGCCGTGCTCGGCGACAAGCTGACCGCCTCGCTGGTGGTGGAGACCGCCATCCACGGCCATGAACTGCCGTTCGAGTTCCCGCAGGAAGTGCTGGACGAAGCCGCCTCGGTGCCGCTGGTGGTCGAGCCGGCGATGATCGGCGACCGCGTGGACCTGCGCAGCATGCCGCTGGTCACCATCGACGGTGAAGATGCCAAGGACTTCGACGACGCGGTGTACTGCGAGCCGAACGCCGATGGCTTCCGGCTGGTGGTGGCGATTGCCGATGTCTCCAACTACGTCCGGCCCGGCACGCCACTGGACGAAGAGGCGCAGAAGCGTGCCACCTCGGTGTACTTCCCGGGCTTCGTAGTGCCGATGCTGCCGGAGACGCTCTCCAACGGCATCTGTTCGCTGATGCCGAAGGTCGACCGCATGTGCTTCGTCTGCGACATGCAGATCGACCGCGACGGCCTGGTCACGCATTCGCGCTTCTACGAAGCGGTGATGAACTCGCATGCGCGCCTGACCTACACCCAGGTGTGGAAGGCGGTGGGTGAGGACGATGCCGATACCAAAGCCTGGATGGGCGACCTGCTGCCGCAGGTGCAGCGCCTGCACCAGCTGTACAAGGTCCTGTCCAAGGCGCGTGCCAAGCGTGGCGCCATCGAGTTCGAAAGCAGCGAAGTGCGCTTCGTGCTGGACAACCGAGGTGAAGTGACCCAGGCCGGCATGCTGGTGCGCAATGACGCGCACAAGCTGATCGAGGAATGCATGATCGCGGCCAATGTGGAGGCGGCGAAGTACCTGCTGTCGCGCCATGTGCCGGCCCCGTACCGCATCCACGAAAAGCCGCCGGAAACCAAGTACGCCGACCTGCTGGAATTCCTCAAGGAGTTCAAGCTGAGCCTGCCGCCATGGTCGAAGGTGCGCCCGGGCGATTACACCAAGCTGCTGAAGAAGATCCGCGACCGCCCCGATGCCACGCTGCTGGAATCGGTGCTGCTGCGCAGCCAGAGCCTGGCGATCTACAGCCCGGAAAACCACGGTCACTTCGGCCTGGCGCTGGAGGCGTACGCGCACTTCACCTCGCCGATCCGCCGTTACCCCGACCTGCTGGTGCACCGCGCGATCAAGCACGCGCTGTCCGGCAAGCCGCTGGACAAGTTCACCTACAACGCGCGCGAAATGGCCGCGCTGGCGCTGCAGTGCTCCGAGCGCGAGCGCCGTGCCGATGAAGCCGAGCGCGAGGTCGACGAACGTTACCGCGCGGCGTGGATGGAAAAGCACGTGGGTGGCCAGTTCGATGGCGTGATCAGCGGCGTGACCAGCTTCGGCCTGTTCGTGGAACTGGACGAGTCGAAGGTGCAGGGCCTGGTGCACGTGACCCAGCTGCCGCAGGACTATTACAAGTTCGACGCCACGCGCAAGACGCTGACCGGCGAGCGCCGCGGCAGCAGCTACCGTCTGGGTGACCGCGTGCGGATCCTGGTGCTGAAGGCCAGCATGGAAGAGCGCAAGATCGACTTCCGCCTGGTCGAGCACAAGGGCGAGGACGAAGGCGATGGCCTGCCGCCGCTGCCCGAGCGTGGCAAGCCGGCCAAGCGGAAGAAAGAGAAATACTGATGACCGTGGTAGTGCCGGCCGCTGGCCGGCATCCATGGCACCCTCGGCACCGACGGGTTGCCGGCCAGCGGCCGGCACTACCAGGAGACATCGCATGCAGGGCCAACCCGAATACAGCGGCGGCTGCCAGTGCGGCGCGATCCGCTTCCAGGTGCGTGGCGCGCTGACCGACAGTTCGATCTGTCATTGCCGGATGTGCCAGAAGGCCTTCGGTGCCTACTACGCACCGCTGGTGTCGGTGCGCGGCGTGCAGTTCAGCTGGACCCGCGGCCAGCCGCGCTATTTCCAGTCCTCCAACGTGGTGCGGCGTGGCTTCTGCGCCGACTGTGGTACGCCATTGACCTACGAGGCGCCCGATGGCGTGGCGGTGGCGGCCGGCGCCTTTGACGAACCCGAGCGCCTGCCGCCGACGATCCAGTACGGGGTCGAGCGCAAGCTGCCGTTCGTCGATACGCTGGCCAGCCTGCCGGCCCGTCGTACCGAGGAAGACATCGCGGCGCTGGAGTTCCTGGCCACCATCGTGTCCCATCAGCACCCGGACCACGACACCCCGCACTGGCCGCCGCGCAGCCGGTAACGCCCCTGTAGCGCCGGGCCCAGGCTCGGCTGGCAGGTCGCCGCGGCCTCAGCCCGGCAGCGAGCGCAGGCTCGGCTCAACAGGGGCCCCGCCGCAGCGCCCGGCCCGCCGATGCTCTACCATAGCCACCCCCTTTCCGGTCCCCGCCCGCATGAGCAAGAACAGCCAGTGGATCGTCGGCGTCAACGCCGTCGCCTCCTCCATCGAGAACGACGCCGAGAACGTCCGCGAAGTGCTGGTCGAGGCCGGTGCGAAGAACCCGCGCCTGACCGAGATCGAGGAAAACGCCCGCCGCAAGGGCATCGACGTGCGCAAGGTGAACAGCCAGGCGCTGGACGGTGTCGGCGGTTCGGTACGCCACCAGGGCGTGGCCGCGCGCTATGCCGCCGCCCGCACTTACAGCGAGAACGAGCTGGAAGGCCTGGTCACCGCAGCCGAGGGCAAGGCCCTGCTGCTGGTGCTGGACGAAGTGCAGGACCCGCACAACCTCGGCGCTTGCCTGCGCTCGGCGGCTGCCGCAGGCGCCACTGCAGTGATCATCCCCAAGGACAAGTCGGCCACGGTGAACGCGACCGTGCGCAAGACTTCGGCCGGTGCCGCCGATCTCATTCCGGTGGTGGCGGTGACCAACCTGTCGCGCTGCCTGAAGGACCTGCAGAAGCAGGGCGTGTGGATCTACGGCCTGGCCGGCGAAGCCACTGCGTCGCTGTACCAGCTGGACCTGAAGGGCAACATCGCCCTGGTGCTGGGTGGCGAGGCCGATGGCCTGCGCCGCCTGACCCGCGAAAACTGCGATGGCCTGGTCAAGATCCCGATGCCGGGCGAGATCGAGAGCCTGAACGTCTCCGTTGCCGCCGGCGTCAGCCTGTTCGAGGCCGTGCGCCAGCGCGGTTGATTTCGAGGTCGGATCCCTTTTCCATGTGCCGTGTCGACCAAGGTCGACACCTACCGGATCGTTGCTGTGTCGACCAAGGTCGACACCCACCGGGTAGTCGCCAACCTGGGTTGGCGCCCTTGCCGCCTCACCCCGCGCTGCCGCCCAGTGCCTTGAACAGGGTGACGTCGTTGTTCAGCTGGCCCTGGCGTACGCGCGCCAGCGACAGCTCGGCATCACGCCGGGTCTGCTGGGCCTCCAGCCAGGTGCGCAGGTCGGTGGCACCTACGCGGTAGCGCACTTCCTGCGCGCGCTCCACTTCCACTGCTTCGTCGTACGACGCCTGCGAGGCCGCCACCTGGCGCGCCAGCTGCTCGCGTGCCGACAGCGCGTTGTCCACTTCCGACAGCGCGGTGTACAGCGTCTTGCGGAAATTGGTCGCGGCGATCTGATAGCTGGTGCCGGCGATGTCGGTATCCAGCTGTGCGCGCTGCAGGTTGAGGAACGGCAGCGACAGGCCGGCGCCCAGCGTGGCCACCGGGTTGCGCAGCACGTCTCCCAGCGACGTTGCACTGGAGCCGAGGCTGCCGGTCAGGCTCAGCGCCGGGTAGTACTGGGTAGCGGTCACCTTGATGGTCTTCAGGCTGTTGCGCAGGCGAAGTTCGGCCGCGCGCAGGTCGGGACGGCGGCCGAGCAGCTCGGCCGGCAGGCCTTCGTTGATCCCGGGGCTGCGTGCGCCCAGCAGGTCCTGCGGTTCGTCCTGCTGCGGCCAGGGCGTGCCGTCCAGCAGCACGGTCAATGCATTGCGTACCTCCACCCGCTGCTGTTCCAGCGCGCTCTGCGAGGAACGCTGCGACTGCAGGTTCTGCAGCGCCTGGCGCACTTCCAGGCGAGATACCGCACCAGCGTCGAAGCGGGCCTGCACCAGGTCGCGGGTGCGCTCCAGCCGCTCCAGGTTGGCCTGGCCGGTGGCGATGGACTGGTTGAGATAGGCCAGGTTCCAGTACTGGGTGATGGTGTCGCCGATCACCAGCAGCGCGGTGTTCTCCCGGTCTTCCTCGCTGGCCTCGGCTTCCCAGCGGGCGATGTCGCGCTGGGTGCGCAGACGGCCCCACAGATCGACCTCCCAGCCCAGCGAGACGCCGGTGGAATAGCTGCGGCGCCAGTCGTCGGCCTGATCGGTGGCGCGGCTGGCATTGCCGCTGACGCCGGACGACGAAGGCTGCGGCCACAGCGCATTGCTGGCCAGGCCGGCCTGCAGGCGCGACCGCTGCACGGCCAGGCCAGCGGCGGCCAGATCGCTGTTGGCGGCCAGCGCCTGCGCCACCAGGCGGTTCAGTCGTTCATCGCCGAAGCCCGTCCACCAGCTGTCCTGGCGGATGTCGCGGCCCGGTGTATCCAGGCTGCTGCGCGGGTCGTCGGCCGGTGCGTTGAGGGTGGCATCGCCACGGCCGTAGCTGGCCGCCACGTCGGGGGCCTGCACCGGGTAGCGGCCCACCGAGGCACAGCCTGAGAGGGCAAGCAGAACAGCGCCCACCAGCAGCAGGCGCGAGGGAGCGGGGAAGGGCAGTCGGGTCATCATCTTCATTCGCGGGCCAGGGCCTCCACCGGGTCCAGCTGCGCGGCGTTGCGCGCGGGCAGGAAGCCGAATGCCACGCCGATCAGGGTCGAGCAGGCGAACGCGGCAACGATCGAGGCGGTGGAGAACAGCACCTGGAAGTCACTGGCGAAGCGGCCGATCATCGAGCCCAGCAGCAGGGCCAGGCCGATGCCGAGCAGACCACCGAGCAGGCACACCAGCACCGCTTCGATCAGGAACTGCTGGCGGATGTCACTCTGCCGTGCCCCCACCGCCATGCGCACGCCGATTTCGCGGGTACGCTCGGTGACCGAGACCAGCATGATGTTCATCACGCCGATGCCGCCGACCAGCAGCGCGATGGCGGCGATGGCGCCGATCAGCAGGGTCATCGTGCGCGTGGTCTGCTCGATGGTCTGGCGGATCTCGGCGCTGTTGCTGAGGAAGAAGTCCTCGGTGCCGTGGCGCAGGGTCAGCAGGCGGGTGATCGCTTCCTGCGCCGCATCCATCGGCGTGTCGTCGTCCACGCGCACGGTGATGCTGGAAACGTGGCTCTGGCCGAGCATGCGCGACATCACCGTGGTGTAGGGCACCCACACGCTGAGGCTGGTGCTGCCACCAAAGCCGAAGCTCTGGCGCTTGGCCACGCCGACCACGCGTGCCGGTACGTTGCCGAGCAGGATCACCTGGCCGACCGGATCGACATCGGGGAAGAACTGGGTCTGGGTGTTCTCGTCGATCACCGCCACCTGGCCGAGGCCCTTCACCGCGTCGGTATCGAAGAAGCTGCCGCTGAGCAGGGTCACGCCCTTGACCCGGAAGAACTGCTCGCCGACGCCACTGACCTGGGCGGTGGAGGACTGGTTGCGGTAACGCGCGGTGACCGAGGTCGACACGCTGGGGGTGGCGCTGTCCACGTAGCTCTGCTTTGCCAGTGCATCGGCATCGCTGGCCTTGAGCGTCTGTACCCGCGCCGAGCGCATGTCACCGAAACCACGGCCGGGATAGACGTCGATGGTGTTGGTGCCGAGCGCGCTGATGTTCTGCAGGATCTGCTGCTGTGAGCCATTGCCCAGCGCCACCACCGAGACCACCGAGGCGATGCCGATGATGATGCCGAGCATGGTCAGGAAGGTGCGCAGCCGATGTGCGTTCATCGCCAGCAGGGCCATGCGGAACGCTTCGGTGAAGCGGTCACGGGCCGCGCGCCAGCTGTTGCCGCGGGCCACGCCGGTGCTGGCCTCGCGCTGCGCGCGGTAGGTCGGTGCGTTCGGATTGGTGCGGTCGGCGATGATCTCGCCATCGCGGATTTCGATGATGCGCTGCGCGTGTTCGGCCACGCTCATGTCGTGGGTGACGATGATGATGGTGTGGCCTTCGGCGTGCAGCTCGCCGAGGATCGCCATCACTTCCTCGCCGGATTTCGTGTCGAGCGCGCCGGTCGGTTCGTCGGCCAGGATCACCTCGCCGCCGTTCATCAGCGCACGTGCGATCGACACGCGCTGCTGCTGGCCACCGGACAGCTGGCCCGGCTTGTGGTGCATGCGGTCGCCCAGGCCCAGCCGCTGCAGCAGCTGCTCGGCACGCGCGTTGCGCACCGGGCCGGGGCTGCCGGCATACACCGCCGGTACCTCCACGTTGCCGCGCGCATCCAGGTCGCCCAGCAGGTGGTAGCGCTGGAAGATGAAGCCGAAATGCTCGCGGCGCAGTTCGGCCAGTTCATCCGGCGCCATCCTGCCGGTTTCGCGGCCGGCCACCTGGTAGCTGCCGCGGGTAGGGCGATCGAGGCAGCCGAGGATGTTCATCAGCGTCGACTTGCCCGAGCCGGACTGGCCGACGATGGCCACCATCTCACCGGCGTGGATATCCAGGTTGACGTCGCGCAGGACGGCGATCACATCATCGCCAGCCGGGAATTCGCGTCGCAGGTCGCGCAGGCGCAGCAGCGGCGCCTTCGTGCTCATCGGCGCGGACCCATGCCCGGGCCGCCGACCCGCATCTGCATGCCGCCGCGGTTGCCGCCGCCGGCGCTGGCACCGGCCGCGCCGGCTTCGCCCACCACCACGCGTTCGCCTTCCTTCAGCCCGGACAGGATTTCGGCCGAGGCGCCGTTGTTGATGCCCACGGTGACCTTGCGCGGTTGCGGCTGGCCCTGGTCGTCCAGCACCCGCACCATGCGCTCGTCGCCGCGGCGCTTCGGTCCCAGTGCCACCGCCGGCACCATCAGCACGTCCTTGGCCTGCTTCAGCAGTACCGAGACCTGCGCGGTCATGTCGATGCGCAGGGTGCCGTCCGGGTTCTCCACGTCGAACAGCGCGTTGTAGTAGACCGCGCTGCTGGAACTGGAGCTGGACGAACTGCTGGAGCTGGACGAGTTCTCGTTGGCGATCGAGGCCGGCGCCGGATTGATCTGGCGCAGCGTGGCGTGGTACTTGCGGTCGGGGTCACCCAGGGTGGTGAAGTACACCGGCATGCCGGCCTTGATCTTGACCACGTCGGCCTCGGAGATCTCGGCGTTGACCGTGACCACGTCCAGCCGCGCCAGCATCACGATGGTGGGCGCGGTCTGGTTGGCGTTCACGGTGCGGCCTTCCTCGGCCACCACCGCCACCACGGTGCCATCCATCGGCGCGGTGATGCGGGTGTAGGCCAGGTTGGCGCGGGCGGTGCCCAGCTCGGTCTGGCGGCCCTTGATCTGCGCCTCGTAGGACTGCAGCTGGGCGCGGGCAGTTTTCAGCTGTGCTTCGGCGGCATCGTATTCCTGGCGCGAGGTGGCCTCGGCCGCCAGCATCTGCTGCTGGCGCGCGAACTCCAGTTCGGCCTGGCGCAGGGTGGCCTGCTGCACGGCGCGCTGGGCGGTGACCTGGTCCAGCGAAGCCTGCGCGTTGAGCACCTGGTTCTGCTGGGTGGTGGCATCGATCTCGGCGATCAGGTCGCCTTCCTTCACGGTATCGCCCAGCTGTACCTTCAGCGACTTGATCTGGCCCGAGGCCTGCGCGCCGACGCTGACCAGCTTGTAGGCGTCGATCACGCCGGTGGCTTCCACGGTCTGCTCGATGTCGCCGCGGCTGACCGGCGTGGTCGCCACCGCCGGGGCGGCGGGTTTGCGCAGCAGCCACCAGGCGGCGACGGCCACGATGAGGGCGAGCAGGGCGATCAGTATCAGGCGACCACGGCGGGTCGCGGGCAACAGGCGGAACGTCACGTCGTGGCTTCACTCTCGGGGCCGCGGCGGCGGCGTTGGTGGGCATTGTGAAGACCGGGCGACAGGCGGCTCAATCCTCGGGGTATGTCTCTATGTAACACTGTCGGCGAATACGCGTAACCACAGGTATCCCGCTCATGGCTGGATACACTGGTACGCATTGCCCCGGATGCGGTTCAGCTGCCGACACGGGATGATCGCGACATGGAGACTGAAAACACGATGCATCGACTGCTGATCGTCGACGACGACAACGACATCCGCACCCTGCTGGCCGAGCAGCTCGGCCGCGCCGGCTACCAGGTGAGCACGGCCGCAGACGGCACCGCCATGCGCCAGCTGCTGGACCGCGAACACGTGGACCTGATCGTGCTCGACCTCAACCTGCCGCGCGAGGATGGCCTGACCCTGTGTCGCGACCTGCGGGCGCGCTCGAACACGCCGGTGATCATGCTGACCGCGCGCGCCGAGCCGATCGACCGCGTGCTCGGCCTGGAAATGGGCGCCGACGACTACCTGGCCAAGCCGTTCGAACCGCGCGAGCTGCTGGCGCGCATCCGCAACGTGCTGCGCCGGACCGAGGCGCTGCCGGCCAACCTGGAGCCGCTGGCGGTGCGCCGTGCGCGTTTCTCGCGCTGGGTGTTCGACCTGGAGCATCGCCACCTGGTCGATCCGGACGACCGCGTGGTGGTGCTGTCCGGTGCCGAGTTCCGCCTGCTGCGCGTGTTCATCGCCCATGCCAACAAGGTGCTGTCGCGCGAACAGCTGGTCGCGCTCAGCAGCGGCCGCAACTACGAGGCGCAGGATCGCGCGATCGACCTGCAGGTCAGCCGCCTGCGCAACAAGCTGGGCGATGACGGTGGGCCGGATGGCCTGATCAAGACCGTGCGCAACGAAGGCTACGTGCTGGCCTCCTCGGTGAACCTGGAATAAGCCGTCATGAAGCGCCTGCGCCATTTCCTGTCCTCGATGGTCGGGCGGTTGTTCGTCATCCTGCTGTTGGGCATGAGCGTGGCTGCGATCGGCGCGACCATGCTGGCCACCTCCAAACGCCAGCAGGAGTTCGAGCGGCAGAACCTGAACCGCATCGCCGACCGCCTGCAGGGCTACGTCAACCTGCTCGATGGCAATCCCGAACTGCGCGAGCGACTGCTTGAGATCGGTGGGCCCAGCGTGCGTGCGCTGCAGCCCGGCGCGCGCCTGGGGCGGGCGGATACCGCACTGATGGAAGTCCTGGATGACCGGCCCGGCCCGGTGTCGCGCGCGCATGTGCACTTCACCTCGTTCCGTTCCTGCATTCCCAAGCTGCAGGATCTGCTGCCGCCACCGCCGCCGGGGCACCGACGGCATCCGCGTGAGCGCGATCCGGCCTTCATTCCGCCCAAGTGCCGCGCGGTCGATGTGACGCTCAACGACGGTACGCTGCTGAAGCTGGCGCTGGATTCGCCAGCAGTGGCCCACAACGGCATTCTGGCCGTGGACCCGTGGTTCCTGACCCTGCTGGTGCTGGCCATCGCGGTGCTGGCCTACATCGTCGCGCGCATGGCCAGTGCGCCGCTGCAGGAGCTGGCGGCAGCCGCGGAGGATCTCGGCGACGATCTGCAGCGCGATCCACTGCCGTTGCGCGGGCCGCGCGAGGTGCAGCGCGCCGCCGAGGCCTTCAATGCCATGCAGCACCGCCTGCAGCGGCACCTGGCCGAACGCACGCAGATGCTGGCGGCGATCACCCATGACCTGCAGACCCCGTTGACCCGCCTGCGCCTGCGCCTGGAGAACGTCAGCGACGAGGTGCTGCGCGAGCGCCTGATCGGCGATCTGGCGGCGATGCAGGCACTGGTGCGCGAAGGCCTGGAGCTGGCCCGGAGCGCCGAGAGCGCCGAGCAGCGCGCCGCGCTGGATCTGGATTCGCTGCTGGAAAGCATCGTGGAAGACGCCGCAGAGGGTGGCGCCGACGTGGTCTTCGAGGGCGGCACCGGTGCGGTGCTGATGTTGCGCCCGCTGGCCATGCACCGGCTGTTCTCCAACCTGGTGGATAACGCCGTGATGTATGCCCACCGCGTGCGCGTGCGGGTGGAACGCAGCGGCGGCACGATCACGGCGATGGTGTCCGACGATGGCCCGGGCCTGGCGGAAGACCAGCTGGAGGCCGTGTTCGACCCGTTCGTGCGGGTGGAAACCTCGCGTTCGCGCGAAACCGGCGGCGCCGGGCTGGGCCTGACCATCGCGCGCGCCCTGGCCGAGAAGGATGGCGCGCGGCTGTGGCTGCGCAACCGTGCCGAGGGCGGTCTGGAGGCGGTGGTGCAGTGGCCGGCCAGTGCGCAGGTGGTGCCGCCTGGCCGGCCCGGCTGAGCCCCTCCGGACGCACGCGATGACGCCGGGGCCAGGGTTTGGCCTATCATCTGCGCATCTCCCCAGTTTCTCCCCGATGAGTCAGCCCGTTCCTGACGGCACGCCGTTCCGCGTTGCCCGGTCGTTCCCGCTTGCTGTCATGCCCTGCAGCCGCTACCGGCCACTGCCGCCGAGCTGATGGGCAGGTCAGGGGACAACGGGTGCTGGGTGGAGCGCCGCGTTTCGAAGGCCAGGCAGGCACTGCAGCGCGGTCTGCTGTGGCTGTTGCTGGTGCTGGCGCTGCCGCTGGCCGCGCAGGAGGGCGCGCCGCCGCTGCGCGACTACGCCATCGACGTGTGGACCTCGCGCAATGGCCTGCCGCACAACTCCCTGCGCGATATCGCGCAGACCCCCGAGGGGCACCTGTGGTTTGCCACCTGGGAAGGCCTGGTCCGCTACAACGGCCTGGATTTCACCGTGTTCGACCGCAGCACCCGCCCGGGGCTGCGCGACAACGGCATCGGCGCACTGCTGGTCGATCGGCAGGGAGGGCTGTGGATCAGTGATTCGCGCGGTAACGTCAGCCATCGTGGCAACGACGGCCAGTGGCGGGTCTGGGAGCATCAGGCCGACACCCCGCAGGTGCTGATCCAGTCCATGCAGATGGACAGCCAAGGGCGCCTGTGGCTGCTGTACGAAGGCAAGGGCATCGGCTATCTCACGCCGGACAAGGGCATCGTCTACCAGGCGCCGGCGGCCGACCTGCCGATGGCGATGAGCTTCACCAAGCTGGTGGTCGATGCGCAGGACCGGGTCTGGGTTGGCACGCTTGACGGGCTGGTGCTGCGCGACAACGACGGCGTGCTCAAGCGCGCGCCCGCGGCGTGGGGCCTGGGTGCCGGCACCGGCCTGTCCTGGCCGTACCGGGCTCCTGATGGCGCGCTGTGGATCGTCGCTGGCGAGCGCCTGTACCGCGTGGAGGACGATCAGCTGGTGCTGGTGCACCGGCTGCCGGGACAGCTGCACATGACCTCGATGCTGCAGGACCGGCACGGCGACCTGTGGCTGGGAACCGAGAACCAGGGCCTGCTGCGGATCTCGGCGCATGGCCTGGAACGATTGCCGGCCGGCCTGAACCTGCCGGGCGGGCGCGTGGTCAGCCTGCGCGAGGATGCCGAAGGCAGCATCTGGGTGGGGGCCAACGGTGGCCTGTATCGCCTGCGCGAAACACTGTTCAGCAGCTACACCGAGCGCGATGGCCTGAGTGGCGACTATGTGCGCACGGTGCTGGAGGACCGCGACCGCCAGTTGTGGGTCGGTAGTGCCAGTGGTCTCGATCTGCAGACACCCGATGGCCGCTTCCGCGCGGTTCCGCTGCACAACCGCGGCGGCAAGGCGCCATCGGTATTGAGTCTGGCGCAGGGGCCGGACGGCGACCTGTGGGTCGGTACGTTCGGCGATGGCGTTTACCGGCTGGGCCGCGATGGCAGTCTCCGCCACAACTATGCGGCGGCCGACGGCATGCCGGGTGGCAACATCCGCGCGATCAGTGTCGACCCGCGGGGCAGGGTCTGGGCGGGTACGCAGAAGGGCGTGGTACGCATCGACAGCGACCGGGTGCAGGTGCCGAATGCCCCGGGCATGCCCGGTGGCCTCATCACCGCACTTGAGCATGACCACCAGGGCAACCTGTGGATCGGCACCATCGAGGGCATCCGCGTGCTGCGTGGCGACCACGTGCAGTCGATCGACCTGGCACCGATGGGCGGGGGGCGCAGCGTGTTCGGCTTCCATCAGCTGGGCGATGCGATGTGGGTCAGCAGCGACCGCGGCCTGTACCGCTGGCGCGACGGAAAGCTGGCACGCGTCGGCCTGGAGCAGGGCATGCCGGTGGATGCGGTTTTCCAGCTGGTGCCGGATCGTCTTGGCAACGTGTGGATCAGCAGCAACCGTGGCGTGCTGCGCACCGACATGGCGACCCTCAATGCCGTGGCCGATGGCCGCGCACCACGAGTGGTGGTGGAGCGCTACAACGAGATCGACGGCATGGCCAACGCGCAGGCCAACGGCAGCTCCGGGCCATCGGCCATCCTGCGCCAGGACGGCACCTTCTGGGTGGTCACCGCCGGAGGCCTGAGCACCGTCGACCCGCAACGCCTGCAGCGCTTCCGCGAGCGTCCATCACCGCCGGCAGCGATCGAGAGCGTGCAGGTGGATGGCGCACCCGTGCATTGGGAGGGCCCGGATCGCAACTACATTCCCGGCGGCCGACGTCTGGCGGTGAGCTATGTGGGCCTGAGTTACCTGATGTCGGACCGGATCCGCTATCGCACGCGGCTGGATGGCCTGGACACCGGCTGGGTTGAGCGCGGCCCGCAGCGCAGCGTCGAGTTCGTCGGCCTGCCTCCGGGTGACTACACCCTGCACGTGTCGGCGGCGCATCCAGGCGGGGCCTGGGGCCAGCAGGAAGCCGTGTGGAGCTTCACGGTGGAGCCGTTCTGGTGGCAGCGCCGCAGCGTGCAGCTGCTGGGCGGGTTGTTGCTGCTGGCTGGGCTGGTGGTGCTGTACCGCCTGCTGCTGCAGCAGCTGAAGGCCAGCAACCTGCGCCTGGCACGGCGCGTGGACGAGGCAACCTTCAACCTGCAGGCCAAGACCGTCCACCTGCAGGCGCTGAACCAGGAAAAGACCGAGCTGGCCGAGCGCCTTGCACGGCAGGCCGAGGCCTTTGAACGGCAGGCGCGCGAGGATGCGCTGACCGCGCTGGCCAATCGCCGTGCCTTCGATGAAACGCTGGCGCGCGACTTCGCCCGTTCACAGCGCAGCGGCCACCCGCTGTGCCTGGTGGTGCTGGACATCGACCACTTCAAGGACGTCAACGATCGCCACAGCCACAGCATCGGCGATGCGGTGCTGGTGCAGGTGGCCAGGCTGATCGCCGCGGCCTGCCGCGATTCGGACCTGCCCGCGCGGACCGGTGGCGAGGAGTTCGCGCTGCTGCTCAACGACACCCGCCTGGAAGAAGCCGCGCAGCTGTGCGCGCGCCTGCGCGGCCTGTTCCATGACCACCCCGACTGGGCCGGTGTAGCGGGCCTGCGCGTGACCTTCAGCGCAGGCCTTGTGGAACTGGATGCCGATGACCGCACCCCGGCGCTGCTGTACCAGCGCGCCGACCGCGCGCTGTACCGCGCCAAGAGCGACGGCCGCGATCGTACGAGTATTGGTTGATCGCATCCACGCATGGCGTGGATCTACTGGTGTTGTCGTACCAACCGGCGGTGCCGACCAACGGTCGGCACCCACCAGAGAAGTGCGGCTAAGCCCCCAGGGACGGGTTCACGGCGTCCCCCGCGAACCCACCTTGTCCGGCCCGACCGCTGATTTGCTTCACGCCACGAGGGGCTCCGCCGTTGGACGCTTCACCGCGGCCAGGCGTTGGCGATGGTGCAGAACAATCGTGCGGTCTGTTCGGTGTCATACACCGCGCTGTGTGCTTCGTTCGCATCCCAGCCCAACCCGGCGGCCGTGGCTGCACGCGCCAGCACCGTCTGCCCGTAGGCGATGCCGGCCAGGGTGACGGTGTCGAACACGCTGAACGGATGGAACGGATTGCGCTTGTGGCCGGTCCGGGCCACGGCGGCGTTGACGAAGCCCAGGTCGAAATGGGCGTTGTGGCCGACCAGGATCGCGCGCTGGCAGCCGTACTTCTTCATCGCCGCGCGTACCGGGGTGAAGATGTGGTCCAGTGCGGCCTTCTCTTCCTTGGCCAGCCGGAACGGGTGGTCGAGGATGATGCCGGTCACTTCCAGCGACTTCGGGTCGATCTCCAGGCCCTCGGCCGGCACCACATGGGCACTGGCGGTCTGGCCGGGGTAGAGCAGGCCGTTCTCGTCCATCTCGATCGGCACCGCGGCGATTTCCAGCAGGGCGTTGCGCTGGCTGTCGAAGCCGCCGGTTTCCACGTCCACCACCACCGGCAGGAAGCCGCGGAAGCGTTGTGACATCGCGCGCTGCGCCTGGGGGATTGCGGAATCGGAGGCGGCGGCAGGTGCGGGAGTGGGGTCATTCATGCGTGAATTCTAGCAGAGCGACCCTGAGCGCCCGGCCAGCCCGTGGCGCACGGGTTCCCTGCGCAGGAGCGTGTCGACCAAGGTCGACACCCACCGGTGCACCGCGCGCCCACGATTCCGGTAGGTGCCAACCTGGGTTGGCACACAACGCGCCGACCAGGGTCGCCATCTACCGGACTGCGGGCCGTGCCGTCGTGCCCGATGGCTGCCACCGTGCCAACCACGCATCCACGCTCGGCCTGCCGGCGCCGCTGAAAATCAACGGCAGCAGCATCGCCATGAACAGCACCGGCAGCTTGAAGTTGCCGAAGCCCTGGTCAGTGATCGCATAGCCCATCGCGAGGTCACCCAGCGAGTCCCATTGCATCGGCCAGTGCACGGCGTAGGTGGCCACCACGGTCAATACCAGCAGGCTGGCGGCGGCGAAACGCGTACCGAAACCCAACAGCAGGCAGGTCGCGCCGACCAGTTCGAACCAGGTCGCCAGCTGCCAGTTCAGCGTGCTCGGCAGCTGATCGAACGGGAACGGAAAGGCATCCTGCAGGTCGGCGAACCAGTTCTGGCCGTACAGTTTCTCGCGGCCGGATTCGAAGTATTCCCAGGCCAGCAGCAGGCGCAGGCCGAGCGGGGCCAACCAGGGGGCGAGACGGTCCAGCTGGCCACGCGCGGTGGCCAGGGTCGGAAGGTTCATCAGGGGGTCTCCGCGAATGATGTGTGTCAGGGAGGGGCTGTGAGCGGGCCGATCACGCCGGCCTGCAGGAACTGCCGCAGCAGCGCGGCGCCGGGTCCGGCCAGCGCGTCCTCGGCCAGGCCGTGCGCGGCGGCCAGACGCTGCAGGTAGGCCTGACCATCAAGGCCGGGCTGTTCGCCGATGCTGGACAGCAGGAACACCGCCAGAGGGCTGAGCGTGGCGAATCGCACCTCGCCGTCGGCATCGCGGCGGACCAGAAGGCCAGTCGGCTCGGCCGGCGGCTCGGTCGGTGCGTCCTCGGCACCGAGCCGGTGCACCGGCCACTGGTACAGCAGCGGCCATGCCAGCGGCGAGCGCTGCAGCGGCACCCGCAGCGGGTCGGTGTCGTCCTGCGCCGGCAGCGGTTCGGCATCCAGCTGGTACAGCGCGGTTTCCACCCACTCGTAGTGGGCCAGTTCGGCCAACGCCGGATGCGGCAGCTGTGGCTGCGCCTGCAGCCACTGCACGAATTCGGCGGCCAGTTCGGTGAACAGCGGTGTCTGGCAGCGATGGGTCGCGAAGTAATGGCGCACCAGTCCGCTCCAGGCCGGTTCGCCGAGCAGGCGCACGCAGACCGGGAAGCCGTTGCTCAACAGGCCGAGCAGGTTGTTGAAAAGCAGTCGTTGGTATACCGCGACCCGGCGTGATTCCAGCCCGGCCGGTGGCGGCACGCCCTGTGGATCACGCAGATGGGCAGTGAATGCGTGCTGCTGCGCGCGCAGCGTGTCGGGAGCATCAGCCATGTGCGCCCCTGGCGTGCGTCGCCTGCAGGCGCCGGATGGTCTGCAGCTCGCCCTGCAGTTCGGCGTAGGGCGGGAAGTTGAAATCGCGCTCAAGCAGGGTGGGGCGCGGGCCGATGCGCGCATAGGTGCGTGCCAGCAGCGCCCAGACCGGGTCGATCACCGCACTGCCATGGGTATCGATCTTCAGGTCCGGTGCCTCGTCCAGGTGCCCGGCCACGTGCAGGCAGACGATGCGATCTGCGGGCAGCCCGGCAATGAAGGTGTCGGCGTCGTAGCCGTGGTTGCAGGCGTTGACGTAGACGTTGTTGACGTCCAGCAGCAGGTCGCAGTCGGCCTCGGCGAGCACGGCGTTGGTGAAGGCCAGCTCGTCCATCGCCGGCTCCGGCGCCAAGTAGTAGGACACGTTCTCCACTGCGATGCGGCGACCCAGCAGGTCCTGCACACGGGCGATGCGTGCGGCGGTATGGCGCACCGCTTCGTCGGTAAATGGAATCGGCAGCAGGTCGTACAGGTGGCCGTCGTCGCTGCAGTAGCTCAGGTGCTCGCTGTACAGCGGCACGCGGTGCTTTTCCAGGAACTGGCCGACCTGTTCCAGCAGCCGGGTATCCAGCGGCGCACTGCCGCCCAGCGACAGGGACAGGCCGTGGCAGCTCAGCGGATGGCGCTGTGCCAGCTCGGTCAGTGCATCCCCGGCAGGACCACCGACATGGATCCAGTTCTCCGGTGCGCATTCGAGGAAATCGAAGTCGCCCGCCGGTGCATCACGCAGCTCCTGCAGCAGCGCCCTGCGCAGCCCCAACCCGGCGGCCGCCGCACGAAGCGGCGACCGCGGGCTGACGACGCTGGCGCGGACGTCAGTGCTTGCCACCGCACTTGCCTTCGCCACACTTGCCTTCGGCCGCCTTCTTGTCGCCGGACGTGGCCTTGGCGCCTGCCGCAGCGCCGGCAGCCTTGCCCTTGTCGGCGCCGCACTTGCCTTCGGCGGTCTTGCCGTCGGCGCCACACTTGCCTTCGGCATGCTTGGTCGCGTCAGCGGCCATCTTGGTGTCGGCGGCCTTGGCGTCGGTACTGGCCTTGGCTGCCTGTCCGGCAACCAGGTAGCCCTGGGCGAGGTCGCTCATGCTCAGGGCCGAGGCACTGGCGGTCATGCCCAGGCCGGCGGCCAGGGCGGTAGCAGTCAGCAGGGACAGGGTCTTGTTGGAACTGCTCATCGGTCGTGCTCCTGGGTGGTGTGGGCGGGTGCCCGGATGGCCGGCAGGGATGCCGGTGGAAACGATGGTGCAGCGATCCTACTCAACGAATCCTCGCCAAGAACTCAAATTTTCGTGAGGTTTGTTACAGAAGCATCCGGAAGGTTCGCACCGGGCACGCCCGGCGCCCACAACGCGGGTGGAACGCCCAGAAACAGGAAGGCCGCTGTCACCAGGACAGCGGCCACCTTGGAGTCGACTCCGGTGTTGCAGTGCAGCGTCAGGGCTGGCCGGTGCTGGAGGTCTCGTCGCGCTTCTCGCGCGGCGGCAGCGGCTGCTCCCCGTGCACCAGGAACCATACGTTCTCGGCGATGTTGGTGGCGTGGTCGCCCACGCGCTCCAGGTTCTTGGCCATGAACAGCAGGTGCGTGCACGGGGTGATGTTGCGTGGGTCTTCCATCATGTAGGTCAGCAGCTCGCGGAACAGCGCGGTGTACTGCGCGTCCAGGCGAGCGTCGTCCTCGCGCAGTTCCAGTGCGGCGTCGGCGTCGTTGTCGCGGTAGGCGGCAATGGCACGACGGACCTGCTGCGCGGCCAGGCGGCCCAGCGCACGCAGGCCCTGGATCTGCGGCAGCGGCGGCACCTTGCCCAGCGCGATCGAACGCTTGGCGACGTTGGCCGCGTAGTCGCCGATACGCTCGATGTCGGCCGGGATGCGCAGGCCGGCGAGGATCTCGCGCAGGTCGCGCGCCATCGGGCCGCGCAGGGCCAGGCGCATCACGTCATGGCTGATCTGCTGCTCCAGCGCATCAATGGCTTCGTCGTTGGCGATGATGCGATGGGCGGCGTTCTCGTCGCGCTTCTCGATCACGTCCATCGACGCTTCGAGCTGGGCGACGGCCATCTCGCCCATGCGCACGATCTCGGCCACCAGGCGCTGCTGCTCTTCGTCGTAGCTCTTGACGATGTGGTCGTTGGGAAGGTTCATGGTCTGCAATCCGGGTAGAGCCAGGCCGTGCCTGGCTGGGACATGTGGCGAAGGATCAGCGTCGATCAGCCGAAGCGACCGGTGATGTAGTCCTCGGTCTGCCGCTGCGACGGCTGCGAGAAGATCACTTCGGTGCGGTCGTGCTCGATCAGGTCGCCCAGGTACATGAAGGCGGTGTAGTCGGAAACGCGCGCGGCCTGCTGCATGTTGTGGGTGACGATGACGATGGTGTACTCGTGCTTGAGCTCCTCCACCAGCTGCTCGATGCGGCTGGTCGAGATCGGATCCAGCGCCGAGGTCGGCTCGTCCAGCAGCAGCACCGACGGGCGCAGCGCCACGGCACGGGCGATGCACAGGCGCTGCTGCTGGCCACCGGACAGGCCCAGCGCGCTCTGCCCCAGCTTGTCCTTCACTTCGTCCCACAGTGCGCCCTGGCGCAGTGCCTGCTCGACGCGGTCGGCCATGTCGGCCTTGCTCAGTTTCTCGTGGTGGCGGATGCCGTAGGCCACGTTCTCGAAGATGGTCATCGGGAACGGCACCGGCTTCTGGAACACCATGCCGACCTTGCTGCGCAGGCGGTTCATCGGGTACTTCGGCGACAGGATGTTCTCGCCGTCCAGCAGCACTTCACCGCGCGCTTCCAGCTTCGGGTACAGCGCGTAGATGCGGTTGAAGATGCGCAGCAGGGTCGACTTGCCGCAACCGGAGGGACCGATCAGCGCGGTCACGCGCTTTTCCGGAATCTCCAGGTTGATGCCCTTCAGGGCGTGGAACTTGTCGTAGTAGAAGTCCAGTCCACGCGCAGCCAGCTTCACCGGCGACGGCGTGTGCAGGCTCTCGTGCGAGGACGGCACGGCGATGCGCTGCATCGGCACGGCGTTGGAAAGGTCGTTCATGGCGTTGTCCACGGAAAGGTCAGTCATGGGAGATACGGTTGCGTAGCAGGATGCCGCGGGCGGCAAGGCTGACCAGCAACACGAAGACAGTCAGCACCAGGGCACCGGCCCAGGCCAGCACCTGCCAGGATTCATACGGGCTGCCGGCGAACTGGTTCATCACCACCGGCACCGAGGCCATCGGCTGGAAGATGTTGTTGTTCCAGTACTGGTTGCCGAAAGCGGTGAACAGCAGCGGAGCGGTCTCGCCGGAGATGCGGGCCAGCGCCAGCAGGATGCCGGTGATGATGCCGGCCGACGCGCTGCGGTACAGCACCTGCACGATCACCTTCCACTGCGGGATGCCCAGCGACAGGGCCGCTTCGCGCATCTGCGAGGGCACCAGCCGCAGCATCTCGTCGGTGGTGCGCACCACCACCGGCAGCACGATGAAGGCCAGCGACAGGGCACCGGCGAACGCCGAGAAGTTGCCGCCGGTCTGCATCACGTACAGGGTGTAGACGAACAGGCCCAGCACGATCGACGGTGCCGACAGCAGGATGTCATTGACGAAGCGGACCACGGTGCCGGCCTTGCGGGCGTTGCCGTACTCGGCCAGCCAGGTACCGGCCAGCACGCCCAGCGGCGTGCCGATGCCGATCGCCAGCGCACACATCACGGCACTGCCGAAGAAGGCGTTGGCGAGGCCACCGTCCTGCATCGGCGGCGGCGTCATCTTGGTGAACAGGTCCCAGTTGATGCCGGCCAGGCCTTTCGAGGCCAGGGTGAACAGGATCCAGCCCAGGAAGAACAGGCCGAACAGCGCGGTGGCGCAGGAGGCGGTGATCGCAACGACGTTGCCGATGCGGCGGCGCAGGTACAACGAATCAGCGGTGGTGGACATCAGTTGCCCTCCTTGCGGGACAGGCGCATCAGCATCAGGCGGGCGATGGCCAGCACCACGAAGGTGACGATGAAGAGGACGAAGCCGAGCAGCAGCAGGGCCGAACGGTAGGTTTCAGTGGCTTCGCCGAAATCGTTGGCGATCAGCGCGGCGATGGTGGTGCCCGGCTCCAGCAGCGACGGCGACAGGCGCACGCTGTTGCCGATCACGAAGGCCACCGCCATCGTCTCGCCCAGGGCGCGGCCGAGGCCGAGGAAGATGCCGCCGATCACTGCCGAGCGGGTGTAGGGCAGGACGATGTCCCAGCTCACTTCCCACTTGGTGGAGCCCAGCGCGTACGCCGACTCCTTCAGGCGGGTCGGTACGGTCAGGAACACTTCGCGCATCACCGAGGAGATGAACGGAATGACCATGATGGCCAGCACGAAACCGGCGGTGAGCATGCCGATGCCGAGCGGCGGGCCCTGGAACATCGGGCCGATGATCGGCCATTCGCCCAGGGTCTCGTTGAGGAACGGGGTGACGTACTCGGTCATCACCGGCACCAGCACGAACAGGCCCCACATGCCGTAGATGATCGAGGGAATGCCGGCCAGCAGTTCGATGGCGGTACCGACCGGGCCACGCAGCCAGCGCGGCGCGACTTCGGTGAGGAAGAAGGCGATGCCGAAGCTGACCGGCACGGCGATGACCATCGCGATGACGGCGGTGACCAGGGTGCCGTAGATCGGGGCGAGCGCACCGAACTTGTTTTCGACCGGATTCCAGTCGGCGGAGAAGAAGAAGCTCAGGCCCTGCATCTGCAGGGCATGGCGGCCGCCCCACAGCATCGACAGCGCGGCGCAGGCCAGGGCGATCAGGACGAAGATGACGGTGCCGACCAGCACCCATCGGAACAGTTTGTCGTTGCGGGCATCACGCGCATCACGCGTGGACGGGGCGGCTACAGGCTGGGCGATGGCATTCATGGGGACGGCAGGGCCAGGAAGGGGCGGGGCGGCACGGCGTGGAAGAAGCGGTGCCCGCGTGGGGCGGGCACCGTCGTGTCCATCACTTCAGGACGGTCGCCCAGTAGGCCTCGATCTGCTTGACCAGTTCGGCCGGCAGCGGCACGTAGTGCAGCTCGTTGGCCTGCGCCTGGCCGTTCTCGAAGGCCCACTTGAAGAAGGCCAGGGTGTCCTGGTTGCGCTCGGCGTCCTTCGGCTTCTTCTGCATCAGCATGAAGTTGGTGGCGGTGATCGGCCACGCCTGCTCGCCCGGAGCGTTGGTGATGACCAGGTTGAAGTCCTTGGCGCTGGCCCAGTCGGCGCTGGCGGCCGCGGCGGCGAAGGTTTCCGCGCTCGGCTCGACCCAGTTGCCGGCCGCGTTCTGCATGGCGGTGTACGGCATGCCGTTCTGCAGCGCGTAAGCCAGTTCGACGTAGCCGATCGAGCCCTTGATCTGCTTCACGTAGGAAGCGACGCCTTCATTGCCCTTGCCACCGACGCCGTCCGGCCACTGCACCGAGGTGCCTTCGCCGACCTTGCTCTTCCACTCCGGGCTGACCTTGGACAGGTAGTTGGAGAAGTTGAAGGTGGTGCCCGAACCGTCCGAACGGTGGACCAGGGTGATCTTGCCGTCCGGCAGCTTCACGCCCGGGTTGGCGGCGACGATGGCCGGGTCGTTCCAGGTCTTGACCTTGCCCAGGAAGATGTCGGCCAGCAGGGCGCCGCTCAGGCGCAGCTTGCCGGCTTCCAGGCCTTCGATGTTGACCACCGGCACCACGCCGCCGATGGCGGACGGGAACTGCGCCAGGCCGGCCTGGGCCAGCTCTTCGCTGCTCAGCGGCTTGTCGGAGGAACCGAAGTCGACGGTGCCGGCCTTGATCTGGGCAATACCGCCGCCGGAGCCGATCGACTGGTAGTTGATCTTGGCGCCGGTGCTGGTGTTGTAGTCAGCCGACCACTTGGAGACCAGCGGGAAGATGAAGGACGCGCCTGCGCCGGACACTTCGGCGGTCACCTTGGCACCGGCAGCGGCCGGGGCGGCGGCGCCGTCGGCAGCCGGCTGCTGCGCGGCCTGCTTGTCGCCACCGCAGGCCGACAGGCCCAGGGCGATGGCCAGGGAAAGGGCGGCGAGGCCGGCCGAGTGCAGTTTCATGGTCACTCCATAGCGGGGAAGAGCCGACGTGGTCGGCGGATGCGGCTATGAAATGATGTTTTTGTTACAGCCGTATTACGACCATGACAGGGGTGTCCTGGATCACGTTCTGACAAGGGTTTCACAGGATTGGCGCCGATCCAGCAGGTGCCCGGAAACCCCCGATCTGCGCACCGATATGACGGTCGGTTGGCCCTTGTAGAGTTGAGCCATGCTCGACTGCTCCCTGTTCTCGGTAGGTGCGGACCGTTGGTCCGCACGCTCCAGCACCCAGCCGAGCGTGGGCTCGTCTCTACAAACGCTCCTGCCTTCCATGACCCCACCGACCCCCCATGGATCAGCGAAGGCCCAGCGCTCTTCACGACCCATCCCCCAAAAACAAGAAGAGCGCGAGATCTCGAGGATCTCGCGCCCGGGTGGGAGCGGCGGGGGAGAGAGGACCCGCCGCCCCCGTTCCTGCGGGGGAACGCGCTTGCTTACTTCAGGTTCTGCGACCAGTAGGTCTCGATCTGGCGGACCAGGCTGTCCGGCAGCGGCACGTAGTCCAGCTGGCGGGCCTGGGCGTCGCCATTCTTGTAGACCCAGCGGAAGAACTCCTGGGTCGCCTTGCCATTGGCAGCATTCTTCGGCGTCTTCTGCACCAGGATGAAGTTGGTGGCGGTGATCGGCCAGGACTCGGCGCCCGGCGCGTTGGTCATCACCAGGTAGAAGTCGCGGGCGTTGGCCCAGTCGGCGCTGGCGGCAGCGGCTGCGAACGAGGTGTCGCTCGGCTGCACGAACTTGCCGGCGGCATTCTTCATCGCGGTGTAGGAGAGCTTGTTCTGCAGCGCGTAGGACAGTTCGACATAGCCGATGCCGCCCTTGATCTGCTTCACATAGGCGGCAACACCTTCGTTGCCCTTGCCGCCGATGCCGGCGGGCCACTGCACCGAGGTGCCTTCACCGACCGAGCTCTTCCACTCCGGGCTGACCTTGGACAGGTAATTGACGAAGTTGAAGGTGGTGCCCGAGCCGTCCGAACGATGCACGACGGTGACCT
Organism: Stenotrophomonas sp. YJH_SMC_25; assembly: GCF_059369595.1. Taxonomy (NCBI): domain Bacteria; kingdom Pseudomonadati; phylum Pseudomonadota; class Gammaproteobacteria; order Lysobacterales; family Lysobacteraceae; genus Stenotrophomonas; species Stenotrophomonas sp. YJH_SMC_25. The sequence goes on along the minus strand of NZ_JCAFSV010000005.1, from coordinate 140,740 downwards.
TGGCGTTGGGCAGGGTCACGCCCGGGTTCAGCGCGGCGATGGCCGGGTCGTTCCAGGTCTTGATCTTGCCCAGGAAGATGTTGGCCAGCACCGCGCCGTCCAGCTTCAGCGCGCCCGGCGCGATGCCGGCCACGTTGACCACCGGCACCACGCCGCCGATCACCGACGGGAACTGCGCCAGGCCCGCAGCAGCCAGGTCTTCCGGCTTCAGCGGCGCGTCGGAGGAGCCGAAATCAACGGTCTTGGCCTTGATCTGGGCAATGCCGCCGCCGGAACCGATGGACTGGTAGTTGACCTTGTTGCCGGTTGCGGTGCTGTAGTCGGCCGACCACTTGGACATGACCGGGTAGATGAACGATGCGCCCGCGCCGGTGATATCGGCGGCGTTGGCGGCGAACACGGACGATGCGGCCAGGATGGCGACAGCGGCGCGCGACTTGAAGGCGTGGATCACGGGGAGACTCCTGGGGTGGTGGTCGAAGGGCGGTTGCCCGACGTTTCGGTGCACATTCCATAACGGTTGCGTGACACCCCCGCGTCTGTCATATGACGCGGGCGTGACACGCGTCATTAGCGATGTCACGTCCGCTGCGCCGGCAGGGCAGCGCGGCTGCCGATGCAACGACGAAGGCACGGCCGGGGCCGTGCCTTCGCGGGTCAACGCAGGGGGCTGGACTTACCAGAAGAACTGCGCGCGGGCTTCCAGGATGTTGGGATCGTCGTTGACGAAACCGCGCGCCGTGGAGCTGTACTTCTTGCTGTCGACCATCACGTAGTTGAGCATCAGCTTGAAGTTGGAACGCAGGTACCAGTTGGCGCCCACGGTCCAGATGTCCATCTTGCCACCCAGCACGCCATCGACGATCGGCGGGCGACCGGCAACCGGGTTGGCGGCGAGGTTGCCGTCATTGAGGTCCATGTGGTCGTAGCGCACGCCCAGCTGCCACTGGCCGCCGGCCGGGTTGTTCGGCAGGCCGGTGCCCGGGGTGCCGCCCTTGTAGCTCCAGGTCTCGCCGGTGACGTTCCACACGCCGCTGATGTAATAGCCGTCGCTGGTGTAGTTGTCGTGGTCGTAGCGCTTGGCCTTGCTGGTGTAGTACTCGGCCTGGGCCTTGAACGGGCCCTGGAAGTACATCGCTTCGGCACCGATGGTGCTGACGCGGTCGGTGTCGGTCAGGTTGCCGCTGTCGACCAGGCGGGCCGTGGCGAGGTCGGCATTCGGACGTGCACGCACGCGCAGGGTGTCGGCGTCGGTGTCGTAGTTGACGTAGCTCAGTCCGAAGTGCAGGACCTGGCCCTTTTCATTGATCGGGGCCCAGGTGCCACGCGCGCCGTAGCCGCTGCCGTGGGCCAGGTTGCGGGTCAGCTCGCGGCCGAAGGCGCTGGCAGTCACCGACCAGTTGTCCTGGCCGTAGCTGTACGCGCCGCCCAGGCGGCGGGCGATGGCATAGGTGTTGGTGACCGCTGCCTTGGAAATGAAATCGTTGTTCTTGGTGCTGGACAGTTCTTCCAGGCTGTTGGGCTGCTTGAACTGGCCCAGCTGCAGGAAGTGGTTGGCGTTGCCCAGCAGCTTGTACTTCACGTTGGTGTCGAGGAACTTGTCGGCCTTGGCGTCATAGCCGACCACCCACTCCACGTTGCCCGGGCCCTTGCCCTTCAGCACTAGCTCGGCGCGACGCAGTTCGAATTCGCTGTTCTTGCCGTTGCCGGCGTCGCCACCGTTGAGGTCGACCACATCGTTGTGGAACCAGTTGCCATCGGCCTGGACCAGGCCTTCGAAGGTGATTTCCGAACCGCCGATCACGTCGATGGCGACTTCGGCGTGTGCAGCCGGCACATACAGCGCAGCAGCCACGGCCACCGTCAGGAGTTGGTGATGCAGTTTCATGGAGAGGAGCCTTGCAGGCAGGTGGGAAGATGCGCGCAGGCTAGAAGGTAAAGATTGCGTAAATGTGACAGTTCACGCGCGGCAGACATCCACCGCAGGCCCCGTCACGGCAGGGCCTGCCATTGAACCCGCTTGCGTATGACGCCCGGATTGCGCCTTGGTTGCAGTCGATCCACGCCCTGCATGGATGCGGCCGTCACTCGGCCGGGGTCTTGTCCTTGAACTGGCACAGATCGGCGATCACGCATCCCGGGCAATCCGGCTTGCGCGCCTTGCACACATAACGTCCGTGCAGGATCAGCCAGTGATGCGCGTCGAGCAGGAATTCGGCGGGGATCACCTTCACCAGCTTGTCTTCCACTTCGCGCACATTCTTTCCCGGGGCCAGGCCGGTACGGTTGGAGACGCGGAAGATATGCGTGTCCACCGCCATCACCGGCTCGCCGAAGGCGGTGTTGAGCACCACGTTGGCGGTCTTGCGGCCCACGCCCGGCAGTGCTTCCAGCGCATCGCGATCGCGCGGCACTTCACCGCCATGCTTTTCCAGCAGGATCGCGCAGGTGGCGATCACGTTCTTCGCCTTGGCGTTGAACAGGCCGATGGTGGCGATGTACTGCTTCAGTCCTTCTTCGCCAAGCGCGAGGATCTTCGCCGGGGTGTTGGCGACCGGGAACAACCGGCGCGTGGCCTTGTTGACGCCGACGTCGGTGGCCTGCGCCGACAGCGCCACCGCCACCAGCAGCTCGAACGGCGAGCTGTACTCCAGTTCGGTCTTCGGGTGCGGGTTGAGTTCGCGCAGGCGGGTGAACATTTCCACCACGTCGGCGCGCGGCATCGTGCCGCCACGCCGCGCCGGGGCGCGTGCGGTTTTCTTCGTGGTGGCCATTACTGCTCCTTGCCGCTGGCGCGGGCCTTGGCCCGGGCGAGGATGGCGGCGGCCGCGGCGGGCAGGGCGGGCTTCACGTCCGGCGCCGGGGCGGGCGTGCGCCGCGCGTCGCGTTCGGCTTCGCGGCGGGCCAGTCGCACCGCACGGGCGCGGTAGCGTTCGCGTGCCGCCCAGGCGGCCTGAAGCTGCTGCTGGGCCTGCTGCAACCGCTGCGGGAGTTCCGGGTGGCCGGGCAGCAACTGCGCGTCGTCGGCGCGGGCGACATAGTCCATCAGCCCGGCCTGCAGGGCGCCGTCGAGATCGTCTGCCTGGACCCGGGCAAACAGCTGCGCGGGGTTGGGTCGGGATGCCATGGCGTCAGCGGTTCTGGAAGGCCGGCGGGCGGCGCTGCAGGAAGGCGCTGGTTCCCTCGCGCATGTCCTCGGTGGCGAACAGCAGGCCGAACTGTGCGCTTTCGTATTCCAGCCCGGCTTCCAGGCTGCATTCGCCGCCCACGTGCACCGCATCGAGCAGGCCGCGCAGGGCCAGCGGCGCCGAGCGTGCCAGCTGCCGGGCGATGTCCTGCACGCGGTTGTCCAGCGCGTCGGCCGGTACCACCTCGTTGACGATCCCCAGTTCCAGCGCACGCGCGGCATTGATCGGTGCACCCAGCAGGCATAGCTCCAGGGTGGCGGCGCGGCCGCACAGGCGCAGCAGGCGCTGGCTGCCGCCGAAGCCGGGAATCAGCCCGAGATTGATTTCCGGTTGGCCGACTTTGGCGGTATCGGCGGCAATGCGCAGGTGGCAGGCCATGGCCAGTTCCAGGCCGCCGCCCAGGGCAAAACCGTTGACGCGGGCGATGACCGGTTTGGGCATGCGCTCGATCTGGCGCATCAGGGCCTGGCCCAGCAGCGAGAAATCACGTCCCTGAACCGCGCTGAGTGTGTTCATCTCGGCGATGTCAGCGCCAGCCACGAACGCCTTCGGGCCGGCACCGGTCAGCACCACCACGCGGATCTCCGGGTCTGCGGCGGCGGCGCTGAAGGCCTCGGCCAGGGCCTGCAGGGTCGCGGCGTTCAGGGCGTTGAGCTTGTCCGGGCGCTGGACGGTCACGGTGCGGATGGCGCCGTCGTCGGTGACAGCGATCAGGGCATCGGCCACGGGGAAACTCCTGGAACGTTAAAAAAAAGTGATATTGAACTCCGCGAACGCAGACGGGTCATAGCCTGCATCGTGAGTAGCGGTTACACGTTGCGCCCGTTATCCTAACCCGTCGCCTCAGGGCGGCGCAGAACGTCCCTGAGTTACCACCCCTGGAGAACTGTTTGATGAAGTTGCGTTCTATCGCGGTCGCCGTCGCGGCCCTGGCCCTGACGGGCAATGCCTTCGCCCAGGACGTCTCGTCCGAAAAGGGCAAGCTGAGCTACTACTTCGGTTACGACTACGGCAACAACCTGGCGGAGCTGACCGGTCGTGGTGAGCAGCTGGACATCAACTCGGTGGTGAAGGGCCTGCAGGATGCCTACGCCAAGAAGCAGCCGGCGATCACCGCCGAGCAGCTGAAGCCGGCCGTTGAAGCGTTCCAGAAGCGCGAGCAGGGCCGTGCCCAGGCTGCCAAGGCCGAGTACGAGAAGGCTGCTGCCGAAAACAAGACCAAGAGCGATCAGTTCATCGCGGCGAACAAGGCCAAGGCCGGCGTGCAGTCGCTGCCGAGCGGCGTCCAGTACCGCGTGATCGAAGCCGGCAAGGGTGCCAAGCCGACCCAGGCCAGCACCGTGCAGCTGGAAGTGGCCGGTCCGTTCCCGTACGGCCAGCGCCCGACCGAAGCCCGCCCGGCCCAGCAGATCCCGTCGATCAAGGTCAGCGAAGTCGAAATGAAGGCCATGCGCGAGACCCTGCTGCAGATGCCGGCCGGCTCGAAGTGGGAAGTCACCCTGCCGCCGGACCAGGCCTACGGTGCGGACCCGCGCACCCCGTTCCCGCCGAACGTGGCTGTGCAGTTCGAGATCAAGCTGGTCAGCGTCAAGTAAATCGAAGCAGTAAACCAAACGCGCCGGTGATTCCACCGGCGCGTTTTTGTTTGCGCAGTGCCTGACGGTAGAGTCGACTGTCAGTCGACTGCTCTTGGGTCACATCGGGGAAACGCCCGCTGCGCGCGCGAGTCGACTGACAGTCGACTCTACCGTCCGACCGGCCCACCCGCGCAAATTCAGCCCTTTCGCGCTACTGTTGCCGGGTGCAAACAATGGAAGAAACGGCGCGTGTTGTCGCAAGTCCCTGCATCGGCGTGTGCACGCTGGATCCGCACCGGCAGTGCACCGGCTGCGGACGTCATATCGATGAAATCGCACGGTGGTCGTCGATGAGCAACGACGAACGCAGTCGCATCCTGCATCGCGTGCAGCCGTTGCGGGCGCAGCTCCAGCAATCACTGCGCGGCTCGCTGGCCGACCACGAACGTTTGATGCGCGCGCTGCATCCGTTGGCCGATCCGCCGGCCGGCGATGGCTGGAACCGCAGTGAACTGATCGATCTGCTGCCGCCCGGGCCTCCGGTGGAAGCGGCCGTGCTCGCGGGAATCGTGCCGCGCGCCAGTGGCGCGCAGGTGATCCTCACCCGTCGCACCGAAACCCTGCGCACGCACGGTGGCCAGGTCGGATTCCCCGGCGGCCGCACCGAGCCCGACGACCGCGACGCCCTGGCGGCAGCATTGCGCGAGAGCCAGGAAGAAATCGCCTTGGCTCCGGGCCAGGTGCAGGCGCTGGGCTATCTCGATCCCTTCGTGACGATCACCGGCTATCGGGTCACCCCGGTGGTGGCGGTGGTCGATCCGGACTTCGTGCCGGTGCCGCAGCCCAGCGAAGTGGCCGAGGTGTTCGAGGTGCCGCTGGACTACCTGATGGCGGCGGACAACCTGCGCCAGGTCGAAATCAACCATCGCGGCCGCATCCGTCACGTCCTTGAGTACAGCTGGCCCGGCCAGCGCATCTGGGGCGCCACCGCGGCCATTCTCTACAACCTGCGTCGCCGCCTGGAGCAAGTGCAATGAACCCGATCAATCCGCCGTGGACCACCCTGGTCGATGTCGCCACCCTGGCTGCCGCGTTGGGCGAGGGCATCCGCGTGGTCGACGCACGCGCCACCGCCAGCACCGCGGTGCGCGTGGTTGATGCGCGTTCCTCGCTGGCCGATCCGCAGGCGGGTAGCGGCCATTACCTGGCAGGTCATATCCCGGGTGCGGTGTATGCCGATCTGAATCGTGACCTGTCCGATCTGTCGCGCGTCGGCCATGGTCGCCATCCGCTGCCGGACAGCGATGCCTTCGCCGCGAAGCTCGGCCAGTGGGGTATCGGTCCTGACACGCAGGTGGTGGTCTACGACGGCAGCGACGGCAGCATGGCCGCTTCGCGCCTGTGGTGGCTGCTGCGCCTGATCGGGCACAGCAAGGTGGCCGTGCTCGATGGTGGTATCGCCGCGTGGCAGGCCGCAGGGCAACCTTTGGCGACGGGGCCGGACGAGGTGACCGCGCTGCCGGCTTACCTGGGCCGTTTCGACACCGCCCAGATCGCCAATGCCGAGGAGATCAGCGCACGCCTGAAGCACGCGCCGGGCTGGCTGGTCGACGCACGCGCGGGCGAACGCTTCCGCGGCGAAGTCGAGCCGCTGGACCCGGTCGCCGGCCACGTACCCGGCGCGGTCAACCGTCCGTTTGCGTTGAACGTGGCCGACGGCCGGCTGCGCGATGCACAGGAACTGCGCGTCGAGCTGCAGGGTGTGATCGGGAACCGTGATCCGCAGCAGGTGGTGCTGATGTGCGGCTCCGGCGTGACCGCCTGCCACCTGCTGCTGGCGATGGAAAGCGCAGGCCTGAGCGGCGCACGCATCTACGCCGACTCCTGGAGCGGTTGGGTGAGCGACAGCAGCCGCCCGGTGGCGACCGGCGCCTGAGAAGCGCGGGGTCGGATCCGTTTTCCAACGGAAAACGGCTCTGACCATATCGAGCGTAAATCCGGGTCAGAGCCCGTTGCGTGGCAACGGGATCCGACCCCGTGCCGACCAAGGTCGGCACCCACCAATTCGTGGAGCGTTGGGTGAGCGACAGCAGCCGCCCGGTGGCGACCGGCGCCTGAGAAGCGCGGGGTCGGATCCGTTTTCCAACGGAAAACGGCTCTGACCCCATCGAGCGTAAATCGGGGCCAGAGTCCGTTGCGTCGCCATGGGATCGACTCCGTGCCGACCAACGGTCGGCACCCACCAATTCGTGGAGCGGGTGGGTGAGCGACAGCAGCCGCCCGGTGGCGACCGGCGCCTGAGAAGCGCGGGGTCGGATCCGTTTTCCAACGGGAAACGGCTCTGACCCTATCGAGCGTAAATCGGGGTCAGAGCCCGTTGCGTGGCAACGGGATCCGACTCCGTGCCGACTAAGGTCGGCACCCACCAACAGCGGCAGAAATCTGTCGAAGGCGGGGTGGGGCCGGTTGCGGGGGTGTCCGCGGCATGGATGCCGCGGCCAAGCCCCCATGGACGGGTTTACGGCGTCCCCCGCAACCGGACCCACCCCGCCATCCCCCGGAATGCCAGCTCTTGACGTTGACGTTGCCGTTGCTTCTGCGGGTGCAGGGCGCAGCCCTGCCGCTTACCCAACCGGCTGCAGTGGCATCTTCGCCAGCACCCGCGCCCACGGGAACAACGGCCCCGGATCACGCTTGCGCGCCACCATCAGCGTCGGATCATCGCTGGCCGGCACCTGCTCCCGATCAAGCTGGTCATGCCCGGCAATCCGCTGTAGCGACGGATAGCGTGCCACCAGCGCCAACAGCAGCTGCTCCAGCGCTTCCAGCTGCGCCTCGGTGTAGGCCTCGTCCATCGCCTGGTGACGGCTGTCGAACCAGTGCGGGTAGCGCCCGGTATTGACCAGCTCGATGCCCAGCGTATGCGCGTTCATGCCGCGCACGTGGTGGGCCACCCGTTCCGGTGCCACGTACTGCACCACGCTGCCATCGCGGTCGATGTAGAAATGCCCGCTGTTGCCGGCACCACTGTCGTACAGCACACGCTCGCCGTACTCGCGGGCCATCGCCAGGTCGGGCAACTCGGTGCAGTGGATCACCACCATCTCCAGCGTGGCCGGGTCGCGCAGTGGCAGGCGGTCTTCGTAGGGCAGGGGCTGCAGCTGCAGGCCGGGCAGGAGCGGGTTGGGCATCCGGCGATGCTAGCATTGCGGCATGAACCTGCCTTCCCTTTCCTTGTCGGCCCGTTCGTGCGGAGCGCACGCATGAGCCGCGGCCACTGCATCCTGTCCCACGGCTTCGAGAGCGGCCCGGAAGCGACCAAGGTCACCGCGCTGGCCGAGGTGGCACAGCGCCTGGGCTGGACCCACGAGCGCCCCGACTACACCGACCTGGACGCGATGAGCGAGGTCAGCCGGGTGGGCGACGTGCCGACCCGCCTGCGCCGCCTGGTCGAGCGCGCCGCCATCGCTGCCCGGCAGGGGCCGGTGGTGCTGGCCGGCTCCAGCCTGGGCGCCTACATCTCCGCCATCGCCTCGTTGAAGGTGCCGGTGGCCGGCCTGTTCCTGATGGTGCCGCCGACCACCATGGGCCCAATGCCGGCGCTGGATGCCGCCGCCGTGCCGACCACCGTGGTGCAGGCCTGGCATGACGATGTGGTCCCGGCCGTCGGGGTCATCGCCTGGGCGCAGGCGCGTTCGGCGCAGCTGCTGCTGGTCGACGACGGCCACCGCCTGGAACGCCACGTGGAGGCCTCCGCGCAGGCCTTCGAGCGCCTGTTGCGGCAACTGTGAAGCCCGGGCGCACGGCGCGCCCGCCCGCATTGACTACAATGGCAGCCCCGCCGCCCCTGGCGCGGGCCTGCCGGCCGTGCCTACGGCCCTCCTTTCCGACCGGCCCGGCCCCTGTGCCGCGCCCGACCACCTGCGAACCGATCCCGTGAAATTCTTCGTCTCCTGCGCCAAGGGCCTGGAATACCTGCTTGCCGATGAACTGTCGGCCCTGGGCCTTGGCAAGGCCACTGCCACCATTGCCGGCGTCAACGCCGAGGGCGAACTGGAGCAGGCGCTGCGGATCGTGATGTGGTCGCGCCTGGCCAGCCGCGTGCTGTGGCCGATCGACGAGTTCGAGTGCCCGGACGAGCAGGCCCTGTATGACGGCGTGCGTGCGCTGCCGTGGCACGAGCACATCAAGCCGGAGATGACCCTGGCGGTGGACGCACACGTGTCCGGCGACAAGATCACCCATGCCCGCTTCGCCGCGCAGCGGATCAAGGACGCCATCGTCGATCGCATGCGCGATGAAGGCCTGGAGCGTCCCTCGGTCAACACCGACCTGCCTGATGTGCGCGTCAACCTGTCGCTGCGCAAGGGCCGCGCCTCGCTGTCGATCGACCTCGGCGGTGGCCCGCTGCACCGCCGTGGCTGGCGCGGTGCTGCCCACGAGGCACCGCTGAAGGAGAACCTGGCCGCCGCGCTGCTGCTGCGCGCGCAGTGGCCGCGCCTGCACGCCGCCGGTGGCGGCCTGCTGGACCCGATGTGCGGCAGCGGCACGCTGCTGATCGAAGGCGCGCTGATGGCTGCCGACGTCGCCCCGGGCCTGATGCGCCACGGCAGCCTGCCGCCGAGCCGTTGGCTGGGCTTCGACAAGTCGGCCTGGAAGACTATCCAGAGCGAAGCGCGCGATCGCGAGGCCGCTGGCCTGGCCGCGCTGAAGCCGGTCATCCACGGCAGCGACATCGACCCGACCGCGATCCAGGCGGCACGCGAGAATGCCGAGGTCGCGGGCGTCGCCCACGCGATCCGTTTCACCCGTGCCGACGTTGCCGACCTGGCCGCGCCCGAACAGGAGATCGGTGCGGTGGTCTGCAACCCGCCCTACGACGAGCGCCTGGCTGCGGATCCGGCGCTGTACCGCGCATTGGGCAATGCCCTGCAGAAGGCGGTGCCGCAGTGGCGCGCCAGCCTGCTGTGCGGCAACGACGAACTGGCCTTCGCCACCGGCCTGCGCGCGGGCAAGAAGTACCAGATGTTCAATGGTGCGCTGGAATGTGCGCTGATCGTCTGCGACCCGATCGCCGTGCCGGGCCGTGATCCGGCACAGCCACGCGAGCTGAGCGAAGGTGCGCAGATGGTGGCCAACCGCCTGCGCAAGAACCTGAAGAAGTTCAAGAGCTGGCGCGCCCGCGAGCACATCACCTGCTTCCGTGCCTATGACGCCGACCTGCCGGAATACGCGGCCGCCATCGACGTCTACGAGGAAGACGGTGGCAAGCGCCGTACCTTCCTGCACGTGCAGGAATACGCCGCACCGGCCGCGATTCCGGAGAACGACGTGCGCCGCCGCCGCAACGAGCTGCTGGCTGCCGCGCGCGAAGTGTTCGGCGTGCCGCCGGAACAGGTCTCGATGAAGTCGCGCGAGCGCGGCAAGGGCGGCAGCAAGTACGGCCGCTTCGAGCAGCGAGATGAATTCATCGTAGTGCGCGAGAACAACGCACTGCTGCAGGTGAACCTGTTCGACTACCTCGATACCGGCTTGTTCCTCGACCATCGCCCGCTGCGCCGGATGATGGCCGAGCAGGTGCGTGGCAAGCGTTTCCTCAACCTGTTCTGCTACACCGGCGTGGCCAGCGTGCAGGCCGCCGTGGCTGGTGCCGCCAGCACCACCAGCGTCGACCTGTCGGCCACTTACCTGCAGTGGTGCTACGACAACCTGGCGTTGAACGGGCAGGGCGGCAACCAGCACCTTCTGGTGCAGGCCGATGCGATGGCCTGGCTGGAAGGTGACCGTGGCCAGTACGACGTGATCTTCTGTGACCCGCCGACCTTCTCCAACTCCGCACGCGCCGATGACTTCGACGTGCAGCGCGAACAGCTGAAGCTGCTGCGTGCGGCGGTGGCGCGGCTGGCCCCGGGGGGCGTGCTGTACTTCTCGAACAACTTCCGCCGCTTCAAGCTGGAAGAAAACGCCATTGCCGAATTTGCCCAGTGCCGCGAGATCACCGCGCGCACCATCGGCCCGGACTTCGAACGCAACGCGCGCATCCATCGCGCGTGGGAGCTGAAGCGGTTGGGGTAACACGACGCCCGGGGTCGGATCCCCTGCGCGAAGCGCAGGGGCTCTGACCCCATCTGGATCTACGTACCAGGGGTCAGAGCCCTTGCGCTTCGCGAAAGGGATCCGACCCCGGTGGCCCGGCTACAGCAACGCCACCACCAGCCCCAACACCGGCAGCGCGATCGCCAGTGGCACGATCCACTTCGGCTGGTACGGATACAACCCGAACGACAGCGCCAGACCGCCCAGTGTCATCGTTCCCAGCCACAGCACCGGGCCAATCGCCCAGCCGTGGTCGGCCACGCACAGTGCGAACGCTACCGCCAGCAGTACCCAGCCCAGTACCCGCCACTGCGTGCGCCGTGCCGGGGGGGCTGCAGCCTTGCCGTGCAGATCGTGCTGGTGCTTTTCCATCGCCAGCGACAACGCGGTGAACGCAGAGAACGACAGGGTCAGCGCCAGCAGCATCATGCGCTGGCCTCCGCTTCGGCCGCTTCTGCAGTGTTCACCGATGCCTTCGGCGCAGCCGCAGCGGCCGCACGCTTCTTCTTCTCGGCCGCACTCAGCGGTGGCGTCCAGCGCTGCATGCGCCAACCGCACAGCGCCAGCATCGCGCCGAACGCGATCATCGACAGATCGAAGCCAGCCAATACCCAGTCGCCGTTGCGCAGGGTGTTGCCCAGGTGCGCATGCGTGGTCAGCGCATTGACCACCGGTACCAGTGCGAACGCGGCCGCGCCCAGGTAGAGCTGCCACGCCCACATCATCCGCTTCGGCCAGATGAAGGCGGCCAGCAGCGCGCCGGCCCAGGCGTAGAAGAACACGTTGGCCTCCGCACTCGAGCGCTCGGCGATGTCCAGCGGCAGCAGGCGGTTGCCCCAGAAGTAGGCGGCGAAGGCGATCGGCAGGCCGGCCACGGTGCCGATGTTCAGCGCATCGACCAGGCGCAGGCCGAAGCCGGTGCGGCCACTCTTGGCGTGCCTGGGCCGTTCCTTCACCGCCCACAGCACCACGCCGCTGGCCACCATCAGGCAGCCGACCAGGCCGGACAGGAAGAACAGTGCACGCAGGCCCCAGTCGGCGAAGCGGGCCAGGTGCAGGCCATACAGCACGCCACGGGTCGCGGTAGCTCCGCCCGACGGTGGCGTCTCTTCCAGCAGCGCACCGCTGACCATGTCGTAGCGCACGGCCGGGGTGTCGGTGGACAGGCGCTTGCCGTCACGCTGGCGGATGTCGATCACCGCATTGGCCGCGCCCGGGTTGGATACGGTGAAGCCGGCCACTTCCACGCCGTGCCAGTGTGCACGTGCGCTGTCCAACAGCTGTGCGATCGGCAGCGGCGCGGCGCGGCCTTCGGCCGGTGCGGTCACCTCCGGCATGCCACCGAAGGCCTCGACGAAGAACTGGTCCTCGTCCTGCGGGTAGGCCACCTTCACGCCCCACGGCAGGTACATGATCATCAACGTCACAATGCCGGTGTAGGTGATCATCGCGTGGTAGGGCAGGGCCATCACCGCGCTGACGTTGTGGAAATCAAGCCAGGAACGCAGGCCCTTGTCCTTGCGGAAGGTGAAGAAGTCCTTGAAGATTTTCTTGTGGGTGATGACGCCGGTGATGATCGCCACCAGCATGAACATCGCGCAGAAGCCGACCAGATAGCGTGCCCACAGCACCGGGATGTAGTGCAGGTCGAAGTGCAGGCGGTAGAAGAAGTCGCCGCCGCGGGTCTCGCGCGCCTTCAATGCCTGGCCGGTGTTGGGGTCCAGCGTGGCGTCGCCGAAGCCACCGCGGCGGCCACGGCTGGGATCGGCCAGTTCCGGCGGCAACCGCCAGAACATCTGCATGGCCGGGTTGCGCGGCTGCGGCAGTGTGACGAACCAGTTTTCGGCCTGCGCGGCGTTGGCCTGCAGGTAGTCCACCGCGCGCTGTGCGGCGACGTCGATGCTGACGTTGCTGGACGGCAGTTCCGGACGCATCCAGCGGCTGATTTCCTCGCGGTAGTAGCTGGCCGTGCCAGCCATGAAGATCAGCAGCAGCAACCAGCCAACCAGCAGCCCGGTCCAGGTGTGCAGCCAGGCCATCGACTGGCGGAATCCGTTCTTCATGCCCAGGCCCCCATCAGGCGTGCAATGGCGGCCATCAGCAGCGCGGGCGCGAGGATGCCGACCCAGGCGCGCAGCGCGCTGCGGGTGGCGAATGCCCACAGTGCCGCACAGGCGGCGACCAGGATGGCCAGCAGCATGCCGGTCAGCACGGTCTGGCCACGTGCGCCGGGCAGGGCCACGGCGCAGAACACGCTGGTCATCGAGGCCAGTGCGTAACCGCCGAAGATCGCGGCCAACGAGCGTGACAGCACGCCCCAGCGCGGGTTGGAAAAGAAGGTGCGGGGGCTGGCGGTTGCGGGCGAGCGGTCCACGGCATTCCTGCAGGTAGGAGAGGGGATGGAACGCGTCCGCGGCCCCCTTGCGCCCTGCGCATGTCGCCCAGCGTGTCCCATCGACAAAGCACGGCCCGCGCAGACGGGCAGTTCAGAGGTCGGGGATGTACACGGGCGATGGGTGCGTCTCCGCACCCGATTGGCTAAGCGTACAACCGATCAGTAAATGATAGGCATTCGCATTTTATGAATCAAGCGTGATGACCCGAGGGGCGCGTTGAGGCCTAGAACCTGAACACCACTGTCGCCGCATGCAGCAGCAGGCCGATCAGGCCACCCACCAGGGTGCCGTTGAAGCGGATGAACTGCAGGTCGCGGCCCACGCTCAGTTCCAGCTGTTCCACCAGATGGCGCTCGTCCCAGCCCTTCACGGTCTGCGCGATATGCGTGGTCACGCCTTCGCGCAGGCGGCCGGTCAGGCGTTGCGCGCCTTCCAGCAGGTGCTGGTTGAGGGCCTCGCGCAGCGCCGGGTCGGCCTGCAGGCTGGCACCGAGCGAACCCAGGCTGCGCTGCAGGTGGCCGACCAGCGCCGAGTCCTCGCGCTGCAGGTCCGCGCGCAGGCTGGCGTGGATGCGCGCCCACAACCCCTGCACGTAGTCCTGCAGGGCCGGATGGTCGATCATTTCCTGCTTGAGCTGTTCGATGCGCTCGGCCAGGGCCGGGTCCTCGCGCAGGCGCTGCACGTAATTCTGCAGCCAGCTCTCGTAGTCCTGGCGCAGCGGATGCTGCGGCTCGGCCAGTACCTGCTGCAGCTCTTCCAGTACCGCGCGGGCCAGGCGCTCGGCCAGGCTGTCGCCGATCTCGTCAATCGGCTTGACCCAGTTCACCGTGCTCGACAGCGTCGGCCATTCGCGCTGGATGTAACGCACGATCAGCTGCGAGGCGCGTTCTTTCACCTCGGGCTGCTCGAGCCAGCGGCCCAGCCGCTGCAGGCCTTCGTCCAGCACGCGCTGGTGGCGACCATCGGCGGTCAGCAGGGCCAGCAGTTCACCGGCAGTGGCAGCGGCATTCCACTGCCGCAACTGCTGCACAACGAAGCCGTGCAGCTGCCGGCGCACGGCGGTTTCGTCGAAGAAATCCAGTGCCTGCAGCGCCCAGCCGCGGGCCATGTCGGCCAGCATGCGCGAGCGTGCCGGGTCGGCCAGCCAGCTGCCGAGGCGGCTGGCCGGATCGAACACCTGCAGCTTGGCCAGCAGCACGCCCGGCTCCAGGAACTGGTCGCGCACGAACAGCGCAAGGCTGTCGCCGATGCGTTCCTTGCTGCGCGGGATGATCGCGGTGTGCGGGATCGGCAGGCCCATCGGCCGGCGGAACAGCGCGACCACGGCGAACCAATCGGCCAGTGCGCCCACGGCTGCGGCCTCGCAGAACGCCGAAACCCAGGCCCAGATGCCGCGCTCGCCCTGCCAGTGGCTGACCGCGAAACCGGCCAGCATCAACAGCAGCAGGCCCAGCGCGAGGGCTTTCAGGCGCCGCAGCTGAGCGCGGCGCGGGTCGTTGGCAGACGTCATGCCGGAAGTCTAACCGGCACGGCATGAGCATCTGGTAGTGCCGGCCGCTGGCCGGCAACCTCAACGCACCCGATACGTTCATGGCGTTGCCGGCCAGCGGCCGGCACTACCCCTTGGTTCAGAGCGCTTCCAGTTGCTTGCGCAGCGCGGCCAGTTGCGCGCGCAGGGTGTCGTTCTCGCGGGTCAGCGCGACCACCCGACGGCGCAGCGCTGGTGCGTCCTCGCCCAGCTGCTCCAGCGCCGACAGCACCTCGGCATCGCGGCTGGCGATCTCGTCCTCATCTGCCTCCTCGAAATCCATCTCGGCTGCTTCCGGCTTCGGCGCACGCGGCTTGCGCTTGGACTCGCGCACGCGCTTGGCGGCCTGCTTCAGCTCGTCCTTGCCACCGGCGGCGGCGGCGCGCTGCTCTTCTTCCGGCAGGTCAGCCACGGCGGCGGCGGCGCTGATCGAGATCACGCCGGCCTTGACCGCTTCCACCACCTCGGCCGCGGCCTGGGCGTGGATGCGCTCGATCATGCCAACCTGGCTGGTGCTCAGCTTGGCTTCGCGGGCCAGCTCGGCGCGGCTGATCTTCGGCGCCGGCTCCCACGGCGGGCTGTCTTCACCGGCCTCATCGGTGGCGTCGGCAGTGCCATCGCTCTCGCGCTGCAGCTGCGCCTGCTCGATCTGCTTGCGGGCGGCCAGGATGTCGCGCTTGCGCAGCGCCAGCACGCCGCGCTGGAAGTCGGACACGCTGCGACGGCCCAGGTGCTGCTCGATCATCCACAGGTGCACGTCTTCCATGCTCTGGAAGCGGGTGTTCTGTACGGTGTTGAAGGGCAGGCCATGCTTCTGGCAGATGCCGAAGCGGTTGTGGCCGTCGACCAGTACGTTGCCCCACAGGACCAGCGCGTCACGACAGCCCTCGGCCAGGATGCTGCGCTCCAGCGCGTCATGTTCGTCCGCAGTCAGCGGGTCGATATAGGCCTTGAGTTCTTCTTTGACGACGATATCCATGGGCACGGCAGCGAGCAGGAGCGGAACCGCCCATTGTACCCGCTCGCCGCCGCCGGCCAGGGCTCAGGCAGTGGCCCGGATCATCTCGCCCAGCGTGCCGGTGATCTGGTCGATCTGCGCCTTGTCCACGATCAGCGGGGGCGACAGCGCGATGATGTCACCGGTACAGCGCACCAGCAGCCCGCCGTCGTGGAAGCAGCGCCGGTAGACCTCGTAGCCCCGGCTGCCCGGCGCATCGCGGCGAGGCGCCAGCTCGACCGCGCCGACCAGGCCGAAGTTGCGGATGTCGATCACGTTGGGGAGGCCCTGCAGCGCATGCAGCCGTTCCTGCCAGTACTCGCCCAGCTCGATGGCGCGCTCGAAAAGGCGCTCCTCGGTGTAGACCTCCAGCGTGGCCAGTGCGGCCGCGCAGGCCAGCGGATGCCCCGAACAGGTATAGCCATGGAACAGCTCGATGGCCTGTGGCGGTGCCTGCATCAGGGTTGCATGCACCGCGTCGCTGGCCAGCACGCCGCCCAGCGGCACTGCGCCGTTGCTGACCGCCTTGGCGAAGGTCAGCAGGTCGGGGGTGACCCCGAAGCGCTGTGCGGCGAATGGCATGCCGACCCTGCCGAAACCGGTGATGACCTCATCGAACACCAGCAGGATGCCGTGGTGGTCGCACAGCTCGCGCAGGCGCTGCAGGTAGCCCGGCGCCGGCAGAATCACCCCGGCGGAACCGGCAATGGGTTCGACGAAGACCGCCGCGATGGTTGAGGCGTCATGCAGTGCGATCAGTCGTTCCAGGTCATCGGCCAGCTCGGCGCCCTGGCGCGGCAGGCCTTTGCTGAACGCATTGCGCTGCAGGTCCAGGGTGTGGCGCAGGTAGTCCACGCCGCCCAGCTGCAGACCGAACGCCCTGCGGTTGTTGGGCAAGCCGCCCAGCGCCATGCCGCCGAAGCCCACGCCGTGGTAGGCCTTCTCGCGGCTGATGAAACGCGTGCGCTGGCCCTCGCCACGCTGGCGGTGGTAGGCCAGCACGATCTTCATCGCGGTATCCACCGCCTCCGAGCCGGAGCTGGTGAAGAACACATGGTTCAGTGGCGTCGGCGCCAATGCGGCCAGTCGCTGCGCCAGCGCGAAGGCCGGCGGTGAGCCCATCTGGAAGGCCGGCGAGTAGTCGAGCGTGCGTGCCTGCTCGACGATGGCCTCGACGATGCGTGGGCGGGCATGGCCCGCGTTGCAGCACCAGAGGCCGGCGGTGCCATCGAGGATCTGGCGGCCGTCGACATCCTCGTAGTGCATGCCCTCGGCACGCACCAGCACACGCGGCGCGGCCTTGAACTGGCGGTTGGCGGTGAACGGCATCCAGTACGCCTCCAATGACTCCGGGCGTTGGGTAGCCAGATCGTGCAGGTCGCTCGCGGAACGCTTCATGCCAGCTCCATCGGGTCCGATGGGGGAAATGTAGCGCAGCCACGTCACGGCGGAGTCGCGGCCGCGCCGGTATAACCGGGGAAACTGTTCCGAGGAGCCCGACATGGCCGACTTTCCCGACCGCAGCCACTGGCAGGTGCTGGCCCAGCAGCTTTCGATGCCCGCACAGGCCTTCATTGATGGTCGCTACACCGACGCTGCCAGCGGCGCGCGCTTCGACTGCATCAGCCCGATTGATGGGCGCGTGCTGGGGGTGGTCGCCGACTGCGATGCAGAGGACGTAGAGCGCGCAGTTCGGTCGGCGCGGCGTGCCTTCGATGCGGGCCACTGGTCAGAGGCCAGCCCGGCCCATCGCAAGCGGGTGTTACTGGCCTTGGCGGTATTGGTGGAAAAGCACGCTGATGAGTTGGCCCTGCTGGAAACCCTGGACATGGGCAAGCCGGTGCGCGACGCACGCCGTATCGACCTGCCCGGCGTGGTGCGCTGCCTGCGCTGGACCGCCGAAGCGGTGGACAAGCTGTACGGCGAAGTCGCACCGACTGGCCCACACGAGCTGGGCCTGGTCACGCGCGAGCCAGCCGGCGTGGTCGCAGCGATCGTGCCATGGAACTTTCCGTTGCTGATGGCCTGCTGGAAGATCGCGCCTGCGCTGGCCATGGGCAATTCGGTGGTGCTCAAGCCTTCCGAGCGGTCGCCCTTGAGTGCGTTGCGATTGGCCGCGCTGGCCGCTGAGGCGGGCCTGCCGGACGGCGTGCTGAACGTATTGCCAGGCCACGGTACGCGCGTCGGTGAACCGTTGGCGCTGCACATGGATGTGGACGTGCTGGCCTTCACCGGTTCCACCGCCACCGGCGCGAAGCTGCTGGAGCATGCGGGACGGTCCAACCTCAAGCGGGTCTGGCTGGAATGCGGTGGCAAAAGCCCGCACCTGGTGTTCGCCGACGCACCGGACCTGGACGTAGCAGCCAAGGCCGTGGCGCAGGGCATCTTCTTCAACCAGGGCGAAGTCTGCACCGCCGGCTCGCGGCTGCTGGTGCAGCGCTCGATCCGTGAGGACTTCGTGCACCAGGTGATTGCCTACGGCCAGCATATGCAGCCGCAGCATCCACTGGAGGCCGATGCACCGATGGGCGCGCTGGTCGATGCCGCGCACGCGGACAAGGTGCTGGCCGATATCGCACGGGCCGAAGGCGAGGGCGCCCGCCTGCTGCTCGGCGGCCATCGGGCCGAGGTGGAGGCCGGCGGCTGCTATGTGCAGCCCACGGTGTTCGACCAGGTGCGTCCGGACCACGCGTTGGCACGCGAGGAGGTGTTCGGCCCGGTGCTGGCGGTACTTGGTTTCGAGGATGAAGCGGAGGCAGTGCGCGTGGCCAATGACAGCCGCTATGGGTTGGCGGCGGGCCTGTGGACACGCGACCTCGGCCGCGCCCATCGCGTCGCACGCCAGCTGCGCGCCGGCAGCGTGTGGGTGAACGGCTGGGATGGTGGCGACATGACCGCACCGTTCGGTGGCTACAAACAGTCCGGCAATGGGCGCGACAAGTCACTGCATGCGTTCGACAAGTACAGCGAGATCAAGGCCACCTGGATCCAGCTGTAACGACGTGGCTGCTTGACCGCTGTTCGTTCTTTGTAGCGTCGAGCCCTGCTCGACTGCTTCTCGCGAAGAGCAGTCGAGCCTTGCTCGACTCTACAGAAGGCAGACAGCCGTCGAGCTACCGGCAGCGGGCACTCACCTGCAGCACTGCCGCACGCAGCATGTCGCGGTCGGCTTCTTCGACGGCATTCTGGAAGTAATCCATGTCCTGCCGGCCCAGTTCGCACGGGTCGACGATGTATCCCGGCGGCCAAAGCCCCAGCAGTTGCGCAACGCCATGCACGATCTGCTCGGGGCTCATCTGCCGACGGATCCGGAAGTAATTGCGGCGAGGCCCGAACGCAGGATGGACCTCTCGCCGACCGATCAGGCGAGGCGCCACGCCAGCTGCGCTGATGCCGTCACCGCCGTCGATGCTGCCCGCAGGCAGGCTCAGGATCAGTGGCGCCACTGCAGCCACGTTCCCCGGGGCAGGCAGGGCGCTCTCTGCCTGTGCAACCGGGGCAGGGCGGGGCATCATCGATGCGGCCGGACGCATCATCTTTGCGGAGGGCAAGGCGGGCTGTTGAGGTACCGGCGCCGGCGGTTCCGGTGGCAGCCAATGCAGCGAGATCCGCGGGCCCTCACCGCTACGCAGTTCGATCCGGCCGCTGTCCAGCATCCACAGAGCGAGCCCGCCATGCACCAGCAGTACCACCAGCCATGCCGCCATCCGCGGCAGCTTCGGCGAATCGGAGCATGACAACGCAACTGCAGCCATGGGCAAGGCATCCATGCAGGGACCGGTGGCGCAGCCTAGCCGGCGGCCGGAAAAATTCCGTTGGCATCGGTGTCGGCTGAAACCATCGTCCCGTGCGGCCATCGGCCCGTGGCAGAATCGGGCGATCCGCCGTTACCCGTGTTGCCGATGTCGACGATCACTGCTGCCGCGCCGCCCGTGAACTCCCCCCGTCGTGTCCTGCTGGCCAGCCTGATCGGCACCACCATCGAATTCTTCGATTTCTATATCTACGCCACGGCCGCCGTGCTGGTGTTCCCGCACCTGTTCTTTCCGGACAGTAGTGAGCAGGCGGCCCTGCTGCAGTCACTGGCGACCTTCGCGGTGGCGTTCATCGCGCGTCCGGTCGGCTCGGCGGTGTTCGGCCATTTCGGCGACCGCATCGGCCGCAAGGCCACCCTGGTCGCCGCGCTGCTGACCATGGGCCTGTCCACGGTGCTGATCGGCCTGCTGCCGACCCATGCGCAGATCGGGCTGTGGGCGCCGGCGCTGCTGGCGCTATGCCGTTTCGGCCAGGGCCTTGGGCTGGGCGGCGAGTGGGGTGGGGCGGTGCTGCTGGCCACCGAGAATGCGCCGCCGGGCAAGCGCGCCTGGTACGGCATGTTCCCGCAGCTGGGTGCGCCGCTCGGCTTCCTGCTGTCGGCCGGCATCTTCCTCGTGCTCGGCCGCTGCCTGAGCCAGAACGACTTCCTGCAGTGGGGCTGGCGCATTCCGTTCGTGGCCAGCGCGCTGCTGGTCGGCCTCGGCCTGTGGGTGCGCCTGAACATCCACGAGACGCCGGACTTCAAGAAGGCGCTGGAGCGCAAGGCGCCGGTGCGGTTGCCGATGTGGACGGTACTGCGTGACCACCCGGTACCGATGCTGCTCGGCACGCTGGGTGCGTTCGCCACCTTCGTGCTGTTCTACCTGATGACGGTGTTCAGTCTCGGCCATGGCACCGCGGTGCTGGGCTACAGCCGCGAGCAGTTCCTGCTGATGCAGATGGCCGGCATGCTGTTCTTCGCGCTGGGCATCCCGCTGTCGGCGCGCTATGGCGACCGTTGGGGCACGCGGCGCACGATGATTGTTGCCAGCGTACTGATCGTCGGCTTCGGCGTACTGTTCGCACCGTTGTTCCAGCCGCACAGCCCGTGGCTGGTCACCGCCTTCCTGTGCCTGGGCCTGTTCCTGATGGGGCTGACCTACGGCCCCTGCGGTACCTTCCTGGCCGAGATCTACCCGGTGGAGGTGCGCTACACAGGTGCCTCGCTGTCCTTCAATCTGGCCGGCATCCTCGGTGCGGCACCGGCGCCGTACCTGGCCACCTGGCTGGCCGAACGCTTCGGCCTGGTCGCGGTCGGCTACTACCTGTGCCTGACTGCGGTGGCGACCCTGTGCGCGCTGGTGGCACTGCACCGGCGCGCGCTGCGGCTCAACCAAAGAAGCGCTTGAGCGTGCGACCCAGCCAGCCGCCGCCCTGGTGTTCGCGGGCGAACTGGTTCAGGTGCGCCTTGACCTGTTCGGCATAGGCCTGGTCGTCGCCGCGGATGTGGTTGAACAGCCAGCGCGAGAGCATGGTGCGCAGCTCGTCACTGATGTCCTCGCCGGCCTGGAAGCGCATGCGGTACTCCGAGACACGCTTGATGAAGACCTCATGCACGCGTTTGTGCGCGGCACAGAACGGGTAGCCCGCTTCCTCCATCAGCTCTTCCTCGAACGCGAAGTGCGACATGGTGTAGTCCACCACCTCGTCGATCACTTCACCCACTGCGGCACGCTGCATGCTGGCCTGGGCCACGTGCAGGTGGTTGAGCATTTCGATGATGCGGCGGTGTTGTTGGTCGATCACATCGATGCCGATGTTCAGATCATCCTGCCAGACCAGTAGTGCCATCCCCGGCTCCCCTTCATGCGTATGTCGGGGCCGACTGTAGAGCCGCCCGGCGCGGGCGGCGTTGATCTGGATCAAAGCGTACCGGTCAGGGCAGCGCCGGCTCGCGTGGGCGCAGCGGGCTGGCGACCGTGGTGCAGCTGACCCGGTTGCGGCCACCGGCCTTGGCCAGGTACAGCTGGCGGTCGGCTTCGGAGATCAGCCGGTGCAGTGCATCGCGCTGCGGGCGCAGGCAGCACAGCCCGATGCTGACCGTCATGCGCAGCGTGGCGGTGCCGATGTCCACCTCCAGCGCGGCGATGCGCTGGCGCAGCTCCTCGAAGTACAGCAGCGCCTCGTCCTGCTCCATGTCCGGCACCAGCAGGCAGAATTCCTCGCCGCCGAAGCGCGCGATCAGGTCGTGGCTGCGTGCATGCGTGGCCACCGCGCCGGCCACCGCGCGCAGCGCATCGTCGCCGGCTTCGTGGCCATGGGTGTCATTGATGTGCTTGAAGTGGTCGATGTCGATCATCGCCACCGCCACGCACTGGCCGTGCAGCTGCAGCTGCGGCAGCTGGCGCTGGCTCTGCTCCAGGAAGCAGCGGCGGTTGGGCAGGCCGGTGAGGAAATCGCGGGTGGCCAGGTCCTGCAGGGTGCCGATCAGCTCCAGCTGGTCCACATTCTGCGAGACCCGGCAGAAGAATTCCTCGCGCGAGAACGGCTTGCGCAGGAAATCGTTGGCGCCGTTCTTCAGGAAGCGCGGAATCAACGATGCATCGGTATTGCCGGAGATGCCGATCACCGCCACCTTGTCGCGCGAGCGCAGGGTGCGCAGGCGGCGGGTGAACTCCACGCCCTGCATGCCCGGCATTTCCTGGTCGACCACGGCCAGGCGGATCGCCGGATGCGCCTCGATCGCGGCCAGGCCTTCGTTGCCATCGGCCGCTTCGTGCACCTCATGGCCGTACATGCGCAGCAAGGCTGCGGCATAACCGCGCGCGGACGGTGAGTCGTCCACCACCAGCGCGGCGATGCGCCGGTTGCGCTCCAGCCGCTGCACCAGCCACACCAGGTAATCGATGCTGCCGGGAGTGTTCTTCAGCACGTAGTCGATGATCTGCTGCTGCAGCACGCGCTTGCGCAGGTCCTCGTCGTACACGCCGCTGACCACCACGGTGGGCAGGTCGCGCTTGAGGAAGAACTCGACCACCGCGTCGCGGTCGCCATCGGCCAGGACCAGCCCGGTCAGTACCAGGAACCAGCCGCCACCTTCGCTCAGCAGGCGGTCGGCCTCGGCCAGGGTGGAGGCGATCACCACCGGCAGTTCCAGGCGCTGCTCGATGGCCTCGCGCAGCATGCCGGTGAAGGCGCGGGAGTTTTCGACCAGCAGGATCCGCTGCGGCAGCGGATCGGCCAGGTCGCCATCGACGGCGGCCTGCGGCAGGACGGGCATGATGCGGTGGCTCACGAGGGAGGGGCTCGGCACGGATAACGGCGGTTTCGGGTGTAACTTTAGCGGCGAACGTTGCGCGCCGGGCCAGATTCCGCGTCAGGCCGCCGCTGGCGACGCGTGGGTGATCGGTTCATGCAGGACCAGCCGCAGCCGATTGCCGCGGCAGTGGACCGTTCCGCCGTAGGCAAGCATCCGTCCGGCCAGGCGCTCGACGGCCTGTTGGGTGGTACGCGTGGAAAGCGGGCAACCACGGTCGAGCAGGCTCACCACGGCAACAATGCCGCGATGCTTGCCTGCCCGACCGCTTCGGGCGCGCACGCAGACCTGCCCGGTTTCCAGTTCCAGCAGAAGTGAAACCGCCTCGATCAGCGAGCGATAGATGGCCAGTTGCAGATCCACGGTCAGCAGGCAGGGATTGCCCGCCAGCCTGGGTGGAATGACGCGATGCGTGTTGTTCCAGATTTCGCATGCACCGCCGGCGTGCAGCGCGATGTAGAGCCCGACCTGCTCCAGTCCGGTGGGATAGACCAGGCTGGCCTGTTCGCGAAACAGCCGTGAATGTACCGACGACGCGTGCTGCAGGCTGTTTGCGACCGCATGGTGGCCTTGGGACTTCAGCCAGCTGACCATCTCGCTGAGCGAATTGTCCATGCCCTCGCCCAGGTGCTTCAGGTGGACGGCCCGTTCACGCAGCTCACGCTCGCTGGTCTGAAGTGAGCCGCGTGCCAGGCGCAGCGTGGTTGCCTCGGCCAGGCCGCGGGACCGGGCGCGCTGATGGTGATAGCTGATGCTGGAACCGAGTGCCAGCAGTGCGACACTCATCACCGCCATGTTCTGTTGGGTGGCGAACGTGCCCAGGTCGAACGAGGAAGGCAGGCCAGTGCTGGGCGTTGCGCCGTGCAGGGGGAGGTTCAACAACGGAATCGCGATGGCTGCGCCGCGCCACCCGTGCATGAAGGTCAGGGCGATGGCGGGAAGGGCGGCCAGCAGCACCATGTGTGTCCGCGTCGTGTGGGCGTCGGCGCGTGTCAATTGCATGCACAGGCCCAGCACCAGCATCACCAGGATCGCCGAGGCGGTAGGGGCGACGAAACGGTCTGTCCAACCGGGGTCGGCCTGCCGCCGCGACCAGAGGAATGCCAACGGTACCAGGGTGATGATGGCGGCGAAGTGGCCAAAGATCGTCCGGTC
The DNA here is from genome assembly GCF_059369595.1 of Stenotrophomonas sp. YJH_SMC_25. Taxonomy (NCBI): domain Bacteria; kingdom Pseudomonadati; phylum Pseudomonadota; class Gammaproteobacteria; order Lysobacterales; family Lysobacteraceae; genus Stenotrophomonas; species Stenotrophomonas sp. YJH_SMC_25. The sequence goes on along the minus strand of NZ_JCAFSV010000005.1, from coordinate 116,692 downwards.
GACCGCGTCCAGCAGGTTGCTGGGCGGTGGGTTGGACCATAGGACATATGAAATGCCCAGGTTGAGACCCGGCACGAACAACGCTGTGCAGAACGACAGCGACAGCAGCCACAGACCGGTGGCTGCTTCGGACGGTATTCTCATCCGATGCAGGTAGACCACCAGCATCGCCATCGGCATCAGCAGCGTCGAAGCCAGGATGACCCAATCCAGGCCGTAGGTGTCGATCATGGGGATGCGCAGCGTTGCAAAGTACGCGTACTCGCCCAGCAGCAGGTAGGGCCACAGGCGGGTCGGGACGATCAGCAGTGCCGCTGCGCGGATGCCCGCCGGCAGGAAGAACTGATCCAGCGAAAACTGACGCGAGCCGAGGCAGCTCAGCGCATAGACGGCCGCGAGTGCGATGCCGGCTGGCCGGATACGGAAGCTCAGTTCAACTGCCTTCTTGAATCGGTCCAAACCCGAGCCTCCCTTGCTCGTGACATGGCAGCGGCCGTGCGGGTTGCTTGAACGCGCCATGACGCGCCATTGGATGACAGTATCGATGGAAGCAGGGAGGCGCAATTGCACGCCGGCGCCAGATCCTGGCGGGGTGGGTTCGGCGCCGACCAAAGATCACTTTCGCGCAATGATCTGCAGCTCCTTTCACCGGGATAGTCAGATCGCGGCCCGGGGGGCGCCAGCGTCCATGGAGCGTGTGCTTTCCCTCAAGGCTTCAGCAGCGCCTGCCTGGCGGGGAGCGTCCCGTGCTTCGGTCAACACCATCCTGAGCCTGTTGCCACTCAGGTCCATGTAGCCAGCGTGTGCGAGCACTCGGCCCAGCAGCTGCTCGTTTGCCAGCGCCTTTGCACGGCTTCCCAGTGATGCGTGGCGGTCCAGAAGAGCCACGCAGATGAAGGCACCACGCTTCCGGATGGAGCTTCCGCAGCGGATACTGACCGAGATCTGTCCACACTCGCACTTCAATAGAAGCGAGACCGCATCGACCACGAGTCGATAGGCAGCAAGCTGCAGGCCGACCCCGAGTGCGCAGGGGTCACCCTTCAACCTCGGCTGGCCGATGCGATGCGTAGCATTCCATGCCTCGCGCACCCCGCCAGCCTGCAACGCCACGTACAGGCCCAGCTGTTCCAGGGCGGCGGGATAGATCATGCTGGCCTGGGCCCGGAACAGGCGCGAATGCACCTCCGAGGTATGCCGCAGGCTGTCGGCCACGGCGTGATGACCCTGCGCATGCAGCCAGTTCACCATTTCGTTCAGCGACAAGTCCATGCCATCGCCCAGCTGGCGCAGATGGGCCGCGCGCTCACGCAGGTCCATCTCGCTGGCCAGGTGTGAATTCCGCGCAAGCTGCAGGGCCGCTCTGCCATCTTCCTCGCGCAGCCGGTGCTGGTTCTGGAAGTGGGTGATGCGCGCACCCAGCAACAGCAGGGCGATGCTGGCGATGGCCATGGCCTGCTGGGTAGCGAAGGTAGCCGGGTCGAATGCCGTCGGATGGTCGGCGGGGGTGCTGAGGCCAAGAATCATGTTGACGGCGGCGACACCGATGGCCGCACCGCGCCATCCCAGCAGGCAGGTCAGGGCGATCGCGGGAATAGGCAGGATCAACAGCAGCTGCAGCGAGCCGGGGGCCGTGATCGAGGCCGGTACCGGCGTCGCCTGCAGGCCAATGACCAGCATGGCGCCGAGTGCTGCGACCGTGGCCGCGACAGACCCGGTTGTCCATTTTTCCTCGGCGCGGCGGATCCACAGCAATGCCAGGGGTGCCAGGATCAGGATGCCGGTGAAGTCGCCCAGCGCATAGCGCAATACGTTGGTGATGAATGACGCGTTCTGCAACGGCTCCCAGAGCAGGTACGAGATTCCCAGGTTGAGCAGACTGATGACCGTCGCGGCGCATACCGCAATGGAGATCACGCCGACGATCGTGGTGCGTGCCAGCAGTTTCCGGTGCAGGCGCACGATCAGCATCACGGCAGGCATCAGGAAAACCGAGGCCAGGATTACCCAGGTCAGGTTGTATTTGCTGATCAGGGGGATGCGCAGATGCGCGAAGTAGGCGTATTCACCCATCAGCAGGTAGGGCCAAAGACGGGGCGGACACAGCAACAGCGCGGCCACCCGCACGCCGGCAGGCAGGAAGAACTGGTCCAGTGACAGCTTGCGCGCACTCCAGCAGGCGAGGGCATAGAGCAGCGCCAGCGCCAGCCCTTCGGGGCTGACCCGTATCCTCACCAGCAGGCCGTCTTTCCACCACTGCATCCACGTGCTCCCCAGCTCCTGCGCCGATTATGTGGCTGGGAAGGGCCCCGCTACCACAACGCATCCCGCAGCTTGTACCACGACATCGCCGCCACCAGCAGGGGCGTGCGCAGCAGCCGGCCGCCGGGGAAGGGCGCATGCCGCAGGCGCTGGAACACGTCCAGACGCTCGCTCTGGCCGGCGATGGCGGCGGCGATCACCTCGCCGGCCAGTCCGGCGGCGGCCACCCCATGGCCGGAGAATCCCTGCGCGAAGTACAGGTTGCCGTCCAGCCGGCCCCAGTGCGGGGCGCGGTTGCGTGTGATGTCCACGTAGCCACCCCAGACCTGGTCCAGCACCACGTCGGCCAGCTGCGGGAAGACGTCGTGCATGCGTCGCTGCATCACCCCGCGCAGGCCGGGCGGGGGCAGTGCCGAGTAGCTGGCGCGGCCGCCGAACAGCAGGCGGTGGTCGTGGCTGAGGCGGAAGTAGTCCAGTGCCCAGGCGGTGTCGGCCACGGCCATGTTGTTGCCGATCAGGGCGCGGGCACGTTCTGCGCCCAGTGGCTCACTGGCACCGATATAGGTACCGACCGGCATGATCCGCCGCTCCAGCTCGGGCAGCAGGCCCTGCAGCCAGGCATTGCCGGCCACCACCAGATGCATGGCGCGTACGCTGCCCTGGGCAGTGTGCAGGCTCGGCCGTGGCCCGCGCTGGATGCGCACGACGGGCGAATCCTCGTGGATGACCACACCTGCCGCGCGCGCTGCATCGGCCAGACCGCGTGCATACGCCAGCGGGTGCAGGTGTGCGCTGAGCGGGTCGAACATCGCGGCGCGGTAGCGCGGGCTGTCCAGCTGCGCGCGCAGAGCGTCACGGCCCCACCACTGCATGGGGTAGTCGTAGTGGCGTTGCAGGTGCTCGCAGTTGGCGTGCAGGTCACGCTCGTGGCGTTCACGGATGGCCACGCTGGCGTGGCCTTCAACCCAATGGCAGTCGATGCGGTGGCGATCGATGCGCGTGCGCATCGCCTGCACCGCGTCGCGCGACCAGTCGAACAGGTGGCGTGCATCATCACGACCCAGCTGACGCTCCAGTTCGTCCACCTCGCAGCCGTAGCCGACCAGCGCCTGGCCACCATTGCGGCCGGACGCGCCCCAACCGATCCGCTGCGCCTCCAGCACCACCACGCGCTGGCCACGTGAGGCCAGTTCCAGGGCCGCGGTCAGGCCGGTGTAGCCCGCACCAAGCACGGCGACATCGGCCTGAACCTCGCCCTGCAGCGGGGGCAGCACGGGTGGTTCGGGCAGGCTGGCGGCATACCAGCTGGGCGGGAACGCGGCACTCACCGCAGGCCTCGCGGGCGCAGTGCGGTGGAGGAGAGCGGGGGAGGACGATCAGCATTCACCCGAGTAGTTTCGCCGATGCGTGACAGCCATGGTGTGACGGCGACGACTTGCCGCCTTCGCCGGACGGCGGGTAACGTGTCGGCACGCCAAGGAGTTTTCCCATGCGCCGCCTGCCCTGGGTGGGCCTGCCCACCGACAGCACCGTGCTCGGCCATCACCGTTTCGCGGTGGCCGGCGAGAAGTACGTGCGCGCGCTGGCCGAAGCCGCCGAGGTGACCCCGGTACTGTTGCCGAGCGTGCAGCCGCCGCTGCCGGCCGGCGACTGGCTGCAGGGGCTCGATGGCCTGCTGTTGACCGGTGCGGTCAGCAACATCGAACCGCAGCATTACGACGGCGGTCGCAGCTGGCCGGGCAATCCGCATGACCCGGCCCGTGACGCCAACGCGTTCGCGCTGCTGCACGAGGCGCTGGCGCTGGACCTGCCGGTGCTGGCGATCTGCCGCGGCCTGCAGGAGCTGAACGTTGCGCTGGGTGGCACGTTGCATCCGCAGGTGCACGCGGCGCCCGGTCTTTCGGATCATCGTGAAGACCCGAAGGCGCCGGTTGATGTGCAGTACGGGCCGGCCCATGCGGTCGCCCTGGCGGCGGATGGCTGGCTGGCGCAGTGGCAAGGCGGTGACCGCGCACAGGTCAATTCGGTTCACGGGCAGGGCATCGACCGACTGGCACACGGGCTGCAGGTCGAGGCCGTGGCCGATGATGGACTGGTCGAGGCAGCGCGCAGCCCACACCATCGTTTCGTGCTCGGCGTACAGTGGCACCCGGAGTGGCGTGTCATGGACTCGCCGTTCTATCACGCTATTTTCCGTGCGTTCGGCCAAGCTTGCCGGCAGCACCAACAGAACCGACTGGATTCCCGATGAGTTCCCGAACGCGCCCGCGCAAGACGGCTACGCCCCCCGCACCGCAGGAAAGCAGCCTGCTGCGCTGGCTGAAGGAGCGGCGCATCACCGAGGTCGAATGCCTGGTGCCGGACATCACCGGCAACGCGCGCGGCAAGATCATTCCCGCCGACAAGTTCTCGCATGATTACGGTACGCGGCTGCCCGAAGGCATTTTCGCCACCACCGTCACCGGCGAGTTCCCTGATGACTACTACGAGCTGACCTCGCCGTCGGACTCGGACATGATGCTGCGTCCCGATCCGGACACGGTGCGCATGGTGCCGTGGGCGGCCGACGCCACCGCGCAGGTCATCCACGACTGTTACACCAAGAACGGTGAGCCGCACGAGCTGGCGCCACGCAACGTACTGCGCCGCGTGCTGGCGGCCTACGCCGAGCTGGGCCTGCGCCCGGTGGTGGCGCCGGAGCTTGAGTTCTTCCTGGTGCAGAAGAACACCGACCCGGACTTCCCGCTGCTGCCACCGGCCGGCCGCTCCGGGCGCCCGGAAACTGCGCGGCAGTCGTACTCGATCGATGCGGTCAACGAATTCGACCCGATCCTCGACCTGATGTACGACTACGCCGATGCGATGAAGCTGGATGTGGACACGCTGATCCACGAATCCGGTGCGGCGCAGCTGGAGGTCAACTTCACCCATGCCGATGCGATGGACCTGGCCGACCAGGTGTTCCTGTTCAAGCGCACCATGCGCGAGGCGGCGATGCGCCACGGCGTGTATGCCACCTTCCTGGCCAAGCCGATGGAGAACGAGCCGGGCAGTGCCATGCACATCCACCAGAGCCTGGTGCGGGTGAGCGACGGCAGCAATGTGTTCGCTGGCGATACCGATGCCGAAGGCGAGTTCAGCCCGGTGTTCGGCCACTATCTGGGCGGCCTGCAGAAGTACGCGCCGCAGGCGATGGCGTTCTTCGCGCCGAACGTGAATTCCTACCGCCGGCTGGTGTTCGGCGAAGTCTCGCCGAGCAACGTGCACTGGGGCTTCGACAACCGCACCTGTGGCCTGCGCGTGCCGCTGGACACGCCGGAAAACATGCGCGTGGAGAGCCGCTTCGCCGGTTCCGACGCCAACCCTTACCTGGCGATGGCGGCGACCCTGGCCTGCGGCCTGCTGGGCATCCGCGAGCGGTTGGCACCGGATGCGCCGGTGACCGGCAGCGCCAAGGAACTGGGCTACAACCTGCCGCGCTCGCTGGGCGAAGCGCTGGATGGGCTGGAGCAGTGCAGCGAACTGCAGGCCCTGCTGGGCGAGCGCTTCTGCCGGGCCTACATCTCGGTGAAGCGCAAGGAATACGAGACCTTTTTCCGTGTCATCAGCTCGTGGGAGCGCGAGTTCCTGCTGCTGAACGTCTGAGCATCCGGAATAGAAAAATCCGCCGCCGGGGGGTAGGCTGGCACCCGTCGCCGGCACCGCCGGCCCCCCTTCCCGCATTCTGGAGCACCCGATGAAGCTGCGTATCCTCACGCTCGGCCTGGCCTCCGCCATGCTCGCCGCCTGTGGCGGTGGCAATGGCGGCGCGCAGGACAGCCAGGTCCTGAACGTCTACAACTACAGCGATTACATCGCCGAGGACACCATCCCGACCTTCGAGAAGGAGAGCGGCATCAAGGTGACCTACGATGTGTTCGACAGCGATGAGATGGTCGAGACCAAGCTGCTGGCCGGCAACAGCGGCTACGACGTGGTGGTGCCGACCCTGAACTTCTTCGGTCGCCAGATCCAGGCCGGTGTGTTCCTGCCGCTGGACAAGAGCAAGATCCCGAACCTGGCCAATCTCGATCCGGCGGTGATGAAGCGCATCGCCACCCAGGACCCGGGCAACCAGTACGGCGTGCCGTACATGATCGGCACCACCGGCATCGGCTACAACGTGGAGATGCTGAAGCAGCGTTTCGGTGGCAGCACCGACATCGCCAACAGCTGGGACCTGGTGTTCAAGCCGGAGAACATCAGCAAGATGAAGGACTGCGGCGTGACCATCCTGGACACGCCGGCCGACATGATCCCGATCGCGCTGCATTACCTGGGCCTGGACCCGCACAGCGGTGACCCGGCCGAGCTGCAGAAGGCGGCCGACCTGCTGAAGTCGATCCGACCGTACGTGCAGAATTTCCACTCCTCGCAGTACGTGGGTTCGCTGGCCAATGGCGGCACCTGCCTGGTGGTCGGCTGGTCGGGTGACATCATCCAGGCCCGCGACCGCGCCGAGGAAGCCAGCAATGGCGTGCACGTGGCCTATTCGATCCCGAAGGAAGGCGCCCCGCAGTGGTTCGACATGCTGGCGATCCCGAAGGACGCCAAGCATCCGGAGGCCGCTTACGCCTTCATCAATTACCTGCTGCAGCCGAAGGTTGCCGCGGCCAACACCAACTTCATCCACTACGCCAACCCGGTGCCGACCGCGACCCCACTGGTGGATGAGGCGATCCGTACCGACCCGACCATCTACCCGCCGGCCGACGTGGCCGCGAAGATGTTCACGTACTCGATCAACACGCCGGAAACCGACAAGCTCTACACCCGGCTGTGGACCGAGGTGAAGACCGGCCGTTGAGCCGGCCTGGTGCCGCCGGGTCATGCCCGGCGGCTGCCTTACCCTGGGTCGATGCCGGTACTCCCGCTTCGGCCCAGGTGCCGCAGGATGGCAGGCAGCAGGTCGCGCGCATCGCGACCGCCGTTGCACAGGAACGATGAACTCATCCGCTGCAGGTTGTGCATGCCGATGAAGAACAGCCCCGGTTGCGGGGAAACACCGAAGTCGCCGAGCGGGTAGCCATGTGAATCCAGCGCGCCCGGTACGTCGAGCCAGGGCCATTCGGCGACGAAGCCGGTGGCCAGCACCACCGAGCGGATGCCTTCCGCCTGCAGATCCAGTTCGCGCGGGGATGCGTCCGGTTCCCAGTGCAGATAGACCTCCTCCGGAATGTAGCGGGCATCGTCGGTGCGTGGCTCGGGACGCGTGGCGTAGTACGCGCTGGCCAGCGAATCAAGATAGGCGTACTCGGCCTGCGTGGCCTCGATCGCGGTACGCAGCTGCGGGCGCACATCGGCGAAGCGGGCGACGTTTCCATCGAAGCCCTGCAACCGGCCCAGCAGCCTGATGCCCGCGCGGTGCATCGCCAGCAGGCTGATCGAGCTGCCCAGGCCACCGTTTCCCTTGCCGGAAATAAGCGGGAACTCTGCGGTGCGGGCCTTGCGCAGTGCATCCGGTTCCCCGGCAAGTACGCCCGCCGCTTCACTCACATGTTGATGGATGCGCCCGGCCATGTCCCACCAGGTCATCGAGTCCTTGCCGCGCAGCCGGCGGGTATGCGAATGCCGCTGGGCCAGTGACCAGTGCACGCTGCGACCGCTGTCGCGCAGGTCCTGGGCGATCTGCGCGCCGGACTGCCCACCCCCGATGACCAGCACGGCGCCATCGGGCAGCTGGCGGGCACTGCGGTAGTCGCCCGAGTGCAGCACGGTCAGGCCTGGCGCGGGCGCGAACGGGACCCGGGGCATCCGTGCGCGGCGGTATTCACCGGTGGCGACCACCACTGCGCGGGCATGGATCAGCCCCTGGCTGCTGTGGATGGCGTAGCCACCGGGCCCAGGCCCAACCCGATGCACCCCGCATCCCTCGTTGATCGGCAGGGAACGCTCGTGGGCATAGTCGCGGAGGTGCCGGATCACCTCCGGGGCGCCCATGAAGCCTTCCGGGTCGTCACCCGCATAGGCATGGCCGTGCAGGGCCATCGTCGCGTTGGCGGTGTTGGTCTGGAACGACTCCCAGCGCCGCTGCCAGCTGGCGCCTACGGTTTCGGCCTCCAGCACGCGATGCTCGACGCCGGCTTCCTGCAGGAGCGCGCTGAGGGACAACCCGGCCTGGCCGGCGCCGATGATGACCAGCGGCAGCCTTGCAGGCAGGGAGCCCGGCAGGCGGGGCGGGAAAGGAGAGGGGCTGTCCGGGGAAATCACCAGTGTGGGTCCATGCAAGGCCTTGATCAGGGCCATTGCGCGGGGAATGCCCCGGGCCTTCAACAGATCCGGTTCTGAAAAACGTTGCAGATCGAGGCGTCGCCTGTGGTGTCTGGCCGGGACGGCCGCAGGGTCGTCCCGGGGAGCCCGGGCCTTTGCGCGGGCAGGCCACCATGGCGGGGGAAAACCGACACTCCTAACGCCCCCGGAGCCGGCCAGCGGCCGCTTCCGCCTGCCGCCGTCATATCCCCTGGGCCCCCCGGCCGTTAGAATGGCGGCCGCTGTCCACCGCCCGCTCCCGGAGCCCCCATGCCCGTTGAAGCCCAGCCGGTAGCCACCGTCGTCGACACGACCGGTGCGCCCGGCTATCTCTCCATTCGTGACCTGCGCAAGGAATTCGACGGTTTCGTCGCCGTCGACGACGTCAACCTGGACGTGCGCAAGGGCGAGATCTTTGCCCTGCTCGGTGGCTCCGGCAGTGGCAAATCGACCCTGCTGCGCTGCCTGGGCGGCTTCGAGACGCCCACCAAGGGCAGCATCACCCTCGATGGCCAGCGCCTGGACGCGCTGCCGCCGTACCAGCGGCCGGTCAACATGATGTTCCAGTCCTATGCGCTGTTCCCGCACATGACGGTCGAGCAGAACATCGCTTTCGGCCTGAAGCAGGATGGCCTGGGCAAGGATGCGATCGGCAAGCGCGTGGGCGAGATGCTCGACCTGGTGCAGATGGGCCACCTGGGCAAGCGCAAGCCACACCAGCTGTCCGGCGGCCAGCAGCAGCGCGTGGCGCTGGCGCGGTCGCTGGCCAAGGGGCCGAAGCTGCTGCTGCTGGACGAGCCGATGGGCGCGCTGGACAAGAAGCTGCGCTCGCAGATGCAGCTGGAACTGGTCAGCATCATCGAATCGTCGGGCGTGACCTGCGTGATGGTCACCCACGACCAGGAAGAAGCGATGACCATGGCCACCCGCATCGCGGTGATGGATGCCGGCTGGATCCAGCAGGTCGGCAAGCCGGACGAGGTCTACGAGCAGCCGGCCAACCGCTTCGTCGCCGAGTTCATCGGTTCGGTCAACCTGTTCGACGGGGTGATCGACGAGGACCTGCCGGAGTACGTGACCGTACGCTCGCCGCTGTTCCCGGCGCCGATCTACATCGCCCATGGCATCACCGGCTATGAAGGGCAGCCGGTCGCGTTCGCGCTGCGCCCGGAGAAGGTGATGATCGGCAAGGACGAACCGGAAGGGCACACCAACAAGGCCCAGGGCGTGATCGAGGACATCGCCTACTTCGGCAGCCATTCGGTCTACCACGTGCGCCTGCCCAGCGGCGCCAAGGTACTGGCCAACTTCGCCAATTCGCAGCGCTGGGCCAGTGATGGCCTCACCTGGGGCGACGAGGTGTGGGTGCACTGGCGCGACAACGACGGCGTGGTGCTCACCTCATGAGCACCGCCGGCCTGAAGCGCTGGCTGCCGGGGCTGCGTGCCACGGTGATCGGCATTCCGTACCTGTGGCTGCTGCTGTTCTTCGCAGTGCCGTTCCTGATCGTGCTGATGATCAGCTTCTCGCTCAGCCGGGTCGGCTCGCCGCCGTACACCTGGCTGTTGCAGTACGCCGATGGCGGTTTCTCGCTGAAGCTGAACCTGGAAAACTACCTGGCGCTGTTCCGCGATTCGATCTATGCCCAGGCGTTCCTGAGCTCGATCAGGATCGCGGCGATCTCGACCTTCCTGACGCTGCTGATCGGCTATCCGATGGCCTATGCCATCGCGCGCCTGTCGCCCGCCGCGCGCAACGTGGCGATGATGCTGGTGGTGCTGCCGTCGTGGACCTCGTTCCTGATCCGCGTGTATGCATGGAAGGCGATCTTGGACCGCAACGGCCTGCTCGACCAGTTCCTGCAGTTCACCGGCCTGCAGACGCTGATGACGTCGATGGGCCTGCCGAAACTGCAGCTGATCGACACCCCGACCGCCGCCTACATCGGCATCGTCTACTGCTATCTGCCGTTCATGGTGCTCCCGCTGTACGCCAATCTGGTCAAGCATGACCACCGCCTGCTGGAGGCGGCCTACGACCTCGGTGCCAAGCCGTGGCAGGCGTTCCTGCGCATCACCCTGCCGTTGTCCAAAGCGGGCATCATCGCCGGCTGCATGCTGGTGATGATTCCGGCGATCGGTGAATTCGTGATCCCGGAAATGCTGGGTGGCTCGGAAACGCTGATGGTGGGCCGCCAGCTGTGGAACGAGTTCTTCAACAACCGCAACTGGCCGGGCGCCTCGGCGATGGCGGTGGCGATGATCCTGTTGCTGCTGGTGCCGATCCTGCTGTTCAACCGTTCCCAGCAGCGCCTGCTGGAAGGGAAGCAGGCATGAGCCCGCGTAGCGCAAAGGGCCTGGGGCTGGGCGTGCTGCTGCTCGGCTTCGCCTTCCTGTACCTGCCGATCCTGCTGTTGATGTTCTATTCGTTCAACAGCTCGCGGCTGGCGATGGTCTGGGCCGGGTTCTCCACCCGTGCCTACAGCGACCTGTTCGCCGACCGCGCGCTGATGGATGCGATGTGGACCAGCCTGGTGGTGGCGTTCTGGACTGCCTGCACGGCCACCGTGCTGGGCACGCTGGCAGCGATGGTCATGACCCGCTTCAAGCGCTTCCGCGGCAAGCCGCTGTTCGGCGCGCTGGTCACCGCGCCGCTGGTGATGCCGGATGTGATCCTGGGCTTCTCGCTGATGGCGCTGCTGGCCTCGATGGGCGCGATTCCCGGCTTCCCGGCACGCGGCCTGGCCACCATCTGGATCGCCCACGTCACCTTCACCCTGTGCTTCGTCACCGTGGTGGTGTCCTCGCGGCTGCAGGAGATGGATCTGTCGCTGGAAGAAGCGGCGATGGACCTGGGTGCGAGCCGGCTGACCGTGTTCGGCCGTATCACCCTGCCGATCATCGCGCCGGCGCTGGTGGCGGGCTGGCTGCTGGCTTTCACCCTGTCGCTGGATGACGTGGTGGTGGCCAGCTTTGTCGCCACGCCGGGCTCGACCACGCTGCCGATGAAGGTGTTCGCCTCGGTGCGCATGGGCATCAGCCCGAAGATCAACGCGTTGGCCACGCTGCTGGTGTCGGCGGTGTCGATCGCCGCGGTGATCGGCTGGTACATCAACGCCCGCGCCGAGAAGCGGCGCCAGCGCGACCTGCAGCTGGCGCGGCAGGACAACGGCTGAGCACACGGTCTGCCGACAACGCCGGCAACACCCGGCTCACAGCCGGCGGCGCACAATGGGGGTCTTCCAGATGGAGATCCCCCATGACCGTCGAGATCGTCGACCCGGCCACCGGACAGGTGACCTACCGCCATGAACTGATGGGCGCAGCCGACATCGAGCAGCGCCTGCAGGCCGCTGCCGATGCATTTCCGGGCTGGGCAGATCGCTCGCTGCAGGACCGCGGCGCCATCCTTCGCCAGATCGCCGCGCAGCTGCGTACGCGGCGCGACGACCTGCAGCAGGCGATGACCCACGAGATGGGCAAGCTCAAGGCCGAGGCGCTGGCCGAGGTCGACAAGTGCGCTGCCGCCTGCGAGTACTATGCCGATCACGCGGCCGACTATCTCAAGCCGCAGCTGATCGATACCGAAGCCCAGCGCAGCTACGTGCGCTACGAGCCGATCGGCTGCGTGTTCGCGGTGATGCCGTGGAATTTCCCGATCTGGCAGGTGTTCCGTTTCCTCGCCCCGGCGTTCATGGCTGGCAACGTCGCCCTGCTCAAGCACGCCAGCAACGTGCCGCAGTGCGCCGACCTGATCCTGGCGGTGTGCCGTGACGGCGGCCTGCCTGATGGCGTGTTCGACGTGCTGCACATCGACAACGACCAGGCCGCCGACGTGCTGCGCGACGCACGGGTGAAGGCGGTGACGCTGACCGGCAGCGAGCGGGCAGGGCGCTCGATCGCCTCCAATGCCGGCAGCCAGCTGAAGAAGTCGGTGATGGAGCTGGGTGGCAGCGATGCCTTCGTGGTGCTCGACGATGCCGACCTCGACAAGACCGTGGCCGCGGCAGTGAAGTCGCGCTTCGACAACAGCGGGCAGACCTGCATCGCGGCCAAGCGCTTCATCGTGGTCGAGGCGGTGGCCGATGAATTCACCCGTCGCTTTGTACAGGCGGCGGGCGAGCGCCAGTACGGCGATCCCGATGAGCGCGGTACCACGCTGGCGCCGATGGCTCGCGCCGACCTGCGTGACGAACTGCACAAGCAGGTGCAGGCCAGCGTGTCCAAGGGCGCGCGGGTGCTGATCGGTGGTGAGCCGATTGCCGGCACCCATGCCGGCTATCCGGCCACGGTGCTCGACCAGGTCGGCCCGGGCATGCCGGCGTATGACGAGGAGCTGTTCGGGCCGGTGGCCGCAGTGATCCGGGTCAAGGATGAGGCCGAGGCACTGCGCGTGGCCAACGACACCCGCTTCGGCTTGGGCGGCAGCGTGTGGACCGGCGATCCGGTACGCGGCGAGCGCTTCGCGCAGCGCATGGAATGCGGTGCGGCGTTCGTCAACGCCATCGTCAAGAGCGACGCGCGGCTGCCGTTCGGCGGCAGCAAGCAGTCAGGCTTTGGTCGGGAGCTGGCTGACCATGGCATCCATGAGTTCATGAACATCAAGACCGTCTACGTGGCTTGATCCCGAACGGTAGTGCCGGCCGTTGGCCGCCGGCCGCCGGCCGCCGGCCGGCATTGCCGGGTTGCCGGCCAGCGGCCGGCACTACCAGAAGCGGGCCATGCGCCACGACCAACGGTCGTGGCCTACCGGATTGCAGGGTATCGACGCCCCCCCGTGCATGGTGGGTATCGACCGTTGGTCGATACGCGCTACAACCACTTCGCGCGCTTGAACAACCGGTACAGCCCGACGCACACACCGCCCACGCCAACGATCATCAGCGGGTACGACCAGGGTTCGCTCAGCTCCGGCATGTGACTGAAGTTCATGCCGTACCAGCTGGTGATCAGCGTCGGCGCGGCGAGCAGGGCAGCCCAGGCGCCCAGCCGCTTGACCGTCTCGCCCTGCGCCAGTGTCACCAGCGAAAGGTTCACGCTCAGCGCGGTGCCCAGCATCTCGCGCAGGGTGTCGATCACATCGCTGATGCGCACCGCATGGTCATGCACGTCACGCACGTACAGCTTCACTTCGTCGGGGATCAGTTCGCCCTGGTAGCGGCGCAGCTGCGCCAGCACGTCCTGCAACGGCGCCACCGCCATCCGCATCTTGTTCAATTCGCGCTTGAGCTCGTACAGCCGCACCACCGTGCTGCGCTTGTAGGTGTCGGCGAAGATGTCCTTTTCCAGCAGGTCCAGGGTGTCGCGGAAGCGGTGCACGATCGGCAGGTAGTTGTCGACCACGAAGTCGGTCACCGCGTACAGGCAGTACGACGGGCCCATCTTCAGCAGCTGCGGCTCGCGCTCGACGCGTGCGCGCACCGGCGCGTAGGACAGCGAGGCGCCGTGGCGGACCGTCACCAGGAAGCGCGGGCCGAGGAAGGCATGGGTTTCGCCATACTGGATGCGTTCGTCGACCATCTGCGCGGTGGTCACCACCACGAACAACGAGTTGCCATAGGTCTCGACCTTGGGCCGTTGGTGCGCATTGCGCGCATCCTCGATGGCCAGGTCGTGCAGGCAGAATTCTTCCTGCAGTTTCAGCAGCACGTCTTCGTTGGGGTCGTACAGGCCGACCCAGACGAAGCCGTTGCCGCTGGCAATGACATCGCTGATGGCATCCAGGCTGATGTCGTGGCGCTTGCCCTCGTCATCGTAGTGGACGCAGTTGATGACGCAGGTAGGGTTGGCCGAAGCGGGGGCGGAAGCGGAAGCGGAGGCGGGCAATGACATGCCCGCCATCGTGCGTCAGGGCCGTGTTTCGGACAAGTGAGGACGACGCGCCAGCACCCACGCCAGTGCCACGTGCACCGGCAGCAGCAGCACGATCCACTGCACGTTGTACTGCGCCTGCAGGCTCAGCCAGTGCAGCACCAGCGCGGCCACCGCCTGTACCGCCAGCAGCCACAGCACGATCCTGAACATGGGTCCCGGCACGCGCCGGCGCAGCAGTGCGATCGCGCCCGGCAGCAGCAGCACGGCCAGTGGCGAAAGCAGCAGCAGGTTGCGGTTGGCCCATGCGGCGTAGTGGATGCTGAAGCCCCACAGGAACACCAGCACGCCACCGAACAGGGCGCACAGCAGCCAGAACGGCAGGGCCAGCCCGGCCAGCAGGCGCGGGCGGTTGCGCAGCGCCAGCACGCCAGCGGCGATCACCAGGCCACATAGCAGCCACGGCCACCAGCGGCGTGCGAACTCCTTCGGCTCCGGATCGATACGGTGCGGCAACAGTTCCTGTTCGGACTGCACCAGCGGCCGGCCATCGCTGTTGCGTGCCTGGCGCAGGGCATCGGCCAGGCGCATCGGAACGAACGCTTCCTGCCAGCGCGACAGCGGCTGGTCGGCGAACGGTCCGAGGCCTACATCGAAGCCCAGCCACATCCATGGTGCCGGCGAGGCCAGACGGACCGATTCACTGCGATAGGTGTTGCCACGCGAGCGCCCCGACAGCTGCGACTGCAGGCCGCCGCCGAGCGCCTTGTCCAGCGTGTCGCGCACCATCGTGGCGCAGTTGGCGGTGTAGTAATCGTAGTGGTAACGCGCGTTTTCCGGCTTGGCCCGCTCGGCCAGGCCGGCGGCCAGCGAGCGCGCCTGGTCCGGGCGCAGGTCCAGCCATTGCACGCTGGCGCCACGGCCGGTCTCGTCGTAGTACGACAGGTCCTGCTGCAGCGGCAGCGCCACCAGGTAGTACATCATGTCGCCGCGCGCGAAGCGGCTGATGAAATCGTCCTCGGACGGATCGAAGTAGCCGAAGTTGTACGAGGTCGCTTCACCGCTGAGCGGATCGACCACCACGATGGCGTCATGGCCGAAGCGTTCGAAGAACACCGTGCCCGGCTGCATGGTCACCACGCCGATGCGCGGAGCAGGGGCTTCAGCGCTGGCCGCGGGCACGGCAGGTGTGGCCGGCGCCGGCTGCGCGAAGGCGGCCAGCGGCAGGGCCATGGCCAGCACGTAGAGTGCCAGCCACACCATGAGGATCAGGCCGCGGCGCTTCAAGCGTCGTCCTGCGCGTCCGGCGGCAGCACGGTCACGTGGAAGGCCTGTACCCGGCGCGCATCGGCGCGGGCCACGCGGAACATGAAGCGGTCCAGCGCCAGCTCGTCACCGACTTCCGGCAGGTGGCCCACGGCCTCGGTGACCAGGCCACCGATGGTGTCGTAGTCCTCGTCGGAGAACGTCGCGCCGAAACGCTCGTTGAAGTCGCCGATCGGGGTCAGCGCGTCGACCACGTACTGGCCGTCGGACTGGATCGCGATCTGCGCCGAGGGATCCTCGGCCTCGTCATGCTCATCGTCGATCTCGCCGACGATCTGTTCCAGCACGTCCTCGATGGTGACCAGGCCGGCGACACCGCCGTACTCGTCCACCACGATGGCCATGTGGTTGCGCGACAGGCGGAACTCCTTCAGCAGCACGTTGAGCTTCTTCGCTTCCGGGATCAGGACCGCCGGGCGCAGCAGCTCGCGCACGTTGGCCGGACCGTTGTCGGCGACCACGCCGCGCAGCAGGTCCTTGGCCAGCAGGATGCCAAGGATGTCGTCCTTGTTCTCGCCGTGCACCGGGAAGCGTGAATGGCCGGATTCGACCACCTGCTTCATCAGTTCCAGGAAGGGCGCTTCAACCGGCAGCGAGACCATCTGCGAGCGCGAGATCATCACGTCGCCCACGGTCAGCTCGGCCACCGAAATGGCCCCTTCCATCATCTTCAGGGTATCGGCGGCGATCAGACCCTCTTCCTGCGCGGTGTGCAGGACAGCGACCAGCTCGTCGCGGGTATGGGGTTCGCCGGAGAAGGCGGAGGTCAGGCGTTCAAGCCAGCCGCGCTTCTTTTCACTGTGCTCCGCAGGGGAGCTACTACTGTCGTCTTCTGACATCTCTGGAAAAAAGGCACCCGGCAGGCCGGGCGTTGACCCAAGTCTAGCAGGATGTGATGGCCTGTCAGTGACTGCCGGTGGCCGGGGCTGGGGCGGCCGCGGCCGGCGCCTCTTCGGGCAGGTCCAGGCTGTAGGTGCAGCCGGCCAGGGTCTTGCCCGGGTGGGAGGCCACGGTGGAGACGCTGAGGATGATCGACTCGATCTGGGCCTCGCCGGTCTTCGGGTCGGTCACGTCGCGGCTGACCAGCTCGCGGCCGGCCATGAACTTGCCGTCCTGGTCGTAGCCGGTCTCCAATTCCAGCCGTTTGGCCAGCGGGCGTGGGTCGGCCTGGTCGAGGACGGCCATGACGCTGGCGCCGGCCACCGCCACCCGATCGGTCTGTTGGCCGAAGACGGTGATCGGGCTGGCCAGCCGGAACTCGCTCATGAACTGGTTGCCCTGCGGCAGCGGCTGCAGGCCCTGGGCCACGGCCTTCAGCGGATCGGCCAGCAGCGGCGCCAGCGCGGCCTGCTCGGCCACGCCCTGGCGGCATTCGATCAGGGCCGGCAGGTCCAGGCGGGTGGCGAAGGCGGAGGGAGCGGCGAGGGCACAGAGCAGGGGCAGACAGCAGCGCAGTGACACGGTCGGTTTCCGCAGGCGAGGGGCCGCCATCATAGCCCCGGCGAGCGCCGGAACAGCCCGCTGATAAGGCGCAGGAAACCGGTCATCGCCCGCCGTACGACCATCAGTGAGAGAGTCAGCACGACCGCAAGCATGGCGACCTGCATCGATTGCCCCGCGATGCGCGCCACCGCCGGCCACAGGCCCGGGCTGGTCAGCCAGGGCATCAGTTCCGCCGCGGCTGTCCTGGCCACTTTCATGTAGATCACGGCCAGCACGAACAGCACCAGCAGCGAGGTGCGGCTGGCGTGGAAGAACGGGAGTGCATTGGCCGGCCTGCCAAGCCACTGCTGCAGCAGCGTTCGCCACAGCACTGGCAGGGTCAAGGCACCGACCAGTATCAGCACCATCGACGTTTCCCACAGCCCCGGCAGGTGGGCGGGTTCCGCTCTACCTGTGAGGTGCGGGCCGAACATGCCGATCGCCAGCCCGGCCAGCAGGCACACGGGCGACAGCAGGGCCAGGCTGCGCGGCAGCCAGTGCCTGCCGCCGGGGTCGCGGGCGCTGATGCGGCGCAAGGTGTAAGCGCCCAGCACCAGCAGGCCCGCGAGCAGGCCTGCGGCCATCGCAAACGTCGTGAAGCTGTTCCCTGGGTTCATCCTTTTTCCTTCCGCGTCCTGGCCGGTGTTGAACAATAGCTCAGCGCATGGGCTGGCACTCCAGCCGTGGCGCAGTCAGGGCGGATTCCAGCGCGTGGCCGCTGGGTACCAGCGCAGCCTGACCGGGTAGCCCAGTCGCGCCTGCAGGTGGTCACGCACGGCCGCCGCCGTCGCGCGGTTGGCTGGGGTATCCAGCAGCTCCACCTCCAGCTCCCCGGTCTTGACATCCAGGCCATGGCCGAACAGGTCAGGCAGCTGGGCCCGCAGCCAGTCCTGCTGTGCGTGCAGCCGGCGCGTCATCTCCGCTTCGGTCATCGCGGCGCCGGTGATGTAGCGCACACGTTGCGGGCCATCCGCCCCTGGATGTGTCTCATCGGCCTCGGGTGCGGCGCCTGTCAGTCGCACGACAACGTTCCAGCCCCTCGCATTGTCCACCCAGATGCCGGCCAGACGTGCCGCGTGCCGCGCTTCCAGGCGCTCGATCAGTGCCCGTTGCTGGGCAGTGGCGACGATGTTGCGGGTGTCGCGCTCGCTGCTGCCGAAGAACGCCCGTAATTCGGCGATCTTTGCGGCGATGTCGGCCTCGCTGTCGCTGGCGGGGAACGGTGAGGGACGGTCAGGATCGGGCATCAGGCCTGCCCCGGACTGCAGTAGCGCGGCAAGCACAAGTGCGGGCAGGGTCATGCTGCGCTCCTCTTCCGTGAGTGCGTGGGCTCGGAACAGGGCCCGGTGTCAGCGCTCGCCCGCGTAGGGGTCGTCGATGCCCAGCTCGGCCAGGATCTCCCGTTCCAGCTGTTCCATCGCTTCGGCTTCCTTGTCGTCCTCGTGGTCCCAGCCGAGCAGGTGCAGCACGCCGTGCACGGTCAGGTGCGCGTAGTGGGCGTTGAGCGCCTTGCCCTGTTCGTCGGCCTCCCGCGCTACGACCGGTGCACAGATCACCAGATCGCCGAGCAGCGGGAACTTGACGCCCTTGGGCAGGCCTTCGGGCACTTCGGCCGGGAAGCTGAGCACGTTGGTGGCGTAGTCCTTGCCACGGTAGTGGCGGTTCAACGACTGGCCTTCCTTGGCGTCGACCACGCGGATGGCCAGGTCGGCCTCGCGGATGCGGCCCTTCAGCGCGGCAGCCACCCACCTGCGGAAGCTCACTGCCGCCGGCAGGCCGGCACGCGGCAGGGCGTAACTGACGGCGACGTCCAGTCGCACGGGACCACGGGTCATGGAGTTGCTCCAGGTTGGATCTGATGCAGGTCGCGGCGGTCGTAGGCGCTGACGATGCGCGCCACCAGCGGGTGGCGGACCACGTCGCGGGATTCGAAGAAGGTGAAGCTGACACCCTCCACGTCGCGCAGCACATCGATGGCATCGCGCAGGCCCGACTTCACGTGCTTGGGCAGGTCGGTCTGGGTCAGGTCACCGGTGACCACCGCGGTGGAGCCGTAGCCGAGGCGGGTCAGGAACATCTTCATCTGCTCGATGGTGGTGTTCTGTGCTTCGTCCAGGATCACGAACGCATCGTTGAGCGTGCGGCCGCGCATATAGGCCAGCGGCGCGATCTCGATGACGTTCCTTTCCAGCAGCTTGACCACCTTTTCCACGCCCATCATCTCGTACAGGGCGTCGTACAGCGGTCGCAGATAGGGATCGACCTTCTGGCTCAGGTCGCCGGGCAGGAAGCCCAGCTTCTCGCCGGCTTCCACCGCGGGGCGGACCAGGATCAGCCGCTGCACCCGCGATTCGTTCAGCGCTTCGACCGCGCTGGCCACGGCCAGGAAGGTCTTGCCGGTGCCGGCCGGCCCGATGCCGAAGTTGATGTCGTGGGTTGCGATCTGGTGCAGGTAGCGGGCCTGGTTGGCACCGCGCCCGCGTACCGTGCCGCGCTTGACCTTGATCGCCACCTCCTGCGCTTCGTAGGAGCGTTCGGCGATCTGCTCGACATTGGCCTGCGCCAGGCGCAGGTGGATGGCGTGGTTGTCGAAGGTGGTTTCGCCGGCTTCGGCGTACAGCGCTTCAACCAGCTTCTGCGCCTCGACGATGGCTTCGTTCGGCCCGCTGATGCGGAACACGAAGCCACGGTTGGCGATTTCCACGCCGAGTTTCAGTTCGATCTGCCGCAGGTGCCCGTCGAACGGGCCACACAGGTTGGCCAGCCGTTCGTTGTCTTCCGGCGACAGGGTGAAGTCTCGATGCTCGATGCTTTTCATTGCTTCGGGTGGGGCGGACGCCTTCCACCGCAGTGTATTCAGGGGAGACAAGGGTAGCGCGCGTGCGGGGCACACGGCCAGCAGACGGTCGATACAGCGTTTTCCACACCCGGTGTGGACGGGGGGCGCGAAAACCTGTGGATAGACCTTCGCAATGCTTGTGCCACAAGGCCCATGAGGTCCTGGTGAAAAAAACGTCATGGTCGCTCGTCGCTTCGGCAGCACTGCCGCGGGGGCCTGCACGGGGGCATTCATCGTGACGACAGTGCAGGTTTCGTTGCCGGGTGAGCAACAAAGCCGGGCGCTGGCGGATTTCCACAACGGTTGTGGAATGATGCCGAATCAACCTGTGGATAGGTGGTGCGGAGCCTTGCAGCAAAAGGCGTGCCGGCGCGTGGCGAAAAAACCGCCAGGGCTGATCGGAATCATTGAGGGTGCACGGGGCACATGGCACCGTGTCGCCGTCGCAGGAGGGGATGGCATGGGCATCGGCAACGGGATGCGAGGAATCGGACTGGCGGGCATCGGCCTGCTGGCCGGGTGTGTGCAGTCAACACCGACTGCACTGGGCACGCTGGAGTGGGACCGGATCACGGTGCCGGCGCCGGCGGCCGAAGTGATCGCCACGGTGGAGGTGCGCGAGGGACAGCAGGTCAAGGCCGGCGCCGTGCTGATGCAGCTCGACCCGGCCCGCGGTGACGCGCAGTTCGCCGCAGCGCAGGCTGATACGGCGCGTGCGCAGGCGCAGCTGGAAGAACTGAAGATTGGCCCACGCCAGGAGCAGATCGCGCAGGCCCAGGCGCAACTGGCCGCGCTGCGCGCACAGGCTGCCGAAGCAAGTGCCTATTACCGGCGGGTCCAGCCGTTGGCACAGCAGCGCTTGATTGCCGCCGCTGAGCTGGATCGTGCACGTGCCGCCGCCGGCAATGCCGAGGCCAGCGTGCGTGCTGCCGAGCAGGCCTGGCTGGAGCGGGTGCACGGCAGCCGTGTGCAGGATATCGCCCAGGGCCAGGCGGCCGCCGATGCCGCGCAGGCGCAACAGGCAGTGCAGGCCGTGAACCTGCAGAAGCTGCAATTGCGTGCGCCGCGCGACGGCGTGGTCGATGCCTTGCCTTACCGGCAGGGCGACCAGGCGCCGGTCGGCGCGCCGCTGGCGGTGATGCTGGTCGGCGAGCGCCCCTATGCGCGCGTCTACCTGCCGCAGCCATTGCGGTTGCAGGTCAAGGTCGGGCAGGTCGCGCAGGTGCACCTGGAAGGGCAAGGCACTGCGTTGAAGGGGCATGTGCGCTCGATCCGCAGCGAGCCTTCATTTACTCCGTACTACGCACTGACCGGTGACGACGTCGCGCGCCTGAGCTACCTCGCCGAGATCGAAGTGGACGCTCCCTCCGACATGCAGAAGCTGCCGGCGGGAATGCCGGTGCAGGTGAGCTTCTGAACACCGGCAACGACATCGCGGTGCATGCCCAGGGCCTGACCCGCCGCTTCGGCGATCTGCTGGCCGTGGACAATGTCGACCTGATCGTGCCGCGTGGCCAGGTCTATGGCTTCCTGGGCCCGAACGGGTCGGGCAAGTCAACCACCATCCGCATGCTGTGCGGCCTGCTGGAACCGGGCGCCGGCCAGATCGAGGTGCTCGGCCTGGCCGTGCCGGAGCAGGCCGAGGCACTGCGCCGGCGCATCGGCTACATGACCCAGCGCTTCTCGTTGTATGAAGACCTTTCGGTGCGCGAGAACCTGGAATTCCTCGCCGCCATCCAGGACCTGCCGCGTACGCGGGCCCGGCAGCGGGTCGACGAACTGCTGCAGCAGTACCGTCTCCTGGACCGGCAGCCGCAGCTGGCCGGCACCCTCAGTGGTGGCCAGAAGCAGCGCCTGGCGCTGGCCGGCGCCGTCGTGCACGCGCCCGAGCTGTTGTTCCTGGACGAGCCGACCAGCGCGGTCGACCCGGAGTCACGCCGCGATTTCTGGGAGGCCCTGTTTGAACTTGCCGACGCCGGTACCACCGTGCTGGTATCGACCCACTACATGGACGAAGCCGAGCGCTGCCACCGGCTGGCGATCCTCGATCGAGGCGCGCTGGTCGCCGATGGCACGCCGGCCGAACTGTGTGCACGGCTGGACGGCCGCACGCTGCAGGTCACGTCGGCGCAGCCGCGGCAGGCCAGCCGCGCGTTGTCTGAGCTGCCCGGCGTGCTGAGCGTGGCACAGATCGGCACGCAGCTGCGCGTGCTGTGCAGCGAGGCGGCCGCCGATGCGCCAGCGTTGCGGCGCGCGCTGGCCAGCGCCGATCCGCAGGCCCGCATCGAGGCGGTGGCGCCGAACCTGGAAGACGTCTTCGTCGCCGCCACCCGCGGCCGTGGCCGGGAGCCAGCGGCATGAACCTGCGCCGGCTGTGGGCGATCATGCTCAAGGAATTGCGCCAGCTGCGCCGCGACCGCATCACGCTGGCGATGATCGTCGGCATTCCGGTGATGCAGCTGCTGCTGTTCGGCTACGCGATCAATCTCAACCTGCGCCACCTCGACGCCGGTGTCGCCGACCAGGCCAACAGTGCGGCGTCACGCGCGCTGGTGCAGGACATGGTCGCCACCGGCGTGATCACGCCGCGCAGCGAAGCCTATACGCCCGACCAGCTGATGCGGGCGCTGCGGCGTGGCGAGATCAGTGTCGGCATCGTGGTGCCGGCCGACTTCGAGCGCCGTCGCTTCGATGGACGCGAGGCGGTGCAGGTACTGGTTGATGGCAGCGACACCGTGGTGCAGAGCGCGGCGATCCAGCTGGCGCAGGTGCCGCTGGAGACGCGACCGACCAGCAACACGCGGCCGCTGCGCGAAGGCAGCATCGCCGGTGGTCCAATCAGCGTGACCAGCTTCTACAACCCGCAGCGGCGTTCGGCGGTGAACATCGTGCCAGGCCTGATCGGGGTGATCCTGACCATGACCCTGGTGATGTTCACGGCGGTGGCGGTGGTGCGTGAACGCGAGCGCGGCAACATGGAGCTGCTGATCGCCACGCCGGTGTCGCGCAGCGAACTGATGGTGGGCAAGGTGCTGCCCTATGCAGCCATCGGCCTGCTGCAGACCACGCTGGTGCTGGTGCTGGGCACCTGGCTGTTCCAGGTGCCCATTCGCGGCAGGCTGCTGGACATCTACCTGGCCGCGGTGCTGCTGGTGCTGGCCAACCTCGCACTGGGGCTGCTGATTTCCACGCGCGCGCGCTCGCAGTTCCAGGCGATGCAGATGACCCTGTTCCTGTTCCTGCCGTCGATCCTGCTGTCGGGCTTCATGTTCCCGTTCGCGGGCATGCCGCGGCCGGTGCAATGGCTGGCCGAAGTACTGCCGCTGACCCACTTCCTGCGCCTCGTGCGCGGCATCATGCTGCGCGGCGCCTCGCTGTGGGAGCTGTGGCACGACGCGCTGGCGCTGCTGGCCTTCATCGCGGTGATGATGACCCTGGCGATCCTGCGTTTCCGCAAGCGTTTGGATTGAGGCATGCCGACCAACGGTCGGCATCCACCCTGGTAGGTGCCGACCGTTGGTCGGCATCAATTCGGTGGGTGCCGACCGTTGGTCGGCATCAATTCGGTGGGTGCCGACCGTTGGTCGGCATCAATTCGGCAGGTGCCGACCGTTGGCCGGCATCAACTCCGGTGGGTGCCGACCGTTGGTCGGCATCAATTCGGTGGGTGCCGGCCGCCGGCCGGCATCAATTCGGTGGGTGCCGACCGTTGGCCGGCATCAATTCGGTGGGTGCCGACCGTTGGCCGGCATCAATTCGGTGGGTGCCGACCGTTGGTCGGCGCACTTTATTCCGCCACCACGCGCGCGCGCAGCGAATTGGTCAGCGCCTCGGTGATCACCACATCCACGAACTGGCCGATCAGCCGCGCCGGCGCCGGGAAGTTCACCGAACGCATGTTCTCGGTCTTGCCGGTCAGTTCGTTCGGGTTCTTGCGCGAAGGGCCTTCCACCAGCACGGTCTGCACGGTGCCGACCATCTTCTCGGAGATGCCGGCGGCGTGCGCATTGATGCGCTCCTGCAGGCGCGACAGGCGCGCGTGCTTCTCGGCATCGCTGATCGTGTCCTCCAGGTCGGCCGCCGGGGTCCCCGGGCGGCGCGAATAGATGAAGGAGAAGCTGTGGTCGAAGCCGATGTCCTCGATCAGCTTCATGGTCTTCTCGAAATCGGCATCGGTTTCGCCGGGGAAGCCGACGATGAAGTCCGAGCTGATCGAGATGTCCGGGCGCACCGCGCGCAGCTTGCGGATCTTCGACTTGAATTCCAGCGCGGTATAGCCGCGCTTCATCGCCGACAGTACGCGGTCGCTGCCGGCCTGCACCGGCAGGTGCAGGAAGTTGGCCAGCTGCGGCACGTCGCGGAACGCATCGATCAGCGAGTCGCTGAACTCCAGCGGGTGCGAGGTGGTGAAGCGGATGCGGCCGACGCCGTCGATCTCGGCGATGGTCCGGATCAGCAGGCCGAGATCGGCGAACTCGCCATCTCCATAGGGGCCGCGATAGGCATTGACGTTCTGCCCGAGCAGGTTGATTTCGCGCACGCCCTGCGCGGCCAGCTGCGCCACTTCCACCACCACGTCCTCGAACGGGCGGCTGACTTCGGTGCCGCGGGTGTAGGGCACCACGCAGAACGAGCAGTACTTCGAGCAGCCTTCCATGATCGACACGAACGCCGAAGCGCCTTCGGCACGCGGTTCCGGCAGGCGGTCGAACTTCTCGATCTCGGGGAAGCTGATGTCCACCTGCGGGCGCTTCTGCTCGCGGCGGGCGCGGATCAGCTCCGGCAGCCGGTGCAGGGTCTGCGGGCCGAACACAAGGTCCACGAACGGCGCACGCTTGATGATCGCCTCGCCTTCCTGCGAGGCAACGCAGCCGCCCACGCCGATGATGACCTCGCGGCCCTTGTTCTTCAGGCCCTTCCAGACGCCCAGCTGGCTGAACACCTTCTCCTGCGCCTTCTCGCGGATGGAACAGGTGTTGACCAGGATGACGTCGGCGTCTTCCGGGGTATCGGTCAGTTCCAGGCCATCGCTGGCGGCGAGCACGTCGGCCATCTTGGCCGAGTCGTACTCGTTCATCTGGCAACCGTGGGTCTTGATGTACAGCTTGCCTTTCACCTGGTCGGGCTTGCGCGGACCGGCGGGCAGGGCAACGAGCGGGGCACCGCCCGGCGGGGCGGGCGGAAAGACGTCTGGCGTCCCGGTCATGGCGCTTAATCCATTCGGGTGGCGGGAAAGCCGGCAATTCTACCTGCATCCCGGCGCGTACGCCGCGCTGTGCGCTCGCGGGGCACGGCCCCGCGCTACCCGCATCCCGCCGGCCCCGGTAGCGCCGGGCGGTGCCCGGCGGGCGCCCTTACGCCGCCGCCAGCTCCGCATCGATCTGCCGCGAACGGTCGAACGCGGTCATCGCGCTCATCCGTGCGATGTAGTCAGCCGTGGCCGGCGCCGGCTGTACCAGGCCAAAGGCCGTGGTCCACGCCAGTGCATTGCCCCACAGCACGTCGGCGGCGCTCATGACCTCGCCCAGCAGGTACGGGCCCTGCGCCAGCTGGGCCTCGACCACCTGCAGCACGGTCTCGGCATCGTTGTACGGCGACATCAGGCGCGGCGGCGGCTCGCGGTGCATCGCCTTGTCGATCATCGCCGGCTCGAAACAGGCGCCATAGAAGGCCATCCAGCGCAGATAGGGCCCGCGCAGGGCGTCACCGATCGGCGGCGCCAGCCCGGCTTCCGGATACAGGTCGGCCAGGTACAGGTAGATCGCCACCTGCTCGGTCACCAGTGCGCCGTTGTGGACGATGGCCGGCACCTTGCCCATCGGGTTGATGGCCAGGTAGGCCGGGGCCAGGTTGGCGCCGGCTTTCAGGTCCAGCACCTGCATGCGGTAGTCGGCACCCAGCGCTTCGAGCAGGGCCACGGCGCCGCTCGAGCGGGAACGGGCGGCGTGGTACAGGGTGATCTGGCGTGAATTCATGGCATTGCTCCTTGCGGTGGGTGGTGAACTGGAGGCCATCCTGGGGCACTATTGCGGACGACTTCTGTCCTCGATCCTTCATGCGCCATACCGCCCATCGTCTGCTGCGCCTGATCGCCCTGCTGCAGGCCCGCCGCCAGTGGTCCGGGGCCGAGCTGGCCGAGCGCATGGGCGTGGACCGGCGCAGCATCCGCCGTGATATCGAGCGCCTGCGCGAGCTGGGCTATCCGGTGCAGGCCTCGTCCGGGGTCGGCGGCGGCTACCAGTTGGGGGCCGGGGCCCCGGTGCTGCCGATGCTGCTGGACGAGGAGGAGGCAACCACGCTGGCCATCGCCCTGCGCGCAGCCTCGGCCACCGTTGCCGGGATCGACGACACCGCGCGTGGCCTGTTGTCCAAGCTCGATCCGCTGGTGCCCACCCGTCGTCGCCAGCAGGCCGGCGAGGTGCATGCAGCGACGGCCACCCTGTCCGACCTTCCGTCCACCGACGCACGCCTGCTCGGGCGGCTGGCCCAGCACTGCCGACAGGCGTCACGGCTGGCCTTCGAATACCGCAGCGCGCAGGAAGCCGTCACCCAGCGCGAGGTCGAGGCCCAGCACCTGGTCAATTACGGGCGACGCTGGTATCTGCTTGCCTGGGACCTGGGGCGGCAGGACTGGCGCACCCTGCGCGTGGACCGCATGGGCGCCGTACGTGAGTGCGCCGGGCCGGGCCTGCACCGGCGCACGCCGGCGCCGCCCGATGTGATGGTGCGGCAGGCCGTCAGCCAGGCGCCGTTCGCGCTGCAGGCCATCCTCCGCCTGGCCGGCAGCCATTCCGAGCTGGAAGGCCGCATCCCGCCGTGGTGTGGAGTGCTGGAAGCGGATGGCCCCGACCACTGCCTGCTGCGCATGGGCGCCGAGAGCCGCGGCATGATGCTGGCGCAGATTCTCAGCCTGGACCGCCTGCCCGTGGCGCTTTGGACCACCCCGCCGGGCCTGCGCGACGAACTGGCGCAGCGCCTGGCGGGCCTCGGCCAGCTGCTGGCTGTGCCGCCGGTCACAGGCTGAGCCACGTCGCTTGGCAAGCCCCGGCGAAGCTGGGACACTCGCCGCCATGAAGGGGATACTGGGGACAACGGCGATCATCATCGCTGCGCTGACCGCTGCGCCGGCCAGCGCTGGAACCCTGTACAAGTGCCAGGGCGCTGACGGCGTCACCAGTTATGTGAGCAAGCGGGTGGCCGGCGCGCGCTGCAGCACCATCAGCTACATCCGTGACACCCGCCCGGCACCTCGACCGGGGGTGGCCGCGCCCAGGCCGGCACCCACCACGGTGGCCAGCATCGAACGCAACCCGGTGGCCGTTGCTGCGAGTGCCGCAGCGCCGGCAACGGTCGCGCCTGCGTCCGTGCCGGCATCCGGTCCCGCACAGCCGGTCGCCTCGCGCAGCGGGCGCATGGTCAGTGGCCAGGTGTATTCCTTCATGAAGGATGGCGTGCGCCACTACACCAGTGCGCGCCCGACACAGGTGGCCAACCTCGGCCCGGTCCGGACCATCCGCTACAGCTTCATGGAGCGCTGCTATGCCTGCGGGGTCAATCCACGCGTGGACTTCGGCACCGTGCGACTGAACACCTCGGCCTTCCAGGCCGAGATCACCTCGGCCGCGCGCGAGTTCGGCGTGGAGGAGGCGGTGGTGCGCGCCATCATCCATGCCGAGTCGGCCTACAACCCGACCGCGCTCAGCCGTGCTGGCGCGCAGGGCCTGATGCAGCTGATGCCGCCGACCGCCGCGCGCTTCGGTGTAAGCGATTCCTATGACGCCGGGCAGAACATCCGTGGCGGCGTGCAGTATCTTGCGTGGTTGCTGAAACGCTTCAATGGCGACCTGACCCTTGCCGCAGCCGGCTACAACGCTGGCGAAGGCGCGGTCGACCGCCACGGTGGCGTGCCGCCCTACAGCGAGACCCAGTACTACGTGCGCCGGGTCGGGCAGCTGGCCGAGCGTTACCGCACCGCCCTGAGTCACCAGTAGGTGCCGACCGTTGGCCGGTACTCCTTGAACGGTAGGTGTCGACCGTTGGTCGGCACTCCTTTGAAAGGTAGTGCCGGCCGCTGGCCGGCAACCCCGCAATCAATGTTGTTGCAATGCGTTGTGTGGCGCGCGACGGTTCCGCTACACTCGACCGTGATTCAATGCGGCTCTGGCCCCCACCGGATCCGCTGGCAGCCTTAAAGCTACCTAATCAATATCGGAGTGCCGGATGGCCAACGATGGGGTACACGATCCAGTCAACACCGGACGTCGGCGTTTTCTTTCTGCCACCACAGCCGTGGTGGGCGCCGTCGGCGTCGGATTCACCGCAGTTCCTTTCATCAAATCCTGGAACCCCAGTGCCCGCGCCAAGCTTGCCGGCGCACCGGTGGTGGCCGACATCAGCGCCCTGCAGGAAGGCCAACGCCTGATCGTGGAATGGCGTGGCCAGCCGATCTGGATCGTCAAGCGGTCCAAGGCCATCCTCGATGCGCTGCACGGGCTGGACGGCCGTCTCAAGGACCCCGAGTCCGGCGAGAAGGATCAGCAGCCGGACTACGTGCTGAAGCAGAACCCCGAACTGCGCTCGATCAAGCCGGATATCTCCGTACTGGTCGGCCTGTGCACGCACCTGGGCTGCTCGCCGGAAATGGTCGCCGAAATCCGGCCTGAGCCCTACGACCCGCAGTGGAAGGGCGGCTACTTCTGCCCGTGCCACAAGTCGCGCTTCGACATGTCCGGACGCGTCTTCAAGGACGTGCCGGCGCCGATCAACCTGAAGGTGCCCGCGCACCATTACCAGGACGACAACACCATCATCATCGGTGTCGATCCGCAGGGGGCTGCCTGATGGCCAATATCCTCAGCCGTACCGCCAGCGGCGTGGCCGACTGGGTCAACGCCCGCGCGCCCGGCCTGATGCCGGTCTACCGGAAGCACGTCAGCGAGTACTACGCGCCGAAGAACTTCAACATCTGGTACTACTTCGGTTCGCTGGCGCTGCTGGTGCTGGTCAACCAGATCGTCACCGGCATCTTCCTGACGATGCACTACAAGACCAGCGCCGCCGAGGCGTTCGGCTCCATCGAATACATCATGCGCGATGTGGAGTGGGGCTGGCTGATCCGCTACATGCACTCCACCGGTGCCTCGCTGTTCTTCATCGTGGTCTACCTGCACATGTTCCGTGGCCTGCTGTACGGCAGTTACCAGAAGCCGCGCGAGCTGGTGTGGATCCTCGGCATGCTGATCTACCTGGTGTTGATGGCCGAAGCCTTCATGGGCTACGTGCTGCCGTGGGGCCAGATGTCGTTCTGGGGCGCCAAGGTGATCATCTCGCTGTTCGGCGCGATACCGGTGATCGGCAACGGCCTGACCGAATGGATCATGGGCGATTACCTGCCCAGTGACGCCACGCTCAACCGTTTCTTCGCGCTGCATGTCATCGCCCTGCCGCTGGTGCTGTTGCTGCTGGTGGTACTGCATCTGGGCGCGCTGCACGAAGTGGGGTCGAACAACCCCGATGGCGTGGAGATCAAGAAGGGGCCGAAGGGCAACCGCTGGTCGCCGAACGCGCCGGCCGATGGCATTCCGTTCCACCCGTACTACACGCTCAAGGATGGCGTCGGCGCCGGTTTCCTGCTGATCATCGCCGCCTTCATCATCTTCTTCGCGCCCGGTTTCGGCGGCCTGTTCCTGGAGCACGACAACTTCACCGAGGCCAACCGCCTGGTGACCCCGGAACACATCAAGCCGGTCTGGTACTACACGCCTTACTACGCGATGTTGCGCGTGGTACCGAACAAGCTCGGTGGCGTGCTGGTGATGTTCTCGGCCATTGCGATCCTGTTCCTGGTGCCGTGGCTGGACAAGGCCAGGGTGAAGTCGGTGCGCTACCGCGGCTGGATCTCGAAGGTGATGCTGGGCGTGCTGGCGGTGTGCTTCGTGTGGCTGGGCGTGATTGGTTCCGGCCCGGGCACCGACGTGCACGAGACCTACATCGGGCGGGTGCTGACCTTCCTGTACTTCGCGTTCTTCATCACCATGCCGCTATGGACGCGGTTGGACAAGACCAAGCCGGTACCGGAGAGGGTGACCACCCATGACTGATCGCTGGATGGTCCGGTTGGCCCTGACGGCCACCCTGATGCTGGGCAGTTTCCTGGCCTCCGCCGCCGAAGGTGGCACCAAGCTGCTGCAGGCCGGCAACGATCTGGGCGACCGCGCTTCGCTGCAGCGCGGCGCGCAGCTGTACATGAACTACTGCTCCGGCTGCCACGCGCTGAAGTACCTGCGCTATTCGCGGATGGCGCAGGACCTGGGCCTGACCGAGGAAGAGGTGATGAACAACCTCAACTTCACCGGCTCGGCGATCGGCGACCCGATCCCGGTGGCGATGCCCAAGGAGAACGCGGAGAAGTGGTTCGGCAAGATGCCGCCCGACCTCAGCCTGATCGCGCGCGTGCGGGGCAGTGACTGGGTCTACACCTACCTCAAGTCGTTCTACCTGGACAGCAGCCGGCCGCTGGGCTGGAACAACGCGCTGTTCGCCAATGCCTCCATGCCCAACCCGCTGTGGGAGATGCAGGGCCTGCAGCATGCGGTGCACGGCAAGGCGGAAGCGCCCGGCATGGACCCGCCGGTGACTGGCCTGAAGATCGAAACGCCCGGGTCGGTCGATGCCGGCCAGTACGACCAGGCGGTGCGGGACATCACCAACTTCCTCGAGTATGCCGGTGAACCGGCCGCGCTCAAGCGCCAGCAGCTGGGCGTGTGGGTGATCCTGTTCCTGGCCCTGCTCACCTTCCTGCTGTACCTGCTGAAGAAGGAATACTGGAAGGACGTTCACTGAATCTGCCGCCGGCCATCGCACGGGCCTATTGGCTTTTGTGATGGTCGGTTGCACACTCGGGGAGGAGTCGACCGTCGGCACGGTGCCGGCGGCGCCGATGCGGCAGGCGGTCTCCTGTCGTGGGAGAGCCTTTGATGGCGGCGAGCGTACGCATGCGCAATACACTGACGCTGTTTTCCTCGAACGACGATGTACTGTGCCACCGTGTACGCCTGGTCCTGGCGGCCAAGGGTGTGACCTTCGACTTCGTTCCGGTCGATCCACAGAACCCGCCTGAAGACCTGATCGACCTCAATCCGTATCACTCGGTGCCGACCCTGGTCGAACGCGAGCTGGTGCTGTACGCCGCATCAGTGGTCAGCGAGTACCTGGACGAACGTTATCCGCATCCGCCGCTGATGCCGGTCGATCCGCTCTCGCGTGCGCGCATCCGCCTGGCGATGCTGCGCATCGAGCACGACTGGGTGCCACAGGTGCAGGCCATCCAGCTCGGCAACAAGACCCAGGCCGAGGCTGGCCGCAAGCGCCTGAAGGAGCTGCTGACCGCCTCGCTGCCGCTGTTCAAGGCCAGCAAGTTCTTCCTCAACCCGGAAATGAGCCTGGCCGACTGCGCGATGGCGCCGATCATCTGGCGCCTGCAGTCGCTGGACGTACCGCTGCCGAAGGACGGCAAGGCGATCGAGGACTACGGCAATCGCATCTTCCGCCACCCGGGCTTCGTCCGCAGCCTGACCGATCAGGAAAAGAAGCTGCGCGATCTGCCGGTCTGATCCGGGCCTGCGTTACCCGTCTGCACGCCGACCGGCGTGCAGGTGATCCGCCCCGGCGGGGCGCCGGGCGCGTACACTTCACGCATGACCGAAGACTTCTTCCACATGACCAGCCACCGCCCGTACCTGCTGCGGGCGCTGGTGGAATGGATCAACGACAACCAGCTGACCCCGCACATCCTGGTCGACGCCGGCGTTCCCGGCGTGCAGGTCCCGCCTTCGGCGGTCAAGGATGGCCGGGTCGTGCTCAACATCGCCGAACGTGCTGTCGTGCGACTGATGATCGACAACGAGATGGTGAGCTTCTCGGCGCGCTTCTCCGGTACCAGCTACCCGGTGCAGGTGCCGATCAGCGCCGTGCTGGCCGTCTACGCCCGCGAGACCGGGCAGGGCATGGCGCTACCGGATGACATCCCGGGCAACGAGACCGCTCCGACCAGCGATGAGCTGCTGCACGAGGAAGGCACGCCGCCGGACGATACGCCGCCAGCCAGCCCGCCGCCGAAGGGGCGCCCGAACCTGCGCGTGGTCAAGTAACCAGGTAACGGTGGGTGCCGACCGTTGGTCGGCACGCCTTCAGCCCTTACACATCCTCGGCATCGTCCACATCCGCGCGGATCTGGCTGATCCGCGCCGCGCCCGGACCAGTGAATGAGATCAGCTGGTCGCCGCGCAGCACCATGCGGCCCACGTGGCGATCGATGCCGTCGTAGGAATACTCGAACTTGAAGGTACGTTCGAAGCCGAGCCGGCCATCTTCGCCGCGCGACAGGCGCAGGCCGGTGGCGTGCACCGCCTGATCCAGCCATTGCACGTCGGCAGCACGGCAGGCATTGCGCCCCAGTTCGACCGCGCGCTCGGCGGCCGAACGCGCCGCGTTCCAGAAGAAATAGATGATTCCGCCGGCAATCAGCAACAGCAGCAGGGTGGGCATGGCGTCAGCCGTCAGGGGTCGATCCCGCAAAGATGGCGGCGAACGCGCGCTGGATCAAGCGCTGCACTCACCGCCGCGGCTGCGGTTCGCTGGACATCGGCTGCGCGGGCACGATGACCGGTTGCGGTGCCGGAGTGGGCTGCATCGGCGTCGCAGTGGGCGAGGGCATCACCAGCGGTGAGGTTGCAGTCAGCTGCAGCAGCGCTGCCCAGTCCTGCCGGTTGAAGCTGCATTCGTCCTCGCGACCTGGTGTGCAGCCGGGGTCGATGCCGGTGCTGTTGCGTTCGCGTGCCGGAGGCAGCTTGATCAGCCCCGTACGATCCAGCTGCAGCAACCGCATCGCTACGGTGTTCATCACGTTGCCACCGACCAGGTACAGGGTCTGGTCGCCGCCGAGGTTGGCCGCCACCACCACTTCGCAATGCGATTTCCAGTGGCCCACCGAGCCATTGCCCAGTGCCTGCACCAGCCCGCTGTAGCTGAGCGTGGTGCTGCGGTCGCGCAGGAAGCACAGCAGGTCGCCCGGTGCGGGTTTGGCCGTGGCCGGGTCGACCAGCCGGTACGGCACGCCCGAGGGGCCGCCCTGGTAGGCGGCACGGATGTAGTCGATGTGGCGTGGCGACGTATTGAAGCCAGGAACGCCGGACTGCACCATCACCCAGGAAATGAACGCGGCCGACCACGGGTTGTCGATCAGGAAGGCGCGGCAGTCGCTGTCGGTGTAGCGCGTGCCCAACGGCGCCAGGCAGCTGCTGGCGCCCGCGATGCTGCCCATCGCATTGAGTGTGCCGCTGTTGCGCCAGTAGCCGGCCACGCGCTGCCAGGCGATCAGGCCATTGTCTGCCAAGTGATCGCTTTCGGCTTCGGTGACGCTGAGGCTGGCGGCACGGCCTTCACGATCGATGAAGGGCCGGTACCAGAGCCGGTGCTCATTGCAGGCGGTGTTGCGGATGGCCACCGCCAACGGACTCAGGCCGAAGCGGGGCGGAACATCGCAGGCCTCGGCGGCCGCTGCGGACAACGGTGCCGCGGCCAGCAGCAGGCAGGCAGGCAAGAGCATCCGGCGCATGCGCGGCTCCTGTGGGGGATACCTCAGCGTCGCAGCGCTGTCGTGAACGCCGGGTGTGAGAACGGGGTCAGATCCCTTTTCCCATGGACAACGGATCGGCCCCCACGCCAGGCCTCAACCCGGCGGCGGGCCCAGCTTCAGCGACAGATCGATGGCCTGCACGTGCTTGGTCAGTCCACCGATGGAGATGCAGTCAACGCCGTCCTCGGCGATCGAACGCAGGCCGCCCAGGCCCACGCTGCCTGACACTTCCAGCGGAATGCGGCCGGCCGTGATGCGCACTGCCTCGCGGCGCAGGTCGGGGCTGAAGTCATCCAGCAGGATGCGCTCGCAACCGGCTTCCAGCGCCTGGCGCAGCTGGGCCAGGTCCTCGACCTCGACCACCAGCGGCAGCGCGGGCCATTGCCGGCGCGCGGCGGCCACCGCCGCGGCCAGCGAACCGGCGGCACGGATGTGGTTTTCCTTCAGCATCACCGTGTCATAGAGGCCGAAGCGGTGGTTGTCGCCGCCGCCACAGCGCACTGCGTACTTCTGCGCCAGGCGCAGGCCAGGCAGAGTCTTGCGGGTGTCGAGGATGCGCGTGCCGGTACCGGCCACCGCCGCCACGTAGCGGGCAGTGGTGGTGGCGGTGCCAGACAGCGTCTGCAGGAAGTTCAGCGAGGTGCGCTCGGCGCTGACCAGGCTGCGGCTGCGCCCGTGCAGCAGGGCCAGCACGGTGCCTGCGGTGACCGCGTCACCTTCGGAGACACGCCATTCGATGCGCACGTCCGGGTCGAGTGCGCGGTGGGTTGCGTCGAACCACGGACGGCCGGCAATCACCCCGTCCTGCTTGCACAGCAGGTAAGCACTGTCGGCCTGGTCGGGCAGCAGGGCGGCGGTGACGTCGCCGCTGCCCAGGTCCTCGGCCAGCGCCCGCGCGACATCGGCGGCGACAACGGCCGCATCCGGCGTCGGCAGCGCGCTCATGCGGCCGGGAAGTCGGCGATCTGGGCGGTCGGGATGGCTTCCTCGGCCAGCAGCACCGGGATGCCGTCGTCAACGCGGAACACCTGCTTGCGGTCGCGGGTGACCAGCGCTTCGCGCAGCGGCTGCGCCAGCGGGTTGCCATCGGCCTTGTTCACCGCGCCGGCGGAAATGGCCTTGTTGAGGGCTTCCAGGCCCTTGCCATCCAGCAGGGACAGGGGCTGGCGGGTGTCCGGCGACACCAGCAGGTCGAGCAGCTTGCGATCCATGGTTCTTCGTCTTGCGTGGAAGATGGCTAGAATACGTCTTTAAGGCAGGTGACGGCCAATGACCCCCAACCCGATCGCGCCGCTTGTCGGCATCGTCATGGGTTCCCGTTCCGACTGGGAAACCATGCAGCACGCCGCCCAGAAGCTTGAAGCCCTGGGTGTTCCGTTCGAAGTGAAGGTGGTGTCCGCGCATCGGACGCCGGATGTGTTGTTCAGTTACGCCGAGCAGGCGGGCCCGCGTGGCCTGCGCGCGATCATCGCCGGTGCCGGCGGGGCCGCCCACCTTCCGGGCATGATCGCCGCCAAGACCGCCGTGCCGGTGCTGGGCGTGCCGGTGCAGTCCAAGGCCCTCAACGGCATGGATTCGCTGCTGTCGATCGTGCAGATGCCGGCCGGCATCCCGGTCGCCACCTTCGCCATCGGCAATGCCGGCGCGTCCAACGCGGCGCTGTTCGCTGCTGCGATGCTGGCCAGCGACCAGCCGGCGATCGGCCAGGCGCTCGACGCCTTCCGTGCACGCCAGACCGAAGACGTGATGGCCCACGACGATCCGCGCCAATGAGCCTGACCGTCGGCATCCTGGGCGGCGGCCAGCTCGCCCGCATGATGGTCCTGGCCGGTGCGCCGCTGGGACTGCGCTTCCAGCTGTACGACCCGGCGGCCGACGCCTGCAGTGGCCCGCTGGCGCCGCTCACCGTCGGTGCCTTCGATGACCGCCATGCGCTGGCGGAGTTCGCCGCCAAGGTCGATGTGGTCACTTTCGATTTCGAGAACGTGCCCGCAGACAGCGCGCAGTTCCTGGCCGACCGCGTGCCGGTCTATCCGCCGCCGGCCGCGCTGGCGGTGGCCCAGGACCGGTTGAGCGAGAAGACCCTTTTCCAGCAGTTGGGCATCCCGCTGCCGGCCTTCGCTGATATCCGCAGCCGTGACGAGCTGGCTGCGAAGGCGGCTGAGTTTGGCCTGCCTTGCATCCTCAAGACCCGCCGCCTTGGTTATGACGGCAAGGGCCAGTTCCGCCTGCGCAGCGAGGCCGACATCGACGCCGCGTGGGATGCACTGGGCGCGCAGGTCGAGCGTACCGGCCTGATCCTGGAAGGCTTCGTAGCGTTCCAGCGCGAGGTCAGCGTGGTCGCCGTGCGTGGCCGCGATGGCAGCTTCGAAGCCTGGCCGGTCACCGGCAACTGGCATGTCGACGGCGTGCTGTCGGCCAGCGTGGCACCGGCTGTGCTGTCCGATGCCGAGCAGCAGGCCGCGATCGGCTATGCCCGCCGTGTCGCCGAGCACCTGCAGTACGTCGGCGTGTTCGCGCTGGAGCTGTTCTGTCGCGATGGCGAGCTGTTGGCCAACGAGATGGCGCCGCGCGTACACAACTCCGGCCACTGGACCATCGAGGGCAGCGAGACCTCGCAGTTCGAGAACCATCTGCGTGCCGTGCTGGGCCTGCCGCTGGGCAGCACCCGCATGCTCGGCCACGCCTGCATGCTGAACTGGCTGGGCGCGATGCCGGACCCGGCACCGGTGCTGGGCCAGGCCAGCGGCCATTGGCACGACTATGGCAAGGAGCCGCGCGAAGGCCGCAAGGTCGGCCACGCCACGTTGCGCGATGACGATGCTGCCGCGTTGGCCGATGCGCTGGAGCAGGTCGGCCTGGAGCTGGATCGCCAGGCCCAGGTGGCGCCGGCGGTGCACGCGCTGCGCAATCGCTGAGCCCGGTAGTGCCGGCCGCTGGCCGGCAGTGCAACGCTGTGAAGCGCCGGTGCAGGCATCGGCGCAACATTCCCGGTGGTAGCGTGGAGCTCCTTTCACAGGAGTCACCCCCATGCTCGACTGGAATGCCTACCGCAAGGAACTGAAGGGCCGTATCGGTGAGATCGGCAAGCTCTCACCGGATACGGTCAAGGGCTACGCCACCCTGGCTAACGCTGGCGCGCAGACCAACCACCTCGATGCGAAGACCCGGGAGCTGATCGCGCTGGCGGTGGCGGTCACCACCCGCTGCGACGGCTGCATCACCGTGCACGTGGATGCAGCGCTCAAGCATGGTGCCAGCCGCGAGGAAATCGCCGAGGCGCTGGGCGTGGCGGTGTCGCTCAACGCCGGCGCCGCGCTGGTGTACTCGGCGCGGGTGATGGATGCGGTGGCCGCGCACGAGAACGCGTGAAGCCACGCTCTGCTTTCCGGTAGTGCCAGCCGCTGGCTGGCAGATTCGCCATCTCTGTACACCGATGGGGATGCCGGCCAGCGGCCGGCACTACCCCGGGGCGGAGCCGCTGCCTCAGCGTAGCTGGCTCTCAGCGAATTCCCAGTTGACCATCTGCCAGAACGCGTCCAGATAGCGCGCGCGATCATTCTGGTAGTCGGTGTAGTAGGCGTGCTCCCAGACATCGCAGCACAGCAGCGGCGTGCTTTCACCCGTCAGCGGCGTGCCGGCATTGCGGGTCGCCTGGATGCCCAGCTGTCCGCCCGGATGCTGCACCAGCCACACCCAGCCGGAGCCGAACAGGCCCAGCGCGGTGCGGTTGAATTCCTCGCGCAGGCGCTGCACGTCGCCGAACTGGCGCTTCACCAGCTCGCCCAGCCGACCCTGCGGTTCGCCACCGCCACGCGGTCGCAGGCACTGCCAGTAGAAGCCGTGGTTCCACGCCTGAGCGGCCGCATCGAACAGCTTGCCCTGGGCCTGGCGAACGATCTCTTCCAGTGACGCGTCTTCCCACTCGGTGCCGAGGATGCCGGCATTGACCGCATCCACGTAGGCGCGATGGTGGCGGCCGTGGTGCAGCTCCAGGGTCTGTGCGGACAGGTGCGGCTGCAGGGAGCCGGAAAGGTAGGGCAGGGCAGGCAATTCGACAGGCATGGACAGGTTCGTGGCCAGAGGGGCGGCGGCAGCCGGTTCCATCCGCTTACAATGGCGGCTACCGTGGGCAGTCTAGCCGACCACCGCGGTCGGTTTGTCCGGCGAAGCAAGGAGTGAGGTTGTGGCGGTAATGCAGCAAATCCAGGCCGAGGTCGATCGTTACCCGCTCGTGCTGTTCATGAAGGGCACCCCGCAATACCCGATGTGCGGTTTCTCCAGCCGCGCCGTACAGGCGTTGATGGCAGCCGGCGCGGTCACCCTGCGCACCGTCAACGTGCTGGAAGAACCCGAGATCCGCGCCAACCTGCCGCGGTTCTCCAACCTGCCGACCTTCCCGCAGCTGTTCATCAATGGAGAGCTGATCGGCGGCTGCGACATCGTCCTGGAACTGTTTGAAGCCGGCGAGCTCAAGCGCATCGTCGAAGAGGCGACCCAGGGATGAGTGCCTGGCCATCGACGTCACCGACCAACGGGGCGCTCGATGGCCGCCCGTTGCAGGATCGCGTGGTGCTGGTTGCCGGCGCCGGCGGTGGGCTGGGCAGTGCGGCGGCCGTTGCCGCCGCCGCCGCCGGGGCCACCGTGGTCCTGCTGGGCCGCAAGCCGCGCCGCCTGGACCGTGTCTATGCCCAGGTCCAGGCCGTCGGCCCGGAACCGCTGCTGTATCCGCTGGATCTGGAGGGGGCAGGCCCCGACGACTATGCCGAACTGGCCCAGGCCCTGCAGCGCGAGCTGGGGCGCCTGGATGGAATGCTGGTCTGTGCCGCCCATTTCCCCGGATTGACCCCGTTCGAACTGGCCGACCCGGCCAGTTTCGCCCGTGCGGTGCATGTCACCCTCACTGCCCCGGCGTGGCTGGCCCAGGCCTGCCTGCCGCTGCTGCGGCAGCGCGACGACGCGGCCCTGGTGTTTGCGGTCGATGCCTCCGAACGGGTGGGGCAGGCCTATTGGGGTGGATACGGTGTGGCCCAGCATGGCCTGCGCGGGCTGATCACCAGCCTGCATGACGAACTCGGCCGCAGCCCGGTGCGGGTCAGCGGCCTGTATCCGGGCCCCCTGCGCACGGCGCTGCGCGCCAGGGCCTATTCCGTCGACCAGGACCCGGCCGCCCGGGGCCCGGAGGCCGCCGCTGCGGCGGCCGTGACCCTGCTGTCCAGCGCTGGGCTTGCCTGGCGGGGCCGGATTCTCGACGCCAGTGAGGCGCCCCTGCCGGAATGAGGCCGGGGGAAAGGCGGAGTGAAGAACCCGTCACGATTGCGTTGCGATCCGGTGCCGTTTGTCGCACAACCGTCACATTGATGGCGTAGCGTGTTAATCTAGTGTTAACCGTTGTGGCTGCCTTCAGCCAAGCGGTAGGGAACCCCAGATAAATCTCCGACCAGCCACCCGCAGGGCTGTTTGGATGCGCTTTTTTTCCGCCATCGCCAACTCGCATCGAGGCTACCGAAAAATGACCCACCCACTCCGGATGTCCAAGCTCACCCTTGGTCTCGTGGCTGCGCTCGCCGCCGCTCCCGCCTTCGCCCAGAGCACCTCTGCCGGTGTCGGCGGCCAGGTGATGTCCGCCGCAGGCCAGCCTGTCGCCGGCGCTGAAGTCACCATCACCCACACCGAGTCGGGCACCGTTTCGCGTGCCACCACCGATGCGTCGGGTCGATACAACGCGCGCGGCCTGCGCGTGGGTGGTCCGTACACCATCACCATCACCAAGTCCGGTGAA
This sequence comes from Stenotrophomonas sp. YJH_SMC_25, assembly GCF_059369595.1. Taxonomy (NCBI): domain Bacteria; kingdom Pseudomonadati; phylum Pseudomonadota; class Gammaproteobacteria; order Lysobacterales; family Lysobacteraceae; genus Stenotrophomonas; species Stenotrophomonas sp. YJH_SMC_25. The sequence goes on along the minus strand of NZ_JCAFSV010000005.1, from coordinate 77,267 downwards.
GGCACCAAGACCGAAGAGGGTGTCTACCTGAACCTGAACCAGGTCAACACCGTCAACGCCAACCTGGGCGGTGACCTGGCTGCGACCAACCTGGACGCGGTGAACGTTGTTGCGACCGCCGGCGGCCTGGACCTGTTCAGCGCCAACAAGATGGGCACCGGCAGCAACGTGACCCGCGAAACGATGGACGCGCTGCCGTCGGCCAACCGCAACATCCAGGACTACATCCGCCTGGACCCGCGCATCTCGCAGGTCAGCAAGGCTGACGGCGCGATCTCGGCCGGTGGCCAGAACACCCGCTACAACGCCATCCGCATCGACGGCATCAGCGCCTCCGATCCGTTCGGCCTGGGCTCCAACAACCTGCCGACCGAGCGTCAGCCGGTGTCGATGGATGCCATCCAGGAAATCAACATCGACCTGGCCAACTACGACACCACCATCGCCGGCGGTACCGGTGCGGTGATCAACGCCGTGACCAAGTCGGGTACCAATGAGTTCCACGGCACCGTGTACGGTTCTTACCGCGACAAGGACATGATCCGTACGCGCCTGGAAGGCGACACGACGGACTTCAACGGCTTCAAGGACGAGAAGACCTACGGCATGACCCTGGGCGGCCCGATCGTCAAGGACAAGCTGTTCTTCTTCACCAACTATGAAAAGTACGAGCGTAGCGGCGGCGGCGTGAGCCTCGGCGAAACCCCGTACAACAAGCCGAACGGCATCAGCGACGCCGACATCGCCCGCGTGCAGAAGCGCATGTCCGACCTGGGCTACCCGGTTGGCGGCATCGGCGCGCTGGACAACAAGACCTCGATCGAAGAGTACGCGATCAAGCTCGACTGGAACATCAACGAGAACCACCGCGCGGCCCTGCGCTACAACAAGATGAAGCAGGACGTCGTCCGCTTCCCGCAGGTCAACAACAGCGCCATCTCGCTGAGCGACTTCTGGTACACCCAGCCGACCCAGTACGAAACCTGGATGGGTGAACTGTTCAGTGACTGGTCCGAGAACTTCTCGACCGAGTTCAAGGTTTCGCACAAGGACTACTCGTCCAACCGCGTTGCTGCCTCGCACCTGCCGCAGATCCGCGTGCGCTTCGGCAACAACTCGCTGTACCTGGGTACCGAGCAGAACACCCACACCAACATCGTCGAGTCGAAGGAACTGAGCGCCTTCGGTGCCGGTACCTGGTACATCGGTGACCACACCGTCAAGTTCGGTTTCGATTACACCGACAACGACCTGATGAACTTCTACGGCCGCAACCTGTACGGCGCGTACGAGTTCGCCGACCTGGCTGCGTTTGAAGCCGGTACCCCGTCGGCCTACCAGGTGCGCGTCCCGCGCGCCGGCGGCAGCGTTGACGACATTCCGGCCAAGTTCCACCTGAAGAACACCGGCCTGTTCATCCAGGACACCTGGGCGATCAACTACAACCTGAGCCTGATGTTCGGTATCCGTATCGACATGCCGGACTTCAGCACCCAGCGCCTGTACAACCCGCGCATCGAACAGCTGTACGGCTTCAACAACACCCAGCTGGTCGACAAGAAGCTGTTCCAGCCGCGCGTCGGCTTCAACTACACCTTCGACACCGATCGTCCGACCCAGCTGCGCGGTGGCGTTGGCCTGTTCGGCGGCGCTGCTCCGAACGTGTGGCTGGCAGGTGCCTACCAGAACACCGGCCTGAACTACTCCGAGTACAACCTGACCCGCAACCCGGGTGGCTTCAGCTTCGACGCCGACAACCCGTACATCCCGAACCCGTCGCTGGCCTCGGCCCGCCAGAACGTTGACCTGATCGCTCCGGGCACCCGTCTGCCGTCGGTGTGGAAGGCCAACCTGGCGTTCGACCACGAGCTGCCGTGGTACGGCATCGTGGCGTCGGCTGAAGTGCTGTTCACCAAGGTCAAGGATGGACTGTACTTCGACCGCCTGGACGTGATGACCCCGAATGCCAACCGTTCGGTCGGTCAGGACGGTCGCGCGCTGTACTGGAACGACTACGGCATGAATGGTGCCAATGCCGGCCCGAACGGCATGCAGGCTGGCCAGAAGAATGGTCGCGCCTGCTCGGCGACCGATCGGACCTGCCCGGGTGACCGCGTCAACCGTCCGGGTGACATCGGCGACGTGATCCTGCTGCGCAATACCGACAAGGGTCGCGGTTCGCAGGCTACCTTCTCGCTGGCCAAGCCGCTGACCGAGAACTGGGGCTGGTCGCTGGGTTACACCTACACCCAGTCCAAGGAAGTGAGCCCGCTGTCCAGCTCGCAGAACACCTCGAACTGGAACAACACGCTGAGCCTGAACGCCAACGACAACGTTGCGTACAACTCGCGCTACGCGATCAAGGACCGCATCACCGGTACCCTGGAGTGGAAGCACAACTTCTTCGGTGACAACGCCACCCGCGTTGGCCTGTTCTATGAAGGCCGTTCGGGCCGTCCGTACAGCTACGTCTACTACAACGACGTGAATGGCGACGGTGCCGGTACCAACGACCTGTTCTACGTGCCGAAGGGCCCGGGTGACGTGATCTTCACCGGCGGCGCCGACATGGAGAAGAAGTTCTTCGATTGGCTGGCGCAGAACCCGGAACTTGAGGCCTACCGTGGCAGCGTGGTCCCGGCCAACTCGCACCGCGCCAAGTGGGTCAACAGCTTCGACGTCCGTATCAGCCAGGAATTCCCGGGCTTCGTGAAGGGTCACAAGGGTGAAGTCGCCCTGGACATCATGAATGTCGGCAACCTGCTGAACAAGAAGTGGGGCCTGATCGACGACTACGGCTTCTACGCCACCCGTCGCGTTGCCAACTACTCGGGTATCGACCCGGCTACCGGCAAGTACCTGTACAACTTCACCGGCCGCACCGACAATTCCTCGATCCAGGAAAACAACAACGACAAGGGCAACACCGCCGTGTCGCGTTGGTCGATGCAGCTGACCCTGAAGTACAAGTTCTGATCCGTCAGGGCTTGATGATGTAAACGGAAACGGCCGGGGAAACCCGGCCGTTTTCCGTTCAGGCGAAAGTCCTTGCAGGCCACTCTGCATCGGCGTAGCATCCGGAAATGTGCGCGGTGCCAACGCCGCCGATGCGGTCCCGGAAAGGCGAACGCGGGGAGCACACATCCAACGGTCGGGCTTCCCGGCCGTTTTGCTTTTTAAGGGGGCGGCAGTACAGTCGGAAACCTTGAAGGAAGCAAAAAATTGGACATGACCACGAACGAAAAATCAGCCCGCGCACTGCCGGTGCAGGACGCACGGATCTACCCGCGCGGTGGGCTGGATGTGCTGTCGCGGGCCGAAGTGGCCCGCCTGCGCGATGCCTCTGCCGGCGGCATGCACGAGCTGCTGCGCCGCTGCGCGCTGGCCGTGCTGACCAGCGGCAGTGCCTCTGACGATCCGCGCGCGGCGCGCGATCTGTATCCCGATTTCGACATCCAGGTAGCGCAGCAGGATCGCGGCGTGCGCATCGACCTGGTCAACGCACCGGCCATGGCCTTCGTCGATGGCGAGATCATCCGCGGTGTTGCCGAACTGCTGTTCGCCGTGGTGCGTGACCTGGCCTACATGGCCATCGAGATGGGCCCTGCCTACGCGGCCGAGCTGGAGTCGTCCGAGGGCATCACCAACGCGGTGTTCGGCCTGCTGCGCAATGCGCGCATCCTCAACCCGGGTGACCCGAACCTGGTGGTGTGCTGGGGCGGCCACTCGATCTCGCGCGACGAGTATCTGTACACCAAGCAGGTGGGCTATGAACTGGGCCTGCGCGGCCTGGACATCTGCACCGGCTGCGGCCCGGGCGCGATGAAGGGCCCGATGAAGGGGGCCACGATCGCCCATGCCAAGCAGCGCCGTACCGTGACGCGCTACATCGGCCTGACCGAGCCGGGCATCATCGCCGCCGAGTCGCCGAACCCGATCGTCAACCACCTGGTGATCATGCCGGACATCGAGAAGCGCCTGGAGGCCTTCGTCCGCATCGGCCACGGCATCATCGTGTTCGCCGGTGGCGTAGGTACCGCCGAGGAAATCCTGTACCTGCTCGGCATCCTGCTGCGCGAGGAAAACAAGGACCTGCCGTTCCCGCTGATCCTGACCGGACCGACCGTGGCGGCGCCGTACTTCGAGCAGATCGACCGCTTCATCCGCCTGACCCTGGGTGACGCGGCCGCCGAGCGCTACGAGATCATCATCGGCGACCCGGTGGCGGTGGCGAAGAAGATGGCCAACGGCATCAAGCGCGTGCGCGAGCACCGCCTGGCGCAGAAGGACTCGTTCTTCTTCAACTGGTCGATCGAGATTCCGTGGGAGTACCAGCAGCCGTTCGTGCCCACCCACGAGGCGATGGCCGCATTGGACCTGCACCACGGGCGTGCGCCGCATGCGCTGGCGGCCGACCTGCGCCGCGCGTTCTCGGGCATCGTCGCCGGCAACGTGAAGGAAGACGGCATGCGTCGCATCGAACAGTTCGGACCGTTCCAGATCCATGGTGACCCGGACATGATGCAGGCGCTGGACGCGTTGCTGCGCGCTTTCGTCGAGCAGCGCCGGATGAAGATCTCCGGCGAATACCAGCCCTGCTACCAGGTGCTGGCCTGAGCCCGGGCCGGTGCGATGGGGATCGCGCCGGCCGGGGTGGGAAGGTGCGGGTCGTCAAGGCTTTGACGCCCGTCGCCCTGGATTGACCGTTCATCCTGCCGCCGCTTGCCGGTGGCGGGACGATGGCCCATCGTGGCCATCAACACGCTGGGGAGCGTCCAATGTCTTTGCGCCGGCAAAACGGCTTCACGCTGGTCGAGTTGATGATCACGCTGGTCATCCTGGTCATTCTGGCCAGCATCTCCTATCCCAGCTTCCGCACCGCGATGCGCTCGAACCGGCTGACCACCACCAACAACGAGGTGATCGGTCTGTTGTCGCTCGCTCGCAGCGAGGCCATCCGCAACCGCCATGGTGGCGGGGTGTGCGGCAGCAGCAACGGCACGTCCTGCGATGGTGAGTGGAGCAAGGGCATGCTGGCCTGGGGCGACGCCGATGGCGATGGCTCCGTCAGCGGCAGCGAAAGCGTGCTGCGCTTCTCCAAGGGCAGCAGCAGCCTGGCGGTCGAGGCTCCCAGCCCAACCGTCATCACCTTCGATTCCCAGGGACGCCGCCGCGCGTCCGCCGACCAGGTCGTGAGCCTGGTGCCGCAAGGCTGCAAGACGGGTGACCCCATGCGGACCCTGACCGTCCTGTTCTCCGGCCAGGTCCGCTCCACCGGAGGAACCTGCAAATGAAACGTCGTCGTTCCGGCATGGGCGGGGCTGCCCGCAGTCGTGGCTTCAGCCTGATCGAGGTGCTGATCGCGCTGCTGGTGCTGGCGTTCGGCCTGCTTGGCTTTGCGCTGCTGCAGACCATGAACGTGCGGTTCGTGCAGAGCGCCAGCCAGCGCACCCAGGCCACCAGCCTGGCCTACGATCTGATCGAGCTGATGCGCGTGCAGCGCAGCGAGACCCTCAACGGTGGCGAATACACCAAGGCCTCCTTCACTGCCGGCTCGGTCACCGCGCCGGCTGGCCCCTGCACCTGGCCCAACAGTGCCGACGTGACAGCCTCCAAGGCGAACGTGGCGCGCTGGCAATGCCAGGTCGTCAAGGTGCTGGGAGGCAAGGCCAGCGCCAACGTGACCGTCAATGATGGTCTGGTCACGGTGGGCATCGGCTGGGGAGACGAGCGATGGAACGCAGCCAATCCCGACAGCATCACCACGTTCACCCTGGTTACCCGTCTATGAAGCGCGCGCCTTCCGCTGCCAGCCATGCGGCTGGCCTCTCGCTGGTTGAACTGCTGATCTCGCTGGTCATCGGCCTGGTGCTGATGCTGGGCGTGACCCAGATCTTCATGGCTTCGCGGGCGGCCTCGCAGCTGTCCGAAGGTGTCGCGCGCACCCAGGAGAACGCCCGATTCGCATTGGAGTTCCTCGAGCGCGACATCCGGATGGCCGGGCACATGGGCTGCGTGAATGACCAGGCGCACCTGGTGCGCGCCCAGGACAGTGTCAAGGTCAACATTGCCGGCGTGAAGTCGGGTGATGGCAGCCCGATGGACTTCTCGGTGCCGATCCAGGGTTACGAGGCGCAGGGCACCGCGCCTGGCAACAAGCTGACCCTCGGCGCAAGCTGGGGGGCTGCCGGCAGCACGCCGTCGGCGATCACCAATCTGAAGCCCAAACCGCTTGGCGGCAGCGACATCATCGTGATGCGCTACCTGGCGCCGGAAGGCTCGCCGGTGCTGTCCATCGGCTCCGGCACTTCGCCGGACATCACGATCGCCAGTGACGCGGCGGCCCGCCTGTCGGCCGGTGCCGTCACCACGCCCTCGGCGTTTGCCGTGGCCGATTGCAGCAAGGTGGACGTGTTTGCGGGAAAAATCGCCGGCAGCACGATCACGGCCAGCAAAGCCGATCTCTCGGCGTATTCGGCCAACAACGCGGTGACCATGGTCTATCGGGTGGAATCGATGGCGTACTACGTGGCAACGAATACCGCCGGCGAACCCGCGCTGTACCGCGCGCGTGGCGCTGGCGACAACACGTTCGCCACCGGTGAGGAGCTGGTGGAGGGCATTGAGAGCCTGCAGTTCCTCTACGGCCAGGATACCGAGACGGCGATCAGCAGCACCGCGCCGCCGACCGGGGTAATCGCCTTCCAGAAGACTGCCAGCGGGGTCAGTACCGGTACCGATGCCGCCGCTGTCGCTGCGTGGCGACGGGTTGGCCTGGTGCAGTTTGGACTGCTGGTGCGCAGCCCGCAGCGCGCCGCGGCCGAGCAGGCCAATACGGCCGTGGCCCAGCTGGGCGTGCTCGGCGTTGGCTTCAATCCGCCCACGACCTACGACGATCGTTACCGTGCCTCCTACGAGGTGTCCGTGGCACTGCGCAACCGACTGTTCGGGAACTGACCCATGAAGCCCACCGACTCCCGTCGATTCCAGGGGCGTACGCAGCAGCGCGGTGCGGTGCTGTACGTGGCTCTGATGCTGTTGATCCTGCTGTCGCTGATCGGCGTGGTCGGCATGCAGGTGGCGAGCATGCAGGAGCGCATGTCCTCCAACTACCGGGCCGCCAACGTGGCGTTCCAGGCCAGCGAGCGGGCGGTCCGTGACGCCGAGCGGTCGATCGAGGAGATCGACAACAATACCGGCGACGGCGGCTCGTTGAAGGCTGACGCCATCAAGCGCATCTGCGATGACGGCTTCGATCCCACCCGCTGGGTGGGAGAGCAGAAACTGTCGGCGGCGCCGGTGGTCAGCGTGCGCCGCATCGACGCCTGCATCCAGGGCGAATCGACGCTGGGCATGGGCACGCCGGAAAGCGAAGAGCCCACCCGCGTCTACCAGATCACCGCGTTCGGCTCCGATCGCGATGCCGCCACCAGCAACGAGGGTACTTCCTCGGCGGCTGTCGACACTGTTTTCAAGCTTTGAGGAACCCGGTCATGGCGACCCGAAAGATCAAGATCCTGGCCGGCTCCGGGCTGTTGCTGGCGGTGGCTGGCGGCACCTGGCTTGCGATGAACCTGTTCGCCGCACAGGCGCAGGGCACATTGTCGCAGCACCCGATGAACCTGAAGGTCTCCGCGCCGCCGTCATTCATCATGGCGGTGGACGATTCGGGTTCGATGACCTTCCAGACCCAGTTCCCGGGGCAGGACGGAACGGCGTGCTGGCACTACGGGAGGAAGAGTTTCTTCCGGTCGGCCGGTGTTCTCAACACGCCCGATGACGTACTCCCCACCTATGATCGGTGGGGCAATGCCATCCAGACCGGCGAATGCAGCTATTTCTACGTGTTGCCGGGCGCCCGGATCAACAACTACAACGGCATCCCCGCTCTGGATGTCTTCGGGTTCGCACGATCAGCGGCCTACAATCCAACCTACTACGACCCCGCAATCAAGTACGAGCCCTGGTTGCGGATCGTAAATGAAGAGGTGCAGTCGTATCCGGACGCGAGCACGTCGGCCACCCTCATCGATCCTCGTGAGACAGATACACTCGCGATCGCCAGCAGCTATCTGGGTACTTCGTCCTGGGACGTCCAGAGGATGCAGGAAGGGATGACGGTACCGGCCGGGCAGTCCTACAGGACTGCAAGCAGGGCCAATGGTAATTTTGGCAACGAGAACGCCAATACGAGAGGCACGACCTGGAGCTCGGCGGGCTATGCGTCGCTGCGCTATGTGCCCGCAACGTTCTACATGCCGTACACCAGCGATGGTGACGCCTATCCGCAGTTGCCAGGCACTGCCAATGCGTATGCAGGTATCCAGCGAACCAAGGTCACCGGCGCCTGCGGTTCCGGATGTGACATGTGGAAGTACGTCATCGGGACCGGTGATGCTGCCGCATTGCAGAACTTCGCCAACTGGTACTCGTACTACGGTAACCGCAACCGGGCGATGATCGCCGGCATGACGCGCGCATTGAATGTCAATGACATGTATGTCGGGTATTTCCGGATCAACGATTTCCAGAATTACAACAGTTCGACAGACTCCAACAAACGGCTTGCGATCCGGGACATGAGCGTGATCGGGCAGAAGTCCGCGCTCTACAGCAGCATGATCGCGCTGACGGCCAGTGGTGGCACGCCGAATCGACATGCCGTCAACGCTGCGGGCCTGCAGTTCATGCGGACCGATGACAATGCCCCCATCAAGCTGTCCTGCCAGAAGAATGCGGTGATGCTGTTCACCGACGGCTACAGCAACAATGGCAACAACCTTTCGTCATCCCTCGCACCTGCCCCGGGCAACGTGGACGGGGACATGGGGACTCCCTTCTCGGATGGCAATTCCAACACCATGGGTGATATTGCCGCGTACTACTACGTGAACCCGTTGCGAACCGATGATCGGATGCCCCGGGGACAAGTGCCGGTGCCGGAGCAATGTGCGACCAGCACTGACAAGTCGCTGGACTGCAAGAAGGACCTGCATATCAACTTCTACGGGATCACGCTGGGCGCGCGTGGCAATCTGTTCGATCCGAACAAGCAACAGAACCCGTATACCGATTCGGCGGTCTACAGCAACTGGCCAAGTCGCCAGAACGACAACCCCAGCACCGTGGATGACATCTGGCACGCCGCGACCAATACCCGCGGTGAGTACATCAACGCGCGTACTCCGGCAGACATCACCACGGCCATGCGCCGGGTGCTCTCGTCGGTCACCTCCGGGCCAGCGCCTTCGGGCAGCCAGGGCCTGACCGGCGCGCGTATCGGTACCGGGTCGCTGGCGGTCACGCCCCAGTTCGAAGTGGCCAACGAGGAAACCGATTGGTTCAGCCGCCTGAAGGCATCCAAGCTTGCGGTGAACGACAAGACGCAGCAGACCGAGTACACGCAGGTGTGGGAAGCGGCCGAGAAACTGGGCGCGCAGCGTTCGCGCACCATCGTCGCCACCAAGGGCAATGCTGCAGTTGACTTCAGCAGCACCAACATCGCCTTCACCGATCTCTGCAACAAGGACGAGAAGCAGTATCCGGGTATTGCGCGCTGTTCTGCGACCGAGGCTGAAAAGCTGGGCGGCGACATCGCCACGGCCATGGCTTATCTGCGCGGCGACGCATCACGCGAAGTGCGCAACTCGGGGGGCATCTATCGCACCCGTACCACCGTGCTGGGTGACATTGTCAATTCCAGCCCGGTGATCAGTTCGCCCCGCGACGACTATGGCTACCAGCGCATCAGCACCGCGATGGCGACCTCGTATGCGACGTACCTGACCCGCAAGCGCAACAATGGCCGCTACATGGTCTATGTCGGTGCCAATGACGGCATGCTGCATGCCTTCGACGGTGGCATGAACGGCAATGGCGTAAGTGACGGTGCCGGTGGCAGCGAGACCTTCGCCTACATCCCTGGAACCGCGCTGGGCCACATGGCCAACCTGCTGTATCCCTACGTGGCGGCCAACAAGTCCGACCAGCGCTTCCGTCATCGCTACTACGTGGATGGACCGATCGCGGTGGCGGACGCGCAGATCGGTGGCAACTGGGCCACGGCACTGGTCGGTACGGCCGGCGCCGGTGGGCGCTCGGTGTTCGCGCTGGATGTGACCACGCCGTCCAGCTTCGGTACCGGCAATCGCCTGTGGGAAATCAGTGACGTGGCGCCGGGGCTCGATAGCACCGTGAAGGCGAATATCGGTCATGTCCTTGGCAAGCCGGTGATCGTGCCGGTGAAGGAAGGGACCGGGGTGGCGTGGAAAGCGATCTTCGGCAACGGTTACAACAGCCTCAGCCGCAAGGCCGTGCTGTTCGTGGTCGACCTGGGATCGGGCGCGGTGCGGATGATCACTGCTACCGAGGCCGCAGCAACCGCACCTGCCGGTGACAATGGCCTGGGCAACATCGTAGCTGTCGACCGTTGGCGCGCCGACAGCGCCGGTGGGACCGGGCGTGTACGTGGCCGTGACGGCCTGGCGGACACGATCTATGCGGCCGACCAGCGCGGCGCGCTGTGGAAGTTCGACCTGGAAAGCACGGCGACCTCGGTCACCACGCCGGTGTTCACCACGGCGCGCCAGACCAACAACAACAACCAGGTGTATCGCCAGCCGATTACCGGCGGCATGACCGCAGTGACCGGACCCGGTGGTGGCGTGATGCTGGTGCTGGGTACCGGCAGCTTCTCCTTCGACAATGACCCCCAGGATCTCACCGCGCAGTCGCTGTACGGTGTCAACGACACCAGCAAGGACCAGCCGGAGGCCACGATCGTGCCCGCCAATCTGGTGGCCTATACGGTGACCACCACCAACAAGTTGCGCACGGTCACGGCCACGCCCTTCTCCGGGGCGGCGCGCGGATGGAGCATTGCACTGCCCGGCGCAGGTGAACGCTTTGTTGGTAATCCTGCCGTGGCGTCGGGAACGGTGTTCATGCCGACCTACATGCCCACCGCGGGTGGCCGTGGCTGTTCGACCGAGGGAAGCAACTGGCTGTTTGGCCTCAATCCGATCTCGGGTGTTGCATCGCTGGAGCAGGCGCGGGTCGGGTCCATTACCGGCACGCCCTACGGAGCGGGCACGGCTGGCGTGAGTCTCGACACCGGCGGCACCGCACCGGTGAAGGACGTCAATGTCTCGGTGATGCCACGCCTGGCAAAGGGTGCCGATCGAGGCGGACGTGCCTGCTGGATGGCGGTCAACGTGGCGGGTGCTCCGACGATGTACGTGCCTTATCCCTGCGGTCGCCAATCCTGGCGCCAGATCCAGTAACGAAGACATGCCCATGAGCCTGAACACTCTTTCCCGTACCCTGCGTCGTCCCGGCAAACAGCACGGTTTCTCCCTCATCGAACTGATGATCGTGGTGATCGTGCTCGGCATCCTGGCCGCGATTGTCGTTCCGTCGTACCAGCAGTACATCCGCCAGTCGCACCGGGGCGTGGCCAAGGCGGACCTGGTGGAATACGCGCAGCGTGCTGAGCGCTACTACTCGGTGAACAACACCTACTCGGGCTTCGCGCTGCCCAGCAAGGTGTCGCCGCGCGAGGGCGGGACCACACGGTACGCGATCACGTTCGATGGCAAGGCGTCCTCGTTCACGCTGACTGCGACGCCCCAGGGCAACCAGACCAAGGACAGCTGCGGGACGCTGAGCGTGGACCAGGCCAACCGCAAAACGGCCAGCGGCACGGTTTCCGATTGCTGGTAAATCAGGTGTTGATCTTCCTCTGAACGCCCAGTACAATGCGCCTCCCCGCCCGAATAGCTCAGCCGGTTAGAGCACTTGACTGTTAATCAGGGGGTCGTTGGTTCGAGTCCAACTTCGGGCGCCAGATACTGCAAAAGCCGCGAGAAATCGCGGCTTTTGTCGTTTTGGCCCGTCAGCAGGGAAGGGTGCGGTCGACACGCTCGCTGCGGATGCGGCCGCCGTTGTTGATGACCAACCTGCCATGCAGCCGGTCTCCTGCGCAGATGCGCAGCGTCAGATTGGCACCGGGACTGCGCCCGTCAGGCTGGAAGAACAGCAGCGGCCGTCCACCGCTGGCCTGGGCGACGATGGCGATGTCGGTCCGGCCTTGATGGTGGATCAGGATGTCCTGGGCGGATGCTGGTGTCCCCCGGTGCCTGCCGCTGCGATAGATGATCCACCCTGCGCTCCAGTCGCGGGAGCACTGCTCACCGTCGTCGCTGGCGCACAGCCCGATCAGTTCGCGGCGCTTCAGGGCCTCGCTTCTGGCGCTGGAAAGACTGGCATGCAGGGTCAGCTGCAGGGCGTCGGCGCGTTGCCGCAACAGCACCGGGCGCAGGGCCGGCCAGCCCACGGCCAGCAGAACGGAAAGGATGGCGATCACCACCAGCATCTCGACCAGATGCACGCCGCGTGATGCTGAACGACAGTGGGCGGGAGTGCGATGCATGGCATCAAGCCTCGCGCCGCAGCGGGACGGCCGCCATCAGGCACTGCCGCGCCCGCCTGCCCGGAAAGCCCTCAGCCGGCCGTCACCCCTTGCCCCGTATACTTGTCTTTCCCGGGAACTGGCAACACCATGAGCGACCGTTTCGAACTCGTCTCGCCGTATTCGCCGGCGGGCGACCAGCCTGATGCCATCGCGAAGCTGACCAGCAACTTCGAGGCGGGCATCGCCAAGCAGACCCTGCTGGGCGTCACCGGCTCGGGCAAGACCTACACCATCGCCAACGTCATCCAGAACGTGCAGAAGCCGACGCTGATCATGGCGCCGAACAAGACGCTGGCGGCGCAGCTGTATGGTGAGTTCAAGGCGTTCTTCCCGCACAACGCGGTCGAGTATTTCGTCAGCTACTACGACTACTACCAGCCGGAGGCCTACGTGCCTTCGTCGGACACCTTCATCGAGAAGGACAGTTCGATCAACGAGCACATCGAGCAGATGCGGCTGGCCGCGACCAAGACCCTGCTGTCGCGCCCGGATGCGATCGTGGTGGCCACGGTGTCGGCGATCTATGGCCTGGGTGCGCCGGAGGACTACCTGTCGCTGCGCCTGATCCTGTCCAAGGGTGAGCGCATCGACCAGCGCGACCTGATCAATCACCTGACCCAGCTGCAGTACACGCGCAACGAGTACGAGCTGCAGCGCGGCACGTTCCGCGTGCGTGGCGAAGTGATCGACGTGTTCCCGGCCGAGTCGGACAGCGAAGCGCTGCGCATCGAGCTGTTCGACGGCGAGGTCGAGAAGATCACCCTGTTCGACCCGCTCACCGGTGAGACGATGCGCAACATGCAGCGTTTCACCGTCTACCCCAAGACCCACTACGCCACTACCCGCGAGCGCGTGCTGGCCGCGGTGGAAACGATCAAGGTGGAGTTGAAGGAGCGGCTTGAGCAGCTGTACGCGGAAAACAAGCTGGTGGAGGCGCAGCGCCTGGCACAGCGCACCCAGTTCGACATCGAGATGATGGCCGAGGTCGGGTTCTGCAACGGTATCGAGAACTACTCGCGGCACCTGACCGGCAAGAACGCCGGCGAGCCGCCACCGACGCTGTTCGACTACCTGCCGCCGGACGCGCTGCTGGTCATCGACGAATCGCACGTGACCATTCCGCAGATCGGCGCCATGTTCAAGGGCGATCGCTCGCGCAAGGAGACCCTGGTCGAGTTCGGATTCCGCCTGCCGTCGGCACTGGACAACCGACCGCTGCGTTTCGAAGAATGGGAGGCGCGCTGCCCGCGCGCGATCTACGTGTCCGCCACGCCGGGCCCGTATGAGTACCGCGAGGCCGGCGACGAGATCACCGAGCTGGTGGTGCGCCCGACCGGCCTGATCGATCCGGTGGTGGAGATCCGCCCGGTGGGCACCCAGGTCGACGATCTGATGAGCGAGGCCAACGCGCGCATCAAGGCCGGTGACCGAGTGCTGGTCACCACGCTGACCAAGCGCATGGCCGAGAACCTCACCGAATACCTGACCGAACACGGTATCCGCGTGCGTTACCTGCACTCGGACGTGGATACGGTCGAGCGCGTGGAGATCATCCGCGACCTGCGCCTGGGCAAGTTCGATGTGCTGGTGGGCATCAACCTGCTGCGCGAAGGCCTGGACATGCCCGAGGTGTCGCTGGTGGCGATCCTCGACGCCGACAAGGAAGGCTTCCTGCGCTCCACCGGTTCGCTGATCCAGACCATCGGCCGCGCCGCCCGCAATGTGCGCGGCAAGGCGATCCTGTATGCGGACAAGGTGACCCGCTCGATGCAGGCAGCGATCGACGAGACCGACCGCCGCCGCGCCAAGCAGGTCGAGTACAACGAAGAACATGGCATCGTGCCGCGCTCGGTGGCGCGCCCGATCGTCGACGTCCTCGAAGGTGCGCGTTCGGATGCGGCGGAGAAGGAAGCCAAGAAGGGCAAGGGCAAGGGCAGGGCGGGTGTTGCCGAGGACGGAGCCGATTACCGTTCGCTCGGTCCGGCCCAGCTGGCGGCGCGTCTCAAGGCGCTCGAACAGCAGATGTACCAGCACGCCAAGGACCTGGAATTCGAGGATGCCGCACGGGTGCGTGACCAGATCCGGCAGCTGAAGGAAGCGAGTCTGGGCTGAACGCGGCGGTGCAGCATCTTCTTCACAAAAGTGTTGCGCTTCACGGCCGGCATCCGTAATATACGCGGCCTGCACCGACGCAATCGCGGACGTTCAGAAGCAAAAACGGGCGGTTAGCTCAGCGGTAGAGCACTACCTTGACATGGTAGGGGTCACAGGTTCGAACCCTGTACCGCCCACCACGAAGTCTCCGGAAGGGGGCTGTCGTGAACTGAAGAGCCCGGCCCTGGCGCCGGGTTTTTACGTAGCAAGGCCAGCTTTCGGGCGGCAGGAACAAGATGGGCGGTTAGCTCAGCGGTAGAGCACTACCTTGACATGGTAGGGGTCACAGGTTCGAACCCTGTACCGCCCACCACCTGGCTCCCGGCATTACCGGTGCAGCGGTGGATCACGATGAAAGCCGGCCCTGGGCCGGCTTTTTCGTTTACGGCGGTTGCCGGTGCCGAGCGTCAGCGCTGGGCAACCCATTCGTCGATGCTGATCATGCGCTGCAGCCGCCAGTGCCCGTCCACGCGTTCCCAGACCTGCGCGAAGCGCGCCGAGCCGGCTTGCCGCTGCGGGGCGTCGGCCTGTGGCGGCTGATTGCCCACGCGCAATACGCGATCCTGGCGTAGCCAGTACAACTGCAGGGTGGCCGGGGCCGCTTTCCGATCCGGCACCGACGATGTTTCTGCCTGCCCGGCGTCGGCCTGCAGGATCTGGCTGCGCAGGGAGGCATCCCCGGCGTCGGCATCGCGGCCGAACAGGCCAGCGCACAACAGCAGCAGGGCAAGCATCGGCATGGCACGGTGCTCCGGAGAAGGGAGTCCAGCGTGGCACTGCCCCCTGCGCTGTGAAACCGGTATGCGACGAAAGCCGGAAAAGCGCCCGCCAAGTCGCTGCGGGAAGGATGAATCCGGGCCGGGAAGTGCCGGGCCGCGCTTCAAGGCGGCCCGGCGTGGTGGGTCACTGCGGGGTGGCCCGGTCATGGCCGCGGCGCTGGCTCAGCTCCGCGGCGGGTGAGGCGGGCCAGCGATGCCGACCCCATGCACGGATCCGGTTACAACGGGTCGCAGCACAGCAGCTGGCCGTGCTTGCCCGCGTTGCCGAACGGGCACTGCGGGTGCGGTTCGCAGCCCGGTGCATATCCGGTCTTGGGCGAGACGGCGAAGGCCTGGCTGGCGCCGAAGGCCATGGCCGCGACAACGACGATACCGGCGACGGACGAAAGCACTTTCTTTCCGATCATGTGTATCTCCTTGGTTGGCGTTGTGGAGTTGCAGTTGCCGAAGGCACGGGAGTGCCGGTTGTGGCGCGAATGCGGTAACAGGGGGCCGCGACGCAATGCGCGGCACGCGGGATCAGGGCAGCGCCGGCTTCGGTGCGAGCGACGCGACGGCAGCCTGCACGACCTGGGCGTCGAGCTGGCCGACATGCTTGTAGGCAACGCGGCCATCGGCAGCCAGCACCATCAGCATCGGCGTGACGGTGGCGCGATAGCGCGTGGACGCGGCGGCTTCGTTGTCGATGGCGATCGGGAAGCGCAGTGCATGTTTGCCGGCGTAGTCCGCCAGCTGGTCGTATGGCGGCATGCCGACACCGACCAGTTCGCTGTTGCCGCGGGCCGCAGCGATCTGTTGCAGCTGCGGTACCGAGGCCAGGCAGTAGCGGCATGCGGTGGAGAAGAAATAGAGGATCTGCGGAACCTCGCGGGCACCGCCGATATCGACGAAGGTCTGCTGCGTGGTGCGCAGCGCCAGCGCATCCGGACGACTACCCAGTTCGAGGCCATGTGCTGCAAGACGCATGTCCTGCAGCTGCGTGGCCATCTGCTCATTGATCTGCCGCAGCTGGCGGTTCTGCCATCCGAGCGCGATGACCAGCACGGACAGCAGCAGGGCGACAACGGGGAACAGGACGCGCTTGAGCATCGATCATCCTTGAACACAGCGTTGGGTCGAACATACCCGAACTGGCGCGCAGGTTGTTAAGCGGATGTTCCCGGCACATCCTCCGACGGAGCGCATGTACTAGAGTTGTGCCCGCGCAGGCATGCGTGCATGCCCTCCACCCATCCCCAGGATCTTTCAACGATGAGCGATCATGTGCCGGTTTCCAGGCCCAATCCGTTCTTTGAACTGCTGTTCGGCGGCAACATGCTGGAAGGTACGTTCAAGGCAGTGATCTGGGTCGCCCTGTTGTCCGCTGTGCTGGCCTGGACCACGTTCCGCTGAGCGGGGGCGCGGCACTGCCGCCGCGTTGCGGCAGGCCGGTGCTCAGGCGCTGAAGGCCTGGCGCAGGCTGCGCAGGGTGGCCTGCCGGTGCTCTTTCGCGCTGGCCTCGCCCATTTCCAGTTCCTGCAGGCGCAGCCCGACCAGGGTCATCGAAAGCGCGTATCCCCGGGCTGCGTCGGCAACGCGCGACTGGCCGAGCGCGCGACGTGCAAGCGCGCTTACGTGCTCAAGGTCGGGCATCAGGCCAAGGTAGACGCGTTCGGCGCTGTCCAGATCGGGGGCTCGCAGGATCGCGTGTGCTTCGGAGGTGGGGGAGACGGAGGCCATGGGGAGTCCTTGTCCGTAGCGGGTGCTCGTTCAGAACGAGCGCATCAGGGAAATGAAGGCCGATGACTGAGTGCCGCGTCGTGCCATCGGGCTGTCCTTTACTGCATCGCCGAACCACTGGTTGGCGACCACGCCGGTCGCGCGCCACTTCGTGCCCAGGGGCGTGCTGACTGCGATCTGCAGGCTCGGTGATGTCGCGCTACCCGGGTTGTAGGCGGCAAGTCCCGAGCGCAGCGCTTCCTCATCGCTGATGCCGTAGTAGTAGTCGAGCAGGCGCGCACTGGAGTGCACCACGCCGACCTTGGGCACCCAGGTGAAGCGACCAGCCTGGATCGGATAGCTGTAGTGCAGGCGCGACTCCATGCCACCTCCGTGCCCGGTGACCTCGCGCATCACGCTGGCCTCGACGATGCCCCAGTCGGCGCTGTATTCACCATTGATGCCGGCCATGGCGGACATCTGCCGGCTGTGCAGGAGACGCAGCTGAGGATCGTTCACGTCGTCGGTCTTGAAGCGCAGCGTGTAGGGCGTGACCGCCGCCGACAGGCGCAGGCCCTCGCGCTTGTAGAGGTACATGCCCAGCGAGCCCGGGCTGGCGAAGAAGCGCTGGCCCTGCCAGGCAATGGACGGGACCACCAGTGGCTTGACGTCGTAGTGCGCATACGCGCCCGAGGTCGCGCCAGCACTGATGCCGGCCTGTACGCCCGGGTTGCTGTCGGCGGCCTGCGCGAACACCGGCAGGCCAAAGGCAGCGGAGAACAGCAGCGGGCGCAGCAGGGTCGAGGGCAGTGGCGGCATCGGTCAACGACGTTGCGGAGGATGGCTGCGCATGATGGGGGAGCAACATTGTCAGAACATTGCGTCGGCGCATCCGGCAGGCCGAAGCGGAAAAAGTGGGCGCCAGGCACTATGATCGGCACCGTTTCCGGTAGCCGAGCCCCCGATGCGCATCCTCCTGGTCGAAGACGATCCTGACCTGTCCCGTGCCCTGCAATCGGGGCTGGAGCGGCAGGGCGTGGTCGCCGATGTGGTTGGTTGCCTGGCCGAAGCGGCCATCGCGCTGCGCGAACCGGTGCACCAGCTGATGCTGCTCGACCGCCAGTTGCCTGATGGCGATGGCGCTGGCTTCGTTGCCGTTGCGCGGGCCCTGCGTCCGAACCTGGCGGTGATCATGCTGACGGCCAAGGGCACGCTGTCGGACAAGGTCGAGGGCCTGGATGTCGGCGCCGATGACTATCTGGTCAAGCCGGTGGCGATCGAGGAACTGATGGCGCGCATCCGTGCGGTCTCGCGACGGCCCTCGGCAATGGTGACACCACGCTTGCGACTGGGCCGGCTGGAGTTCGATTTCGAATCGCTGCAGGCGCAGGTCGATGGCCAGCTGCTGGCGCTGCCCCGGCGCCAGGTGCTGGTGCTGCAGGCGCTGGCGATGCGGCAGGGGCGTACCGTCACCCGCAGTGCACTGGAGGCGGCGGTGTACGGCTTCGATGACGAGATCCAGTCCAATGCACTGGACGCGCATATCTCCAAGCTGCGCAAGGCGCTGCAACAGGCCGGGGCCGGCGTGGAGATCCATGTGATCCGCGGCGTCGGCTACCTGCTGGCGGAGGCCTGAGATGGCACGCCCGATCCGTTCCATCACCCTGGGCCTGGCCTGGCGCCTGTTCCTTGCGCAGGCGTTCACCGTGCTGTTCGCGGTGGTCGCGCTGATCCTGACCTGGGGTGACAAGGACTCCTGGGGCATGGACATGTTCACGGCCGAGGCGGTGGCCAAAGCCGTGCACAGCGAAGGCGGCCGGCTGGAACTGGACCAGGCGCGCTGGGACAAGCTCAATGCCGGGGCCGGCGGCAACCTCTGGTTCGCGGCGGTTGATGACAGGGGCACGTGGCTGGAGCGCGGCACGATTCCTGCGGTCCACGCGCCATTGCTGGCACGCTTGCCGACAGTGGGCGCCACCGAACTGGGTTCACTGGTGCCACCCTATCTGGACGTGGCGCGGGTGATGATCCGCAACGAGGATGGACGCCGCATCACGGTGATGGTCGGTGGTGCTCCAAAGGGTGGGTTGCTGGATGGCGCGCTGATGGTGCTGCGCCTGATCGGCCTGTGGTTCTTCCTGCCGTTGATCGTGGTCACGCTGCTGGTGATGCCGACGGTGATCCATCGCGCGATGCGCGGCGTGCGCCGCTCCGCGCAGCAGGCCAAGGAACTGGACATCGGCCAGCCGGGCGCGCGCCTGGATGCGCAGCTGGTGTCCACCGAGGTCGCACCACTGGTGGAAGCGTTCAACGATGCGATCGACAAGGTGCAGCAGGGCTATGCAGCGCGCGACAAGTTCCTCGCCGATGCCGCGCATGAGCTGCGCGTACCGATCGCGGTGGTGCAGGCGCGCCTGTCGCAGCTGCCGCAGGGTGAACTGAAATCGCAGTTGCTGACCGACGTCGCCCGCCTCGGCAACGTGGCTGAGCACCTGCTCGACCTGCAGCGTCTCGATCGCAATGTCGGCGCGCTGCAGCGGCTGGACCTGGCGTTGCTGGTGCGCGAGGCGGCCGCCGATCTGGCGCCGCTGGTGGTCGGCGCCGGTTATGGCTTCGAGGTGGATGCGCCGGAGTCGCCCGTGTGGATCCATGGCGACAGCCTGGCGCTGGGGCGGGTGATCGCCAACCTGGTGCACAACGCCATCGTCCATGGCGGCGGGCGCGGCACGATCTGCGTGCGCCTCGATGCACGCGGCCTGCTGGAGGTCAGCGACCAGGGCGCCGGCATTCCGGTCGGCGACCGCGAAGCGATCTTCGAGCCCTTCCACCGCCTGCGTGCAGCCGGCAGCGGCAGTGGCCTGGGCCTGCACCTGGTGAAGGAAATCGTGCAGCACCACGGTGGCTCGGTCAGCGTTGGCGAAGCGGCTGGCGGCGGCGCCAGCTTCAGAGTCAATTTCCACCGCGGTACCGTACGGCGCTGACAGGCGCACGGGGAAAGGCCCGATAGGCAGCCTGCGGCCTCCAGCGGCAGGCTGGGGAAATGGTTCCCGATCGATCCGCCCCGGCCCTGTTTGGCTTTGGCTGCGCTGCAGGCCTGGTGCTGGGGGCGCTGGCCTGCGTGCAGATGCCGATGTTGCTGCCGCTGTGGCTGAGTGTGCCGATGGCGATCGCCGGCGTCGGCGGCTGGCTGTTGCCCTGGCGCGGCCGTGCCTGGGCCGCGGCCCTGCTAGGCCTGGCCTGGGCAACGGTGCACGGGCACTGGGTCCTGCATGGCCAGCTGCCACCCGGCGCCCCACCGCAGGATGTGCAGGTGCGGGGCCGGGTTGCCGACCTTCCCCGGCAGGGGCCCGGCTACACGCGTTTCGTGCTGCATGTCGAAGATGCCGGCGCGCTGCCATCGCTGCGTGGCAAGCGCCTGCAGGTGACCTGGAACGATCCGTGGCGCGGATCGCCGGCGCACGAGGCGGAGGGCGGGCGCCATGCGGTTCGCGCAGGATCGCATTGGCAGTTGTCGCTGCGCGTGCGCGCGCCACGCTCGCGGATCAATCCCGGCGGCTTCGATGGCGAGCGCCACGCCGTGCTGCGGGGCATCTCCGGCAATGCCTCGGTGCGTGATCCGGCCCGTGCGCGGGAATGGCTGCCGGCGCAGGGCCTGCAGGCCTGGCGGGAACGCAGCAGTGCAGCGATCGCCGTGCAGGTGGCACATCCTGCCGCGCGGTTCGTGCAGGCGCTGGCACTGGGCGATACCCGTGGCCTGTCCGATGCCGACTGGGAACACCTGCGCGCGCTGGGCCTGACCCATCTGGTCGCCATCTCCGGTTTCCACGTGGGCGTGGTGGCTGGCTTCGGTGTACTGCTGTGCCGCTTGTGGTGGTGGCTGTGCCCGTTGCTGGGACGGTACTGGCCACGGCCGCAGGCCGCCGCATGGGGAGCGGCGCTGGCCGCAGCCACCTATGCCGTGGCGGCGGGTGGTGCGCTGCCGACGGTGCGCGCAGCGCTGATGATCGGGCTGGTCGCACTGGCCAGGGCCGGGCGTCGCCCGGTGGGCGCAGGGCAGGGGCTGGCGTTGGCCGCGATGGTGATGCTGTTGCCTGCGCCGCTGTCGGTGCTCTCGGCTGGATTCTGGCTGAGCTTCGGTGGCGTGCTGTGGCTGCTCTGGTGCCTGCCGAGGACGGGGCCGGAGGGAATCGGTGGCGGGCTGCGCGGGTTCCTTGCCGCGCAAGGTGTTGCCAGCCTTGGGCTGCTGCCGCTGTGCATCGCCTTGTTCGGCGGGACCGCGCGGCTGGGGCCGCTGGTCAACCTGCCGATCATCCCGTGGTGGACAATGTTGGTTGTTCCGCTGTCGCTGCTCGGTACCGGCCTGCACGTGCTGCATGACGGCGCGGGGCGTTGGGCCTGGCGTGCCGCGGCCTGGCTGTTCGAGCTCAGCTGGGGGGCCCTGCAGCCGTTGGCGCTGCATCCGCAGGCGATGTGGTGGCTGGCCGAGGCGCCGCGCTGGGCGCTACCCGTGGCCTTGCTGGGCGTGTTCTGGTGGCTGCTGCCGCGCGGCGCCGGCGGTGGCCTGGCGGGCCTGCTGCTGTGCCTGCCGCTGCTGTGGCCGGCCCGGCATGCACCGGCCGCGGGGGAACTGGAGCTGCTGGTGCACGATGTCGGCCAGGGCACGGCGGTGCTGGTGCGCACGGCACGGCACGCGCTCTGGTACGACGTGGGGCCGCCGACTGGCGGCGAGGGCAACGAACGCATCCTGGTCCCGGCCCTGCGCGCGCTCGGCCAGGGGCCGCCCCGGCAGGTGATGCTCAGCCATGACCACCTGGATCACACCGGCAGCCTGCCCAGCCTGCGACGGCAGTTGCCCGGGCTGCAGCTGCTGGCGCCACCGGGCAGCACCATCGGCGGCGCCACGCCCTGCCAGCAGGGGATGCGCTGGGAGTGGGACGGGGTTGATTTCCAGGTCCTGCACCCGGCGCCGGGCGGCCGGCAAGCCGAAAACGAGGACAGCTGCGTGCTGCGCATCGCCAGCCGTCACGGCGTGGTCCTGCTGCCGGGTGACATCGGTCGACCGGCCGAGGGGGCGCTGCTGCAGGCGTACCCGCACGCGCTGAGGGCGGACGTGGTACTGGTGCCGCACCATGGCAGCGGCGGCAGCTCCAGTGCGCCGTGGGTTGCGGCGGTGGCGCCGCGGCTGGCGGTGGTCTCGGCCGGGCACCGGAACCGCTTCGGCCACCCGCGCCAGGAGGTGGTCCAGCGCTGGCAGGCGCAAGGCGCGGAGGTGCTGGCCACGGCCGACTCCGGGGCGATCCGCGTATGGCTTGGCGCACAAGGCCTGCAGCTGCGTGAACAGCGCATCCATGCATCCCGGTGGTGGGATGCCGCTGGGCGGGCGCGGTCGGCTGCTATCCTATCGCCGATCGAACAAGCGGCCGTTGGGCCGGAGGGTTGAAACGTGTGGGAACTGGTCAAGGCCGGTGGCTGGCCGATGGTGCCGCTGCTGCTGTTGGGCGTACTGGCTTTGGCGATCATCCTGGAGCGTTTCTGGTCCCTTCGGCGGACTGAAGTGCTGCCGCCCGGCCTCGGCCAGGAAGTGCGCAACTGGGCCGCTCGCGGCAAGCTCGACCCGGCCCACTTGCAGACCCTGCGGGCGAACTCGCCGCTGGGCGCGCTGCTGGCTGCCGCACTGGAAGCCCGCAACCGCCCGCGCGACCAGATCCGCGAGCGCATCGAAGACACCGGCCGGCACCTGGTGCACCGCATGGAGCGATTCCTGAACGCACTGGGCACCATTGCCTCGGCCGGCCCGCTGCTGGGCCTGCTCGGCACGGTGATCGGCATGATCCAGATGTTCCTGGGCATCCTCGACCACGGCGTGGGCGACGTGAACCAGCTCGCTGGCGGCATAGGCAAGGCGCTGGTGTGCACCGCCACCGGCATGATCGTGGCGATCCCGGCGCTGATGTTCCATCGCTACTTCAAGGGCCGCATCCACGGCTACGTGGTGGAGATGGAGCAGGAAGCCAGCGCCCTGCTGGATACGCTCGACGGCCGCCCCGGGGTGATGAACCCGGCCCCGGCCGCGCGCCAGTCCGGCGCCGCCACGGCGAAGGCCTGATCGATGCGTATCGGCAACGACCGATCCCAGGATGAGCCGCATATCGACCTGGTGCCGCTGATCGACGTCATCCTGGTGCTGATCATCTTCTTCGTGGTCACCACCACCTTCGACGCGCGTTCGACGCTGCAGGTGCAGTTGCCGACCGCCAGCCAGCAGCAGACCAACGAGCCGCCGCGCTCGCTCAGCGTGCTGATCAACGCCGAAGGCCGTTACTTCATCAACGACCAGGAAGTGCTGCGCAGCGACGTAGAGTCGGTCAAGCAGACCATCGCCGCCGTGGCCGGCAGCGATCGCGAGCAGACCGTGCTGCTGCGTGCCGACGCACGCACTCCCTACCAGGCCGTGGTGACCGCGCAGGACGCGCTGGGTCAGCTCGGCTTCCGCCGTATTGCCATTGCAACAGCACCCGAGGTGCGTCCATGAGTTCCAATCACGCGCCGGTGTGGCCGATCTACAAACGTCTGCTGGGGTACACCCGCGCCTACTGGGTGTTCATGGTGGCCGCGGTCATCGCCATGGTGGTCGAAGCCCTGGCGGGCTACCACTTCACCAAATTGATGGAGCCGCTGGTCAACCGCGGTTTCGTCAACCCGGAACCGCGCATGGCGGTGATCCTGCCGCTGACCATCCTGGGCCTGTTCCTGATGCGCAGCGTCGCCACCTGGGTGAGCGACTACGCGCTGGCCAAGACCGGCCGCAGCGTGGTGCGCGACCTGCGCGAACAGGTGCTGGCCAAGTACCTGCACCTGCCGTCCTCGCATTTTGATACCGAAGCGACGCCGGTGATGGTCAGTCGCCTGAACTTCGATACCGAACAGGTCACCCAGGCCAGTGCCGACGCACTCAAGACCGTGGTGGCCGACACCCTGACCATCATCGCCATGCTGGCGGTAATGCTGCAGATGAGCGTGAAGGTCACGGTGGCGATGCTGGTGGTGGTACCGCTGATCGGCGTGATCGTGTCCTACGTGGGCAAGCGCTACCGCCGCATCAGCCGTGGCATCCAGGATGGCATGGGTTCGATGGCGCAGACCGCCGAACAGTCGCTGGCGGCGCAGCAGGAAGTGAAGGTGCACGGCACCCAGCAGCATGAGATCTCGCGCTACTCGCGCCTGGCCAACCGCATGCTGTCGCTGAACATGAAGGTGGAAGTCACCCGTGCGGCGGCGTCCAGCGTGGTGCAGTTCCTGGCCGCACTGGCGCTGGCGGTGATCGTCTGGGTATCGACCCGCGAAGCGCTGGCCGGCCGCCTCAACGCCGGCCAGTTCATGGGCCTGATGACCTCGATGATGGCCATCATTCCTTCGCTGCGCCGCCTGACCAGCGTGCAGACCTCGATCTCGCGCGGCGTGGCCGCCGCAGAGCGCCTGTTCGGCATCCTCGACATGCAGGTCGAGCGTGACGAGGGCCGCAACAGCGTGCAGCGCGTACGCGGCGAACTGGCCTTCGACCACGTCATGCTGCGCTACCGCGAGGACAGCGGCATTGCCCTGGACGACATCAGTTTCGTTGCCAAGCCCGGCACGGTCACCGCCATCGTGGGTCGTTCCGGCAGTGGCAAGACCAGCCTGATCCGGCTGGTGCCGCGCTTCTACGAGCCCAGCGGTGGTGTGATCACCCTCGATGGCGTCGCGCTGGATGACTATCCGTTGGCCGACCTGCGTCGGCAGGTGGCGATGGTCGGACAGAAGGTCATGCTGTTCGATGACACCATCGCGGCCAACATCGCCTATGGCATGGAAGCGAGCGAGGAGCAGATCCGTGCGGCGGCCGAAGCAGCCAATGCGTGGGAGTTCATCGCGCGCATGCCGCAGCAGCTGCAGACCCCTGTCGGCGAGAACGGCGCGCTGCTGTCCGGTGGCCAGCGCCAGCGACTGGCGATCGCCCGCGCGATCCTGCGTGACGCCCCGATCCTGATCCTCGACGAAGCCACTGCCGCGCTGGACAACGAATCCGAGCGACTGGTGCAGGATGCGCTGCAGCGCCTGATGCCCGAACGCACCACGCTGGTCATCGCGCACCGCCTGTCGACCATCGAGCATGCCGATCAGGTGCTGGTGATGGACCACGGCCGCATCGTTGAACGGGGTACCCACAAGGAGCTGCTTGCCATGGGTGGCCTGTACCAGCATCTGCACAGCATGCAGTTCCGCGAAAGGCAGGACTGATGGCTGGCAAGGGTACCCAGACCCCGCCGTACTGGTACGACGGCAGCCCGGTTCCGTGGGCGATGCGCCTGCTGGCGCCGCTGTATGCCGGCGTCACCGCGCTGCGCCGCCGTGCCTACCGGCGTGGATGGCGCAAGCGCTACGCGCTGCCGGTGCCGGTCATCGTGGTTGGCAACATCACCGCCGGCGGCACCGGCAAGACGCCGCTGACCATCGCCCTGGTCGAGCGCTTGCGTGCGGCCGGCTGGAAGCCGGGCGTCGCCAGCCGTGGCTATGGCCGTGAAGACGCTGACAAGCCGCTGTGGGTGCAGGCCGACACGCCGACCGCCAAGGGCGGTGACGAACCGGTGCTGATCGCCTGGAAGACCGGCGTGCCGGTGCGCGTGGACGCTGACCGCGTGGCCGCAGGCAGGGCACTGATCCAGGCCGGCTGCGATGTGATCGTCTGCGATGACGGCCTGCAGCATTACCGGCTGGCGCGCGACATCGAGATCGAAGTGGTCGATGCCCAGCGGCGCTACGGCAACGGCCGGATGATTCCCGCCGGACCGCTGCGCGAGCCGGTCAGCCGTGCCGGCGAATGCGATTTCCGCGTGGTCAACCTGGGCCAGGCCGATGAGGAAAGCGCGGCACAGGCCTGCGGTTTCGGCCAGTGGCCGATGGCCCTGCACATCGACAGTGCGCAGCCGCTGGCCGGTGGCCGCGCGCGCCCGTTGTCGTACTTCAAGGGCCAGCGTGTTCATGCGGTGGCCGGCATCGCCCATCCGCAGCGCTTCTTCGACATGCTGCGCGCGCGTGGCATCGGCGTGGTGCCGCACGCCTTTGCCGACCACCAGGCCTACCAGCCGCAGGACCTGTCGTTCGGCAGCCAGCTGCCGGTGCTGATGACAGAGAAGGATGCGGTGAAATGCCGCGCGTTCGGCAACGATTGGCATTACGCGGTGCCGTTGCGTGCCGAGCTGCCTGCCGCGTTCTGGGTGGCGCTGACCGACCGCTTGGACAAGCTGCGACCGAACTGAGCGGCGCGGCGGCGCTTGCATTCACGTGCCGCCGGCCGCATCCCCGTTGTAACGAGCCTGCCGAGTATTGCCCCATGACCGAATTCGTCGTCGCCATTCCGGCCCGCTATGCCGCCTCGCGGCTGCCGGGCAAGCCGCTGCGCCTGCTGGGTGGTGAGCCGCTGGTGCTGCACGTGGCGCGCCGCGCGCTGCAGGCCGGCGCTGGCGAGGTCTGGGTTGCTACCGACGATCAACGCATCGCCGACGCGCTGTCCGGGCTGGCCGAGGTGAAGGTGGCCATGACCGCCACCTCGCATGCCTCCGGTACCGACCGCCTGGCCGAGTGCGCGCGCATCGCCGGCTGGGCCGACGACACCGTAGTGGTCAACCTGCAGGGGGATGAACCGTTCGCGCCGGCTGCGGGAATCCGTGCGGTGGCCCAGGCGCTGGTTGAAGGCAATGCGCCGATGTCGACCCTGGCGACCACCGTGGAGGATGCAGAAACCCTGTTCGATCCGAACGTGGTCAAGCTGGTGCGCAACGTGCGCAACGAGGCGATGTACTTCAGCCGCGCGCCGATTGCCTGGCACCGCGATGGCTTCGCGCGCAGCCGCGACGTGCTGCCGGAAGGGCATGCCTGGCTGCGCCACATCGGCATCTACGGCTACCGCGCCGGTTTCCTGCAGCAGTTCGCGGCGATGCCCCCGGGTCGGCTGGAGCAGGTCGAATCGCTGGAGCAGCTGCGCGTGCTCGAGTCCGGCTACCCGATCAGCGTGGCGATCTCGCCTGAACCATTCCCGGCGGGCATCGACACGCCCGAGGACCTGGAGCGCGCCGAAGCACTGCTGCAGACGTTGGCTGCCCGATGAAGCTGCTGGTCGTCTGCCTCGGCAACATCTGCCGTTCGCCGATGGCCGAAGGCGCGCTCCGCGCACGCCTGGACGCTTCGCCACTGGCGGGGCGCGTGCAGGTGGATTCGGCCGGCACCGGTGACTGGCATGTGGGCGAGCCGCCGGACCGGCGTGCGATCGCCTGCGCGGCCGGGCACGGCGTGGACATCGGCGGCCTGCGTGCGCGCCAGCTGCACGCCGCTGATTTCGACCGCTTCGACTGGATCCTGTGCGCCGACGAGGCGAACCTGCGGGACGCGGGACGCTTGGTGGCACCCGCCCAGCGTGAGCGGCTGGCGCTGTACCTGCCCTGGTCGGGCGGGGAGGGGCAGGCGGCCATCCCGGATCCCTACACCGGCGGCAGTGATCACTTCGAACAGGTCTGGACGCTGGTCGACAATGCTGCAAAACGTGCAGTGGCACGACTGTTGCATGACGCCGACTCCGGCATAATCGGGCCATGAACGTCCAGCCCGTCCCGGACCTACCCGAGTTCGCCACCTGGCTCAATGCCGCCCCCTGTACCCTGACCGAACTGCGCGGTCGGCCGGTGGCGCTGTTGTTCGTCAACGCCGCTTCTGCCTGGAGCGCGCAGCGCCTGGCCGAATTCAGTCAATGGCTGTCGCGTCACCCTGGCATGCTGCAGCCGCTGGTCCTGCAGGTACCCCGCTTCGATTTCGAGCGTGACGCCGGCGCCGCACTCAAACTGCTGCGCCGCCAGGGGCTGTCAATGCCGGTCCTGCTCGATGCCGACTGGGATGGCTGGCGTCGCTTCGGCATCACATCGTGGCCGACCGTGGTGCTGCTGGACGCGCAGGGTCGCGAGCAGCAGCGGCTGGTCGGGCTGGGGGCTCCGGGAGAGCTTGAGCGTGCATTGAATGCGCTGTGCCACGGTGCGCCGTCGGCACCGCCGCGCGGCGGTACCGAGCTGCATCCGGAGCCGCGGCAGGCCCTGCGTTTTCCGCTGGGCCTGGCGGTCAGCACCGAACGCCTGTACATCGCCGACAGTGGCCATCACCGCATCCTCGAATGCAGCCACGGCGGCCGCATCCTGCGCCAGTTCGGGCTGGGGACGGCCGATTTCATGGACGGCAACCTCGCCGAAGCGGCGTTCCATCGCCCGCAGGCGCTGGTGCTTGAGCGCGACGCGCTGTACGTGGCCGACACCGGCAACCATGCCGTGCGCCGCATCAACCTGCTGACCGGCATCGTCGACACGCTGTGCGGCAATGGCCGCCCCGGTGCGCCGGTGGAGGGCCCGGTAGCACAGGCGCGGCAGGTCTCGCTGGACCACCCGGTCGGCCTCGCCATCGCCGATAACCAGCTGCACATCGCCATGGCCGGCGACAACCGCATCTGGAGCTACCACCTGGGTCAGCGCAGCCTGCAGTGGCGCGCCGGCAGCGGTGCCATCGACGAGCGTGACGGCAGCGGCCACCTGGCTGCCTTTGCCCAACCGACTGCGCTGGCCGTGGTGCAGCAGGTGCTGTACGTGGCCGATGCGCTGGGCTCCTCGATCCGTGCACTGCAGCTGCGCGGGGATCTGGTGCAGACGCTGGTCGGGCAGGGCCCCTGGCGTTTCGGTGACGAAGATGGCCCGCGCGCGCAGGCCAGCCTGCAGTTCCCACAGGCGATCGCGCTGAGTCCGGATGCGCCGCTGCTATGGATTGCCGATACCGGCAATGGCCGCCTGCGCACGCTGCGCCTGGGCGGTGGCGAACTGACCACCCAGCCGCTGCCGCGCCGCCTGCACGGCCCGGCCGGGTTGGCCGTGGGTGCCGGTGCGGTGTGGATCGCCGAGACCGACGCCCACGCCATACTGCGATTCGACCCCGAAAGCGGCGTGCTCAGCGAAGTGCCGATCAGCGAATGACCGACGTTCCCGCCCCGGCCTTCGACGGCAAGGCCTTCGCGGCCCAGCTCAGTACCGCCCCCGGTGTGTACCGCATGTACGCGGCCGACGACACCCTGCTGTATGTCGGCAAGGCGCGTGCGCTGCGCAACCGTGTCGGCAGCTATTTCAACGGCAGCCCGAAGAATGCGCGGATCATGTCGATGATCTCGCAGATCGTGCGCATGGACGTGACGGTGACGCGCTCGGAAGCCGAGGCGCTGCTGCTGGAAAACCAGCTGATCAAGTCGCTGTCGCCGCGTTACAACGTCTCGCTGCGCGACGACAAGACCTACCCGCATGTGCTGCTGACCCGCGAGGACTGGCCGCGCATCGCGCTGCATCGCGGCCCGCGCGCCATTCCCGGCCGCTACTTCGGGCCGTATCCCGGCGTCACTGCGGTGCGCGAAACGCTGAACCTGATGCACAAGCTGTTCAAGCTGCGCAGCTGCGAGGACAGCGTGTTCCGCAACCGTTCGCGACCGTGCCTGCAGTACCAGATCGGGCGTTGCAGCGCGCCCTGCGTGGAGCTGGTGGCGCCTGCCGAGTACGCCGAATCGGTACGTCGCGCTGCATTGTTCCTGGAAGGCAAGAGCGACGAACTGACCCGCGAGCTGGGCGAGCAGATGCAGGCCGCCAGCGAGGCACTGGAATTCGAGCAGGCCGCGCGCCTGCGTGACCTGATTTCCTCGCTGCGCAGCATGCAGACCCGCCAGTACGTGGATGGCCGTGCTGCCGACCTGGACGTGCTGGCGGTGGCCATGCAGGGCTCGCAGGCCTGCGTGCTGCTGCTGGCCTTCCGTGATGGCCGCAACCTCGGCACCCGCCCGTTCTTCCCGCGCACCAATGGTGAAGAAAGCCCGGAGGAAGTGCTGGCCGCGTTTGTCTCGCAGTACTACATCGAATTCGAGCCGCCGCGCGAGATCCTGCTGGACCGCGAGATCCCCGACGCCGACCTGCTGGTCGCCGCGCTGTCGGCCTCGGCCGAGCGCAAGGTGCAGCTGAAGTGGAACGTGCGCGGCGAGCGCGCCGGCTACGTGGAACTGGCCAGCCGCAACGCGCAGCTGACCCTGGCCACCGAACTCAACAGCCGCAACGCGCAGCATGCGCGCAGCGACGCACTGCGCGAGATGCTGGGCCTGGCCGAGCCGGTCAAGCGGGTCGAGTGTTTCGATATCAGCCACACCCTGGGCGAGGCTACCGTGGCCTCGTGCGTGGTGTTCGACGCTGCCGGTCCGGTGCGCGCGCAGTATCGCCGCTTCAACATCAGCGGCATCGAGCCGGGCGATGACTACGCCGCCATGCGCCAGGCCATCGACCGCCGCTTCCGCCGTGCGGTGGAAGAGCAGGGCGTGCTGCCGGACGTGCTGCTGATCGACGGCGGCGCCGGGCAGCTGGCGCAGGCCCAGGCCGCACTGGCCGACCTGGGCGTGGAAGGTGTGCTGCTGGTGGGCGTGGCCAAGGGCGTGGAGCGGCGCGCTGGCCATGAAGCGCTGGTGATGCCCGACGGCCGCGAGCTGCGCCCCGGCGCGGCCAACCCGGCGCTGCAGTTCATCCAGCAGGTGCGCGACGAGGCGCACCGCTTCGCCATCACCGGCCACCGCGGCCGCCGGCAGAAGGCGCGGATGACCAGCAAGCTGGAGGACATTCCCGGTATCGGGCCGCGCCGCCGCGCCAGCCTGCTCAAGCATTTCGGGGGCCTGGTGGGGCTGAAAGCCGCTGGCGAAGCGGAAATCGCCAAGGTGGAAGGCATCAATGACGCCCTCGCGGCACGTATCTACGCTAACCTGCACGGGTTGGCCACGCCTGATGCGGCCGAGTAGAGAGAGAAGCACGCAAGCATGAAGTTGACCCTGCCCACCTGGCTGACGTTGTTGCGGATCGTGATGATCCCGGTGCTGGTGCTGGTGTTCTACCTGCCCTACACCTGGACCAACTTCGCTTCGGCGGCGATCTTCGGCCTGGCCGCGATCACCGACTGGCTCGACGGCTGGATTGCTCGCCGTTACCAGCTGGAGTCGGCCTTCGGTGCCTTCCTCGACCCGGTCGCGGACAAGCTGATGGTGGCAGTGGCACTGTTCCTGATCGTGCAGGGCCATCCGACGCCGTGGATGGCGTTCTGGGCGGCGGTGATCGTCGGCCGCGAGATCGCGGTCTCGGCGCTGCGCGAATGGATGGCCGAGCTGGGCCAGCGTGCGAAGGTGCGCGTGGCGATGATCGGCAAGATCAAGACCACCGCGCAGATGGTCGCGCTGCTGTGCCTGCTGTACTCGGTGGCCCCGAACGTGCCGGTGGAAGACATCTGGATGGGCTGGCCGGTGTTCCATATCGGCGACTGGACCCTGGCGATTGCCGCGGTGCTGACCCTGTGGTCGGGCCTGCAGTACCTGCACGCCGCCTGGCCGAGCCTGCGCGATGACGAGCGCGCTGCGCGCGAGCGTGCGCGGCAGAAGAAGCTGGGCAACTGAGCACCGGGCTCTGACCCCATCGATGCGCCTATCCACGCATGGCGTGGATCTACGCGACGCGCTGGATGGATCTACGGTAATGCCCCATCCACGCATGGCGTGGATCTACTGGAAATGTTGCATCCACAGATGATGCGGATCCATCGGTTTGCGGGGATGCTGTAGTAGATCCACGCCATGCGTGGATACGCAATGCAAGTCGCTCCGCAGCCCCTGAAAAAAGCACTTGACGCCATTCCCAGAATAGGTAAAATTTCGCCTCCCAAGCGGGAATAGCTCAGTTGGTAGAGCGCAACCTTGCCAAGGTTGAGGTCGCGAGTTCGAGTCTCGTTTCCCGCTCCAGATTCAAGAAGAACGCTCCCGGAAGGGAGCGTTTTTCGTTGTGGGTCATCAGAGTGCCCTGAGATGATTTCGGCCAGGGGCTGAGAGTTGCTCGATGTGTGGGGCGGCATCCGGCCTGTCAGGCCGGTCGGTCATCATCGCGCACCAGACTTGACCTTTGGCTCGCGAGGCTGGGTGTCCTCCAGAAAAATTTTCATCCATGCATCCATGACTCTGAAGACATTGATGTCGAGTTCTGGAGCTGCAGGATTCTCATGCCACCAAATCAGAGCATCCGAATCATCATGGCTGTCGGCGTTCACTGCGACATAGTCTCCGCTGCCGTTCGAGAATACGGTGATCCAACCTGCCGCAAAAGAATCGTCCGCCTCATCGACCAGTTCGGAGACCCGTGACTGGTCAGCAAGGCGCTGCGGACCCATGGAGCGTGCAGGATAGAAGGTGTAGCCGTCGTGCACTTCGCGATAGAAGTCCTGCAGTCTGCTGGGCAGATGCTTGAACTGGAAGGTCTCTGTGGTTCCATCTTCGACGGGTCTTCCCCCTATGTAGTAGTAGAGGCTGTTTCCGTCGTGAAAGATGTACACCAATTCAATTTCATCACCTAGTAGCAATGCTGTGCCCAGCAGGCAGTCGTTGAACAGCGCAATTGTCGATGGGAACTCATTGGAGAATGAGCTCCAGCCAGCAGGAAAGACCGGGGCGACGTCGGGCCTGAGTCCGAAGTTCTCCCAGCTTCTGGGCAGCGCAACATCTCGAGGTACATCCTTGGGTGAAAGGCATACCTTGTGATGAGGGAATGTATCGCCAAGGTCCCGGACAATGTCATCAGGCGTAGTCATGTCGTTTGTTCTGCAGCAGCTCGAAATCATTTCCTGTAAATCAACCGTTTTGCTGCTCGATGAACCCGTCTGTCCCGAAATTCTGAATAGACATCTGCTCGGCCTCTTGGCAGTGCGCTCATTCCGAATGGCTCGTCGTACGTTGCTATGCTGAGCGCAAAGGATCCATACAAATAGTCCGAAAAGACACAGCAAATGCCCACGATCGAGTCTATTGTGACCGAATATTTATGGGCGACGAGGAAGGGGCCGTCATCTCTTAGCGCAGTGCCAGTCCTCTGACGCGGATCGGTCGATGACGGAGGGAGTGGCCCAGTCCGTAGAGCGCAACCTTGCCAAGGTTGAGGTCGCGAGTTCGAGTCTCGTTACCCGCTCCATTTATAGATCTACAGAGTTCCATGGAAGTTTGTAAGTCGTTGAAATCAGACGCTTCGGCGTCTTTTCTCGTTCCAGTCAAAGCCACTCCGATCCATGGGCATCCGGACTTTTTTAGTCCAGAAATTAGTCCATGAAATCCGGACTCCCGCCGTGGCGGTTTGTTGCTGGAGAGGAGCGTGGAGCGTCACGAGCATCTAGCCCTGAATTTCATGTTCAGGAGCTCGTACATGGCACTCTCAGATGCAACCGTCCGCCAGGCCAAGGCCACTGGCAAGGACTACACCCTCAGCTAGAAGCGCTTTACGCGTTGTTCAATCCGTCAAGGTACAAGCCCGGATTTGCTCGGGAGTTCAATGTAGTGTTCCATCTCATGCCGAGGCTTGCTGCCGCATGGTTTCATCAGGATTGGATGAGTGCAGCCTCGGATAGCCTATTGGGGAGTGAGGTGTGGTGATGAGAATGCTGTCCAAGGCTGTTGCCAGCAGGCTTGAGAACTTTGTGGCACCGAAGCGTGGCGAGGGATTTGAGGATCTCTGCCTGGATGTCTTTGAGCACGTGTTGATCAAGCAAAAGTTGCCAATCATCGGAGGGCCGTACACGCGGATTGTTGCCCATGGTGTCAGTGGTGACTCGCAAGGCGGTGTGGATATTTACGATCCAGCAACCCGTGCTGCAGCTCAATGCAAGAATCAGAAAAAGATCCACGTCTCTCATCTTGAGGAGGAAGTTCGGAACCTCCAGAGATTTGGCAAGCCCGTTGCCCACTACTTTTTCCTGTTGGCTCGCGACGCTGTACCCAAGACTTTGCAGGAGTGGGTGGATAAGACCAATCAGCACAGCGCATCAGCCCTTGCTGATGACACGGATACTGAAAGAGTGGCTGGCGCAGCTGTTCCTATGCTCCACATCATGGGGTGGAGCGAACTCAAGGGTCACTTGTTCGCGCGTAATTTCTTGATGTGGAAGTGGGGCGTGGCGCACCCCGTCATCCATCAGTATCCCTACCTACCAACGTTAGACGTGAGCTTCCTGGCTGAAACAATGGACGCGCTCAGAAAAAAGCTGAATTCGCTGCCTGACCGACGGGATTCCAAAGATGCTGTGGGCGGACTCTTGCGTTCTGTTAATCCAGACGGGCTGATCAACTTAGTCTCAGACTCAAAGGTGGAGCGAGAAGTATTCGATGGGTTACAAGAATTCATCGATGAGTTCTGGCACGTTTATCGGGTTGCTAAGACGTACTCGTTAGCGGTGAGCGATGTGGATAGCCGAGACCCCATCATCATGGAGCAAGGGTTTGCATTGATGAATGATCTGGCACGGTACCTGCCCCGTATATCTGTTCTCCGATACCTGTTGCCAGTTTGCAGGGCGAGCGAGAAGTTGCTGCAGCTTTTCAGGGATGAGGATAGCTATGTTTGGGGACAAGTGATTTTCGAACAGGGAGGCATAGAGTTCGAGGACGATGGCGACACCACGTTGGAGTTTAACTTCGACCCCGAGCGCCAGGATTGGGACAGGCCTTACTATGTGGATCCTGAGCGCGTAGATGGTTTGATCAAGAGCATCGTTGAGGGAGTTGAGCGAGCAAGGCAGGAAGCCGCAGAGTGACTGGACTGTTCAGTCAGATGATGGAGGCCAGTGCTGCAGATGCAGCTACTGGCCTTGAACATCACATGAGTCCCTGCTCGGCAAACGAATATGGATCTCGGAATAGCGCGTGTAGGCGTGGTAGCACACGCCAATGAACATCCCGGCCACCACCAGCAGGGCGATCAGCAGCACCATGTCGTAGCCATAGTTCTGGATCGTCTGGATGATGCCGTTGCCCGCACCGCGGGACGGGTCTTCCATGGTCGGCAGACGGCCTTGGGCAACGGCCATGGCCGGGCTGAACAGAGCGCCGAGCAGCACGGCGTGGCGAAAGCGGGCAAGACAACGTTTTCATCACTACAACTCCTTCAGGACAGGAGAAAGAACGTCAGCACCAGGTACAGCGCGACGAAGCGGATCACGACACCGACAAATTGCCGGTTGCTGAGGCGTTGCTCAGCCCAGCCGGTATAGGCGGTGCGAATGGCCCAAGCGCCCCAGAGCAATGTCACGGCGAACACTAGGGACAGGACCAGAACAGCCATCTGTGCAGGGGTGAACCCGCTGTGGGCCTGGAAGGCGGCTTGCTGGGCGGCGGTCATGGCGCATCGGCCTCGCCGATGTACTCGCCGAGCATGGGGGCAGGGTCACGGGGCTGGGCGCGCTGGGGCGTCAGGTAGCTCTGGACGCCGGAGCGGATGCGCTGGATATCCTCGCGCAGGCGCAGGTAGTCGAAGTGGTACCGGGCGGCGATGGAGTGGGAGAGGGTAGCGCTGCTGTCGGCGTGCCGTTCCAGGGCATCCAACTGGCGAAGTACAGCGGCCAGCTGGGCGCGTTCTATTTCGTAATCAGCCCGCGCAGGGAAAGGCTGGGCCAAGGCTAGGCAGAGCCCCAGCACTGTCAATGGTCCACCGTGAGAGTACTTAAACATGATGAGCCCCACCACGCTCCAGAAGTGGCTCGATCTTCGACGTACTGGCGGGAGGATGGCTGCATTCAATGCGGCAATGCATGTTTCCGCATTAATGTTGATCTAGGATAGGCCCAGCTTCGGAACAATAAGCACAATTGCTGTACGAACTCGGCTTCAAGCGGAGCCCAATAAAAACATGCGGAGGTAGGGATGGCGTCTGCAGCACATGATTATCAGCGTTTCATGCAATGGCTTCATCATCCCGAAGGGCACGTCTCGGATGATGCTCGTCGTTTCGGAAGGCTCGTTCTAGAAAACTTCGAAAGCGTCAGCGCGACTTCCCGCAATCGCAGTCAGCGCTCAGTGCATCTTGTCGATCTCGCACGGCGTCAGTTTGCAGCCCTGGACGCCGCTCCACCTGTCCTGGACGCCCTGGCGGGAGGGCCAGGTTGGCGGTGGCAGAAGTTGACCCAGCTGACGCTGGGCCCATTCCGTGGTTTCCGACATGCAGAGGCATTCGATCTTACAAAGCGAATCGTGTTGTTCTACGGCCCCAATGGCAGCGGCAAAACAAGCCTATGCGAGGCGCTTGAGTTTGCCTTGCTCGGTGCCGTGGACGAGGGGGCGCAGAAGCGGATTGATGCGGCCCAGTACCTGCGCAACGTCCATGAAAACAGATTTGTCCCGCCACAGTTGGCTGCTTTGGATCCCCAAGGGCAGGCTGTCGCTGTACAGGCTGATGCCGATGCCTACAGGTTCTGCTTCATTGAGAAGAACAGGATTGACTCATTCTCCAGAATTGCGGCCAAACCTGCCGGACAGAAGACTGAGCTGATAGCCGCCCTGTTTGGGATGGATGACTTCAATGAGTTCGTCGGTCAGTTCAACGAGTCGCTGGATGCCCAGCTGAATTTGGTCGCCGTAAAGGGCGCCCAGCTTGAAGCTAAGCGACAGGCCATTGCCCATGACGTGCAGTTGATCGCCAACGAACCCGCAACTGTTGCAGCTTTTGCACAAGCTGAAGGCAATTACGCCGCGGCATTTCGACCAGGTCTGACTTATGCGCAGTTGCAACAGGAGGTGGGAACGCTAGAGGCGCCGGGCCGCCTGCAAGCATTGGACGACATTCTCAACCAACCGGCACCAGCGCTGTATGGCATCCGTCATCAGGACCTGCTGGCCGCTTACCGTGCTGCGGATGAAGCCCATGATTTAGTGCTGGATCTGACCAACCAGCTGGCTGAGCAGCGCGACGAAGCGACGTACCAAGAACTGTATGTTGCGGTACAAGGACTGCAGGGGGCGTCGCCAGACCAGTGTCCTGCGTGTGGGACCCCGCTCGAAGGTCAAGTGCATGTTCACGAGAACCCCTATACCAAGGCTGCTCAGGGATTAGAGAGGCTGCAGGCGCTTACAGAGCTTAAGCAGCGCTACCAGGCTGCTATCGGACAGCGGCGCATAGCCTCCGATGCGTTGCGTGCATACTTCGCCAACTTTGCGCAGCGCGTCGCTGCCACAATCAATAGTGAGTATGAGGTTTGCCGGTACATCGCAAACCCTGGCGTGCAGCTGGATACCGCTTGGTGGAAGGTCGGCTATACGCCTGTTGCGGATGGTGTCTCCCTCTCACAGCAAGCGGTGAACTACGCGTTGCAGCTGGAGCAGCTGGATGTCGCAATTCAGCAGAACCTTGACCAGCGCGCTCAATTGATCGAAGAGCGGGACCGACTCAATCAAGCTCGTGTGGCAATCGCAGAGCATGCAGCCCGACGGCACCAAGCCGGAATTGCGGTTGGCGATGCCAAGCAGCGCGTTGCGGCGTTTGAGGCCGAAAACGCTGAGTTGATCAGGGAGGCTACCGCCGAGGGCGAGCGTATCGCGGCCGAAGTGAGGGTGCAGCGCGCTTACACGGAATTTCTAATGCTGCTTCGCCAGTACCGTGCTGGGCTGCCAGGTGCCTTGATGGCCGGCTTGAACAACATGGCGATGGATCTGTACAACGAGTTTAACGTCCGTGATGCCGAGCAGGACAAACTTTGCGGCCTGCATCTTCCGGTCACAGGCGAGGGAAGGATCGAGCTGAATTTCCGTGGCGCTCCTGACCGGCGTGTTGATGCGCTTCAGGTCTTGAGCGAGGGGCATGTGCGCTGCCTGGGCCTGGCGATTCTGTTAGCCAAGGCGTCGAGCATCCAGGCACCGACGATCATTTTCGACGATGCAATCAATGCCATCGACCACGAACACCGACAGGGTATTCGAGAGGCGTTGTTCGAGAGCGAGCGGTTTGCCAATACCCAGATCATCGTGACGTGTCACAGCAACGAATTTATCAAGGATGTGCAGAACCACGTTGACCGCAACCAGTGGCATTCCTACACCTTCCTGCATCACCTAGGGAACCACCACCCTCGCGTGCTGAGGGATGTGCCGCCGCAGGCATACCTTGTCAATGCAAGGGCTGCTCTTGAAAGAGGCGACCATCGGGGGGCGCTGCAGCCCTCCAGGCAGGCGCTGGAGATGCTGGCTAACAAGATCTGGCGGTGGCTGGGCAAGTGCGAGCTTGGGATGATCAGCGTAAAGGTGGCAGGCGTTGGCGATCAGCCCTCACTTCGCAACCTGTGTGATGGGCTACGAGCGAGGCTTCATGGCGCCCACACTTTCAACCACGACGACAAGCAGCCATTGCTTGATGCGTTCGGTCAGCTACTGGGTATCGGCGAGCAGACGTTCATGTGGCAATACCTCAACAAGGGGACGCACGAGGAACAGGACCGAGAGGACTTCGATGGTGGCGAGGTCGAGCGACTGGTCGCACTTATGGAAGGGATGAATGCGTTGAGGCTGCGCAATCGTTAGGGCCGTGGTCTAGGGCATCGGGTAAGGGCACTCTTGAGGTGCCCTGTTCTCTCGGAAGTATTCGATATGTTCAGTTGCTGCTCGCGTTGTAGTAGACGGGTGGTCTATTTCAGCGCTTGTGCTCGCTCTCAGTCGCCAAGTTCGGGTTTTACAATTTTCCGGATCGCATACAGATCGCTGCTGACGTTGTGAAGTCGCGAAATGAAGCTGTCCAGAAAATCATTGGTAACTTCGAAGTACTTCCCCTTCGAGTCGAGCCGGCGATGGAGGATTTGAGCGCCGGAGCCGTTTGTGATGGGGTAGGCGTGAACAATATCTGAGCGTTCACTGTTCAAGGTTTGGAAGAGGTCGGCCGCTGCTTGGCCAGGCGAAGCAATCGCCGGGATGTCCTTCTTGGCATTTTTCAGGCAGCTACGGAATGCATTTAGAATTTCACCTCCGGTCTTTGCCTGCAGTTCGGTGCGGTCGATATTTGGGTCCAGGTGGCTGGCAATCTCCGTCATGAAGCTGCTGAGGGAGGCGAAGGAGTAGAGGGCTACCCCAAGTCGGAACAAATAGCCGTCATCGCTTGGTAGTGCCATGCGAGTGAGATTGCGAATGGACTTTGCCTTTTCTTCTGGGGTCATGAAGCATCCTTGTTAGCGGTGGAAATTAGTGGGTGTTCACGGTGCCATACTCTCACAATAAATGTGGAAATATGATCGTTCTGAGGACGCTGCATAATAGTTTCGGGATGTTTCTTCGTCGTAAGGCGCATGGCGTGGGGCGCCTCATAGGTGTTTCTTGAAACTCGCCGCTGCGATATCCACGACCACTGCCAGCAAGGCGGCTGCCGGCAACAGGATCAGGGCAGGGGGGACGCTGATCGGCAGCGCCAGGTAAACAACCCACGGCAGCACGGCCAACGGCACCAGGCAGGCTTTGGCCCGGTGGTAGATGAAGCCCGATTCACGGCCCGCCTCGAAGCGGCGGATGTCCCGCCGCACCAGCCCATCCACCAGCCCGACGAAAGCTGCCATGGCGAACAGCGGCAGGCTCAGGCACAGCACCAGCAGGCGTACCAGGAACACCAGTACGGTGTAGGCGCTGGCCAGCAGGTAGCTTTCCAGCGAGCGATAGGCTTGCCTCAGGTAATAGCGAAAATCCGGCTCGGCCGGCAGGCGCTCCCCACGTGCCTGCCGGGCCGCGTCTTCTGCCCATTCGATCAGTCCTGATTGCACGAACACCCCGTCGTAGGCGAGGTGCCTGCGATGGAACGAACATCACAGTCAGCGTATTCCCGGTTGAAGGCCGAAGGCATTCTGCATGTGCTGGCTGAACAGGTTTCAACCGCTAACGTCTACCGCTTCTGCCAAGTGCTGGAGCAGGTACTGGCTGAACAACCACCGCTGGGCAGTACTGCACATCCCGGCGATGATCGGGTCAGGTTCCGCCCAGACCCTGGAATGGGATTCCCGGCAGGCGAGTTGAAGGCCATTGAAATCGACGATGCTTCTCCAGACCAACCGTTGACTGTACGCACCCGGCTGCTGGGTTTGTATGGGGTCGACTCTCCTTTGCCCACGGGCTATCTGGATGATATCGCCCAGCGACGCGAAGGCCATGAGGCGCTGGAGCACTTCCTCGATATCTTCAATCATCGGATATTCACCCAGTTCTACCGGATCTGGCGCAAGTACTCCTACCCGGCCACGTTCGAGCCGGGCGGGCGCGACGCCACTTCACAGTGTCTGTTGGGCTTGATCGGGCTGGGCATTCCCGGTACGGCAGAGCGCATCGCCACACCGATGTCACGTTTTCTGGCGCTGCTCAGTGTGATGCGTCTACCCGAACATCTGGTGCAGCGGGTCGCAAACGTGCGCCTGTATGCGCCGAACCTGCGCAGCGTGTTGCTGGCCGCACCGGGCTATTACTTCCTCACCACCGATACGCCGAACCTGATGCGCTGGCTGGCCAGCGAGCTGCGCGCGAATGGCGTGGACCTGCGCCTGCGGCAGTCCTTCACCGACGCCCATCGCAGTGGTGACGGCTGGCAGGTGGAAGGGGCAGGGCGCTGCGCCTATCTGGTCGGCGCCGACGGCGCACGCTCACGCGTGGCCCAGCGCACCAGCCTTGGCCAGGTGCGCGACACCCTCTACGGCGTCGAGCGCGAGTTCGCCGGCCTGCAGGTGGCGCAAGGCAATGCGCTGCATCGCTTCGTCAGCAAGCGCTACGCGCCGGGCTACATCGGCTGGGTCGCACAGAATCCGACCGGGCTGCAGGTGGGATTGGCGCTGCGTCATGACCCGCAACAGGTGCGGCCGCCGGATATCGATGGCTTCCTCGACCACGTGCGCGATGTCGTCGGCATTCCGCCTTCCGTGCGCCCCTCGGCCACTCGTGCAGGGCTGGTGCCCTGCGGCCGGCCGGATGGGCCGATCACCGGCCAGCGGCTGATCCTGACCGGCGACGCGGCGGGCATCGTCTCGCCGCTGTCCGCCGGGGGCATCCACTCCTCGTGGCGGCACGGCTGGGCGGTCGGCGAGGCGATTGCCCGCCATCTGCGTGGGCAAGGGCCGGAAGCGGAACGGGTGGCGCGGCGGGTGGCGCCGGCATTCCATGGCAAGCGCCTGCTGCGCTGGGCGATGGACCATCTGCAGGCGGACTGGCCGCTCAATGCGCTGCTGCACACGGCGGCCACGCGGCGCATCGCCGAGCAGGTCTACTTCCACCGCCGTGGCCTGCGAACCTGAGGTATCGGTCCTGGGGGCCTGAACGCCTCCCCGCAATGCAGGCGAAAATTCCTGTTGACGCCGTGCAGCAATATCGACACAATAGCGCTCCTTCGACGCAGGTCGAACGAAATCTGCGGGAATAGCTCAGTTGGTAGAGCGCAACCTTGCCAAGGTTGAGGTCGCGAGTTCGAGTCTCGTTTCCCGCTCCAGATTCAAGAAGAACGCTCCCGAAAGGGGGCGTTTTTCGTTTGTCATGACGTTGGCGGCACGGGGCGCTACATTCGCGCCATGGCATTGTCATGGCGGGCGTGATATCGGCGGCCTGGCGGGACGATTCCAGCGTTAGTGTCGCAATCGGAATGGCGGGGCGTATCGGTCGTGGGGATGACCGCAGGGGCGGGGCTCGGGGAAGTTGGCAACAAGACGTAATGGCCCGGATGTCGCACCAGCGTTCCGTGCGTCGCATGCAGTGAAAGGCTGGCGAAAGGCCAACGCCATCGTTGCCTGAACCGCATGCGTGCTGTGACCTTTTTCGGACCATTTCTCCATGTTCGCTCCACAATCGCACGGTAGCCTTCATGCTCCTTCTACACGTTGGCGGGCTGGTGGTCAGGCGTATCACTTCAGTGGCAGTGCCCAGGACAGGGCGCGGACTCTCCCTGCAGGCAGTGCTGCGCCCCGGTGCGTTGTTGGCAACCCTGGCCCTGGCCGGCTGCATGTCGGTGCCCGTCCCGGACCTGCCTGATCGCACACCCAGCGCCTGGACCCAGGTACCGCAGGGCCAGGGCGTGGCGGTGGACGCCAGGCAGTGGTGGAAGGTGCTGGCCGACCCGGCGCTGGATGGCCTGGTCGATCAGGCGGTCGCCGGCAATCTCGACCTGCAGCAGGCCACCTTGCGCCTGCAGGCCGTTCGGATCGTCGCTGGCACGTCCGACTCGCGTTTCCTGCCGGAAATCTCCGCCAGCGCCAAGCAGGTGCAGGACGCCGCCGCTGTCGATACCTACTTCCATGCCGGCATTGAAGCGATCTGGGACCTGGGCCTGTTCGGCGCCGCCGAGAGTGCGCAGCTGAGCGCGCAGGCCTCGGCCGGCAATGCCGAGGCGCTGCGCAATGCCGCGCAGGTAGCGGTGATTGCCGACGTGGTGCGCAGCTATCTGGACCTGACCGTGGCGCAGGCCCAGCAGGACCTGCTGGGCCGGCAGCAGACCGTGGATGACCGTGGCGAACAGTTGGCCCTGGTGCGCCAGCGCCTGCGCCTGGATGAGCCCGGCGAACTTGATCGCCTGCGTGCACGCCAGGCCGCGACCCGCGCCGCCATCGCACAGTCGCGGGAAAACGCGGACAACGCGGCCCGCGCGCTGGCATTGCTGCTGGGCCGCGATGGCCCGGATCCGGCCTGGCGCGCCTATCGCACGCCGCCGACGCTGGGCACGTTCTCGCTGCAGCAGGTCCCCGCCGATCTGCTGCGCCATCGGCCGCAGATCCTGCTGGCCGAGTCGGAAGTGATGCAGGCCGCCGCCAGCAAGGGCTCGGCGCGCGCCGCGATGTACCCGCGGATCAGCCTCGGCGGCTCCATTCTGTATGCCT
This sequence comes from Stenotrophomonas sp. YJH_SMC_25, assembly GCF_059369595.1. Lineage (NCBI taxonomy): Bacteria > Pseudomonadati > Pseudomonadota > Gammaproteobacteria > Lysobacterales > Lysobacteraceae > Stenotrophomonas > Stenotrophomonas sp. YJH_SMC_25. The sequence goes on along the minus strand of NZ_JCAFSV010000005.1, from coordinate 34,418 downwards.
ACAACCTCACCCAGAACGCGCGCTCCAATTCCGACTCCAGTCCGTCGATCGGTCCATACGTCGATATTCCGCTGTGGGACTGGGGCCAACGCCGTGCGCGTTTCCATGCCGATGAGAAGCAACTGGACGCCGCGCTGCTCGGGTATCGCAAGGCCGTGCTGGAAGGCGTGAGCGAAGTGGAAGGTGCGCTGGGCAGCCTTGCACGCCAGGACAGCAGCATCCAGTCGCTGCGCGCGGCCAACGATGCCGCCAACCAGCAGGTCAAGCGCCAGGCGCGGCAGGTGCAGCTGGGCCTGTCCAGCGAGTTCGATGGGCTGGACACGCAACGTGCCGCGCTCGCTTCGCAGGCGGATCTGATCGGTGCGCAGGGCGCACGCGTGCTGGCGTTTGCTTCGCTGTACCGCGCCCTTGGCGGCGCACCGCTGCCGGTCGAGGCTGAGGGCGAACCGCAATGATCGCGCTGGCCCGCAAGACCCTGGCCTATGAGTGGCGCCGGTTCCTGCCGGTGGTGCTGGCGATGTGCTTCGCCGGCGTGCTGCTGATCGTGCAGGCGGCGCTGGTGCTGGGCATCTTCGGTACCGCCGCGATCTATGTGAAGGCATCTTCGGCCGATATCTGGGCCGGTTTCCCCGGCACCCAGAGCGTCAACTACGGCCACGCGATCAGCGCCGATGTGGAAAGCCACCTGCGCATGGATCCGGATGTCACCCGCGTCGAACCTTACGAGTGGGTGGATGGCGAATGGCGCTCCAGCGCGCAGGGTACCGGCAACGTGTCGGTGTATCTGTCCGGCATCTCCACCCGCGACGATGCAATGATGTTCGCGCGCATCCTGCCTGCCGACCTGCGTGCACAGCTGCGCGAACCGGGTGCGGTGATCGTCGACAGCGCCGACCTGGATACGCTGGGCGTGGACCTGCAGAACAACCGCGCCTGGATCAATGGCAAGGCCGTGCGCGTGGTTGCCGCGCAGCCGGGCCTGCGTGGCCTTGGTGGTGTCAACGTACTGGCTTCGCTGGATACCGCGCGCGCCATCGCCGGTACCGACCCACATGAGGGCAGTACCTACTTCGTGGCGGGCCTGCGCTCGCCTGACCTGGCCGACCGCGTGCGCGATCGCCTGGCCGCGTCAATGGGCCAGGCTACGCCGGTCGAGTTCTGGACCGCGCCGGAGTTCGCCAGCCGCTCGCAGCAGTACTGGCTGTTCGACACCGGTGCCGGCATCGCGGTGTTGTTCATGGCCGTCATCGTCTGCTTCGTCGGCGCGGTGATCACCAACCAGTCGTTCGCGTCGGTGGTGGCTGGCTCGGTTCGCGAGTACGCCACGCTCAATGCACTCGGCGCCGGTCGCTATGCGCTGGCGCGGGTGGTGTTCGAGCAGGCGTTGCTGATCGGCGGTGTGGGCATGTTGCTGGCGGCGGCCTTCAGTACCGTGGTGCTGCTGATCGCGCAGACCCAGCGCGTGCCGGTGCAGCTGACGCCAATGGTGATCCTTGGCTGTGTTGCCCTGGTTGCGGTGATGGCCATGCTGTCGAGCATCATGGCGGTGCGCAGTGTCGTCCGCTCCGATCCATCGTTGCTGTTGCGTTGAGGGCCGGCCGATGACTTCCACACGCGCCGTCGCCCCGACCCTGCGGGCCGATGCACTTGAAAAGGGCTTCATGTCCGGCGACGTGCAGGTGCCGGTGCTGCGCGGCCTGTCGCTGGACATCTATCCTGGCGAGCTGACCCTGGTATCGGGCCCGTCGGGTTGCGGGAAGAGCACGCTGTTGTCGCTGCTGTCCGGCCTGTCCGCGCCCGATGGTGGCCGCGTGCACGCACTTGGCCAGGATGTGGGGCACATGACCCGAAGCGAGGTGGAGCGCTTCCGCCTGCACCATGTCGGTTTCGTGTTCCAGGGCTTCAATCTGTTCCCGGCACTGACTGCGCTGGAGCAGGTGCAGCTGCCGCTGGGCTACCGCGGCATGCGCAATCGCGAAAGCGAACCGCTGGCGCGCAAGGCGCTGGAAGAAGTGGGCCTCAGCCACCGCAGTCACATGCGCCCGGCGCAGCTGTCCGGCGGCGAGAAGCAGCGTGTGGCCGTTGCCCGCGCCTTCGCCAAGTCGCCGACGCTGATCTTCGCAGACGAACCCACCAGCGCGCTGGACGCCGAGAACGGTCAGCGCGTGATCGACATCCTGCATCGCTACGCACGTGCGCATGGCGCCACCGTGCTGTGCGTGAGCCACGATCCGCGCCTGATCCGGCATGCGGATCGGGTGATCGCCATGGAAGACGGCATGGTCCGTGATGACCGCCGCCAGAACGAAACTGTAGAGTCCGCCCCATGACCAAGACGTCGCACCTGCTTCCCCTCAGCCTGGCCCTGTCCGCGGCACTGCTGCTCGGCGCCTGTTCCAGGGACGCGCCTGCGCCTGCGCAGTCGCCTTCGGGCAAGGCCGGTGCAACCGCCGTCGGCAAGGTCGCGGTGGCGCGCGGCATCATCGACGTCGAGGGTGGCCTGATCGCGCTGGCACCGCCGGTGGATGGTTCGATCACCGCCGCACCGGTGAAGGAAGGCGCCACGGTGAAGAAGGGGCAGCTACTGCTGTCGCTGGATGGTGCCTTGCTGCAGCAGGAGGTGGCGATGGCCAGCGCCGATCTCGCCCTGGCCAATGACCGCCTGAAGGGCAGCCAGGCGCAGCTGCGCGAACTGGAGCGCAACGTTACCCGCCTGTCCACGGGCGCCAGCGAGGGCGTGTCGTCCAACCAGCAGGCCGATGCGGCCAAGCAGCAGCTGGCTGGCGTACGCGCCGATGTTGACGTGGCCGGTGCGCAGGTCGACATGGCCCAGCACAAGCTGGAACACGCCAGGCTGAAACTGCAGCAGATGTCGCTGAGCGCGCCGGAAGCTGGCACCGTGGTCGGCCAGGTGCCGGGCCTTGGCGCATTCGTGCAGGCGGGCAAGCCGGCAATCTCCCTGCTGCCCGCGCGCCCGCTGCAGGTACGTGCCGAACTCAGCGCGGCCTACGCCGATGCCGTGCAGGTCGGCATGAAGGCTACCGTCGTTCCGGACAGCGATGGCGCCGAAAACACCAGCACGCTGCCGCCCGCACGCGTGGTACGCATCAGCCCGGTGTTCGCACAGGCACGCCTGCCTGAAGACGCTGGGCGTGGCGTGGCCAAGGTGGTGGAGTGCGTGCTGGAGTTCGATGGCGAGGCCAAGGCGCGCTTCGGCCAGCATGTGCGGGTGGAGTTCCGGAAGTAAGCCTAGTGCTGCGGCGGGGGCGCATCCGCGCGCCCTCGACGCCTGAGCACCCGCCATGCGCTCACCGCCGACACCAAGCACAGCGCCAGCAGTAGTCCCACGTCCAGCAGCAGCAACCACAGCAGGTGCATGCCGTGCACCGGTGGCTGGTGCATCGCCGACAGCATCCACGGCACCGACCATGCCAGCAGCAGGGCGAAGGCGATCAGCAGGCGCAGCCACAGTCGTTTCAGTCGCCACGGCCGCACGATCAAGGCGGCCACCACCAGTTCGACGGTGCCCAGCAACGCGAACACGATGACAGTGCTGGTCGGGTAGGGCGACTCGGCGCCTTCCAGGTGATGCAGCAGCCAGTAGTCTGGGGTGAAGCCGGCATTGACCAGTGCGGCGATCAGCGCCAGCCAGGTCAACGCAACCAGCAACCAGAATAGGCGGACGTAGCGTCTAGGCATCGGCGGTGTCCGTGGCGGCAGGCAGGCGCTTGCGTGATGCATACCACGCGGTTGTGGCGATCGCGGCCAGTGCCAGCAGGCCGGGCCCGAGGGTGAAGTACAGCAGGCGCAGCGGATGGTTGTGCATCAGTGTCCAACTCGCGAACGCCAGGGGAATCGCCAGCACCAGCAGCTTGGCAAACAGTGGCCGCAGCACCGCGATCAGCGGCTGGGCGCCAATGAACATCCAGAACAGATAGAACTGGGCGATGCCCAGGCCGATGTCACGATGTGAAGCAAAGCCGAAATGGTCGCGATACCAGTTCATTCCCATCGGCATCAGCGCCCAGTACAGCAGGGCCACCAGCAAATGCAGCAGCAGGGCGATCAACAGAGGCGTGCCGCGAAGGAACATGGGCGAACGGGGCCGGGCGGGGCAGCGTACCCCACTGCGGACGCCCGTGACCGCATGATGTGAAGACTGTTGACGGCGTGAAGGAATTTGGACACAATAGCGCTCCTTCGACGCAGGTCGAACGGAATCTGCGGGAATAGCTCAGTTGGTAGAGCGCAACCTTGCCAAGGTTGAGGTCGCGAGTTCGAGTCTCGTTTCCCGCTCCAGATTCTACAGGGCCCCCGCAGGGGCCTTGTTTTTCTCCCGCCACGGCAAGGTGGGGCACGTTGGGCCACAAGGCTTTGCGCGCAGTCAGAAAAGTGAAATCGCTGGTGTGTTTTCCGGATTTCCGGTAGCATGTCGGCTTACGCGGGAATAGCTCAGTTGGTAGAGCGCAACCTTGCCAAGGTTGAGGTCGCGAGTTCGAGTCTCGTTTCCCGCTCCATGTTCCGACAGGCCCCATCTTGGGGTTTTGTCTTGTCAGGGCCCAGTTCCTGGCGCGCAGTACGTTGGCCTCATGGCAGAGTGGCTATGCACCGGATTGCAAATCCGTTTACAGCGGTTCGATTCCGCTTGAGGCCTCCAATTGAAAAGCCCTGACTCCGGTCAGGGCTTTTTGTTTTTCTGCGATCTGGAATGGGTCGCTCGAGCGCTATGATCGGGTCTGGGCCTTAGCGGACTTCATGCGGATGACTCCCCGACACATCGTGGAAACCTGGATCGAGCGCTTCAACGCAGGCGATGCTGCTGGCTTGGCGGAGCTGTATCACCCCGACGCGATCAATCACCAGGTCACCCAGGACCCGATCAAGGGCCGCGATGCGATCCGTGCCACCTTCGAGCGTGAATTCGGCACTGCTGAAATGGTCTGCATTCCCGAAGTCATCCATGAGGCCGGCAATGTCGCCGCGCTAGAATGGCGCGACCCTCTTGGTCTGCGAGGATGCGGTTTCTTCACGGTTGACGAAGGATTGATCACGTTCCAGCGCGGCTACTGGGACAAACTCTCGTTCCTGAAGATGCACGGTCTTCCGATCGAGTGAGCCGCAAGGCCGGGCGTCATCTGTGCCGCCTTCATCGTGTTCTGAGCGGCTACAGCCTGGCCAGCGTCTGCACCGTGGCCTGCGTCAGCGGCTGGGGCAGAGCATCCATGGCAAACCAGCCCAGCCCGGTCTGCACGCCCGGCTCCTGGATGGAAGCCTCGGCACCCGCAAGTGCCCGTGCCTCGTAGATAGGCGCGACCCAGTGCTGCGCAAGCGCCGGCTCGAAATGATCGGCCACGCACAGCAGGCGCAGCAGCGTCACTTCCAACGCCGTCTCCTCGCGGACTTCGCGGACCACGGCAGCCTCCACCGTTTCCATCCAGTCGACTTTGCCGCCGGGCAGGCCCCAATGCCCGCGCTCCGGATCGCGTCCGCGCTGGATCAGCAGGATGCGGCCGTCGGCATCACGGACGACGGCGCCGCATCCAACGCGGGGAATCTGCAGTTCAGTCATGGCGGTGAATGAAGGAGGGACGGTTTTCATTCTTGCATGCACACCGCATCAGGCGAACCCGCGCTAGGCTGGGCACCTGCGCATCAGCAACCTCACAGGTGTGTCGCATGCTTATCCGGCAACTCAGCGCTGACGACGCCGATATTCTCTGGCAAGCACGGTTGCAGGCGCTTCGCGAGTCGCCCGCTGCGTTCCTGTCCACGCTGGCCGAGGCGCAGAATGAGACAGCAGACGTGATGCGCGCCCAGCTTGCTGATCCCGGCACGCGTTATTTCGGCGCTTTCATCGACGGCAAGCTTGCGGGCTTCCTGCGCTACGTACGCCCGATGCGGATGGCGCGACGGCATACGGCGGAAGTGCACAGTGTCCATGTGGGCACCGGCCACCGTGGCCAGGGTGTCGCCCGCCAGCTTCTTCTTGCTGCGTTTGCATCTGCGCGCGCCGAGGGCATTGAATCGCTCACCCTCACGGTGCTGGAGGACAATGCTGCTGCGCGCGGGCTGTATGAATCGCTGGGTTTCAGCGTACTCGGCAGGGAGCCGCGCGCAGTCAAGCGCGAGGGCATCTACACGGATATCGTCTCGTACTGGATCACATTGCACTGACAGTGAAACGTTAGCGCGGGCCCGGTCATATTTCCGTGGCACGATGGGCCTGGACCCACATTCATTCGACGAAGATAGGGCAATGCACGTTCAGGTATGCCGCTGGCAAAGCGTAGCGCCGGAACACCGTCAGCAGGCGGTGGATCTGCTCCAGCAGGCTTTCCCGGACATGCAGGGCGAGGGCTACGCCATCCCGGGGCCGGTCGCTCTGGTCCTGGCGATGGGAGGTGATCAGGTTGTCGCACATCTCGCGCTGTACGAACGCAACGTACTGCTGGATGGCGAGCCGGAACGCATAGGCTTGATTGGCGGCGTGGTGGTGCGTGCCGACGTTCGCCGGCAGGGCGTTGCCTCGCGGTTGATCGAAGCGGCCCATGCAGAGCTGCGCCGGCACGGTATCGATTTCGCCGTGCTGTTCGCCCTGGATCATCGGCACTATGCTTCTGCGGGCTATGTACCGATGCAGAACGAGACCTGCTTCATTGAAGACGGCCACGTACGCAGGTTCGTCTATCGCGGCGGCATGGTGGCCGCGCTGGGAGCGCGCCGCTGGACCACGGCCTTGCTCGATCTGCAGGGCGAAACGGTCTGAACGGCGCCAGCGTGCGGTCGCCACCAAACCACCGTATCGTGGCGGTTGTCCAATGAACCAGGGAGCGGTGCAGGATGAAGGGGAAGGTAGTGATGGCGATGCTGCTGCTGGGGTGTTTCCCGCTGGCATCGGCCCAGGTCTACAAGTGCAAGGGCGCTTCCGGTGAAACGGTATACAGCCAGAATCCCTGTGCTGCCGGCGCTGAACCCATGAAGCTGCGTTCCAGCCGTTCCTCCACGGAAACGGCGGGGGAGGCATCGAACCGCGCGGCGGTGTACCAGAACACCGAACTGGCCGACGCCGCTATCGCCGAGCGCAACTGCGTGCAGGGCGAGCGCTCGCGCATCTACGGTCCGCTGGAGTCGCGCAGCCAGCAGATCGGTCGGCAGATCGCCGAGTTGAACCGGCAGATGGCCGCGTCGAGCAACAACCTGGCCGGCGCAACCCGTGACTCGGGCATCCGTGCGCAGATTGCCAGCCTGCAGCAATCGTTGAGTGCCGAGCGGATGGCGGCGGATACACAGATGGCGAGTGCGCGCGAACAGTGCGCCTCGACCCGGCGTGAACGCGAGCGCTCGGTGCGCGACAAGTTCAGCAACGTACCCGCGGGTACGCCATGAGTCGTTCCCGCTAGGCGGGAAGGCGCATGGGTGTCTCCGCACGGAAGTTGCGCCCAACCGGCGCGCTCACGCCCAGGTAGTGCCGGAACAGGTAGATCAGCGGTTTCCAGCGCGTCACATCGATGTGCTGGGTGCCGTGCACGGTGATGTCTTCGTGCGCATGCACGCAGCGGATGCGGCCTTCGACGATCACGAAGCCCTGGCCATCATCCTCGCCGGGTGGATGCATCGCCATGACGGTGGCCTCCACCTGCAGCGGGCACTCGGCAATGGCCATCGGAGCAACATGCGTCGACACGACGGCAGTGAATCCGCCCAGTGCGAACTTGTCGCGCACGTGCACGTAGCCCATCGCCTGCTTGGCGGTCGGCACCGGGTTACAGCCGGTTGCCCGCGCGATCGCCTCGACCTGTGCGGCCTGCGCGGATGAGGGGAAGTTCAGCACGCACTCGCTGCGCAGCTGCAGGTTGCGATACCCCTGGCCCTGCGTACCGAGACCCAGCACTACCCGGTTGCCCAGCGCCCAGAACGAAGAAAGCGGGCTGATGTTGCTGCTGCCGTCGTCATTCAACGTGGTCATCAGCAGCACGGGCGTGCCTGGGTACAGGACCGAAGGGGTGATGCGGCGGCGATGGATCGAAGCGGTCTTCACGGCAGGTCTCGCGGTTGCGGGCGAGCACTGTGCCGCGCAGTCGGCTGCTGACGCTTCGGCCTGCATCGAACTGTTGGCAGATGACGGCATGCCACAATGGGGCATGGTCCACACCTCCGGTTCCCTTGTCAGTGTCGGTGCCCTGGTCGGGGACCAGGCGCGTGCCGCCATGCTGCTGCAGTTGATGGATGGACGGGCCTACACCGCGATGGAGCTGGCGCGCGTGGCCGGGGTAACGCCGCAGACGGCGAGCACGCACCTGCGCAGGCTGGTCGAGGGCGACCTGCTGGTGGCGGTGGCGCAGGGGCGTCATCGCTACCACCGGCTGGCATCGAGCGAGGTGGCAGAGATGCTCGAAGGCATCCTGCGCGTGGCCGACCGTACCCCTTCGTGTACCGCTGCGGCCACGCGCAGCATGCCTGCACTGCGCGAGGCGCGTTCCTGCTATCGGCACCTGGCCGGCGTGCACGCGGTCGCCATCACCGATCGCCTGCTGCAGGCGGGGCATGTACTGCCATGCGAAGGGCATTGGCAGATCAGCGCTGGAGGCGCCGCATTCCTTGCCGGACTGGGCCTGCCGTTGCGCGAGCTCCTGCAGCAGCCGGTGGCGGCCAACCCGGCGCGCTACTGCCGTGGCTGCCTGGACTGCACCGAACGGCGGCCACACCTGGCAGGGCTGGTCGGTGAGGCGATGCTGGATAGTTTCGTGAACAACGATTGGCTGCGGCGCGTCGAGGGCCGGCGCGAACTACGGCTGACGCCACCCGGGCGCGAGGCGTTGTGGCGGCTCTTCAACCTGGCGACCTGAGCGGCGCGGCCAGTCTCAGTCACCCGCGACATGGCAAGGCGTTATGGTCGAGTTCCACGTCTCAGGGAGCTGCAATGGCGAGCAAGGACATCACGGGTCGCTTCGGGCACGGAGCGAATCGGAAATGAACAAAATCATGGCAGATGTGCGTTGGCTGACCTTTCGGTTGAAGAACGGGCAATCCATCGGGCCGGAGCGGCTGAAGGACGGATGGGTGATAGCCTCGGAAACCGCCCGCTGCGAGGTCCGCCGCGAACATATCGAGGGATCGGGCCTGGTGTATGCCCTGTATGCGCCGGCCAACCTGGCCTCACCGCGGCGCGCGGAAATGCGCATGCGCGAATTCCTGATGAGCTCGGGCTACACCTTCACGATGGGCACGCTGGGCGGCTGATCCCCGCCTGCTGCGGCCACGGGCGCACGGCCAAGACCTGGCCGAGCGCGCCGATCTGACCGCGCGCATCGAACGGCACTGTGCTGGTCGGCCGACACCCGGGTGGCCAAACGGCACCGACATGTCGAAGCCCAGCCACTCGCCTTCGGGCATGCCGAACAGGTGCGCGGTCGGATCGAGGGGAGGCGGCACATGCTGCGCGGGTCCCTGCACCGTAAGCGTTACCAGCGTGGCGGACGCGTTTCGCTACGCGATGGACTCAGCGTTGCACTGTCTTCAAGGCATCGACAACCTGTGCTTCAGAGAAGCCACAATGTCCTTCGCCCACCGATGGCAGTACCCGTGGCGCTGGCCGCGCACCTGCGTGTGCGGCCAACTGCGGATACACCGTCTGCATGTGCGGCACGATGGTCGGGTCGTTGTGGTTGAACTGGATCACCAGCGGGCGCTGCAGTGCGCCGGTCAGCGCCAGCGTCGCGCGCACCCTGGCCTGCGCGGCAGGTACAGCATCGATGCGCCGCACCCCGGCGTTGAATGCGGCGTCATCGCCGAAGCCGCTGTAGACCATGCCCCTGTTGCCGACCGGCATGCCACCGCTGCGTGTGGCCAGCTCGTGCAGGACCAGGGCGTGCAGGCTGATCGTGCCGGCCACTTCATCGGGGGAAACCTGCAGCCGCTGCGCCAGCAACGCGGCATGCGCCGGGTCGCGTTGCAGCGCGGTGACGATGCCCTGGTAAAGCTCGCTCTGGGGCAGCATGGCTGCTTCGCGCGACGCCAACCCGGTGACCGGCAGCCCCTCAGCTTTGGGGAAGAAATAATCGAACGCGACCAGTGTGGTCAGCAGGTCGGCCGCGATCTGTTCGCCACTGAGATTGGCGCCGCACAGCGACACACCACCGGCATAGTGCTGCGGGAAACGCTCGAGGCTGCCAATGGTTACGGCACCACCCATCGAGAAGCCCAGCATCCAGGTGTGTCGCACGCGCTTGAGTTCACCCAGGGCATGCTGTCGCAGGTGTTCCATGTCGGTGATCGCCTCGGCCACCGCCCAGCCTTGGCTGGAATACGCGCTCTGCGCGACGGCGTAGCCCGCGCCCAGCAGTGCTGCGGTGCTGTCACCGGCGGCCATCGGCGTGGTGCGTGGCACGCCCACGGGCTCATAGCCATGGGCCAGCATCACCAGGTCGCCGTTCCAGTCTGCCGGTACATCCAGCCGCCAGGGGGCGCCCTGCAGCTCGCCGCTGAGCGTGCGTGGTTCCGTGGTTGGTGCTGCCAGCGATGCCGTCGAAGCATGCAGCAGGCCAAGGGCGAGGGCACATCGAAGCAAGGGGCGCATCGTGGTCATTCCATGCGGGAATGGCGCAGAGCATAGATGCCAGCGGAATGTTGCGCGCGCTGCACTGCCGCAGGGGATTGCGGGCCGAACAGGCGGCGCTCTACGCTGGCGACATGGTCCCGCACGTCACCGCGTTGATTATCCGCATTCCCCACGGGAAGGCGGGGTAGCGCGCGGTCGTCACGGCCCTGCAACCCGCCCGGGAAGGCGGATTGCATGCAGCGCTCTCCCGGGAACTGGAATCCACCGAGGAGATCGCAGATGCAACACCCTTCATCCGCCGATGGCGGCGCAACCCTGCACCTGCTGTGCGGCAAGATCGGCGCAGGAAAATCGACGTTGTCGCAACAGCTGGCGGCCAAGCCTCGCCACGTATTGATCAGCGAAGATGCCTGGTTGGCCACGCTGCACCCGGGCGAAATCCACTCCGTCGCCGATTATCTGCAGCGCGCAGCCACGCTGCGCAGCGTGCTGACCGATCATCTGCGTACGCTGCTGCAGGCCGGCGTCTCGGTGGTGCTCGATTTCCCCTTCAACACGCCCCCCACCCGCGGGTGGGCACGTGAGGTGTTCTCGCCAGTGGGCGCCGCGCATCAACTGCACTTCCTCGATATCGCCGACGAGGTCTGCAAGGCGCGGCTGCGTGCACGCAATGCATGCGGCGAGCATCCCTTCCAGGCCAGCGATGAGGAATTCGAGCAGATCACCCGCCACTTCGTTGCACCGGCCGCAGAAGAGGGTTTCATGGTGATGCGCTACACCGAGGCAGGCCCGGCATAGCGCGGTCGGCTCAGTCGCCGAATGCCGGCTTGCCTTCGGTGGCGGTGCGCACGAGCGTCCTGCGGAAGGTCTCGACCAGGGGGCGCAGGTTGATGCGGTGCCAGGCCGCCCACAGCGGTGTGCGGTAGCTGAACCACGGCAGCTCGCGCAGCACCACGCCGTCCGGCGCCTGGTGATCCAGGCTCTGCTGGACGGTGGTCAGGCCCAGGCCGGCGGCAACCAGGCCAAGCGCGGCCAGTGGCTCGGTCGCTTCCATGGCGATGGTCGGGGTGAACCCGGCTTTCGCACACGCGGCGATGAAGGTGTCGTGGCGCAGTGCGTTTTCCCTGTGCATCACGCCGATCCACTGCTGGCTGGCCAGATCCGCGGGCGTGATGATTTCTGCGCTGGCCAGTGCGTGCGCTGCCGGCACGGCCAACAGCATTGGGTCGTTCAGCACCTGCGTGGCCTCCAGGTCCGGATCGTCGAACGCCGGTGGTTCGCAGACCAGGGCGATGTCCAGGCTGCGTTGTCGCAGGCCTTCCAGCTGCACGTCCGACTGCTGGTTGTAGAGCGCGATATGCACCGCCGGGCGATCGCCGCGCAGTTCGCGCAGGGCGGTGGGCAATACGCCGGAGTGCATCGCGTACTCCAGATAGCCGATGCACAGGCCGCCTTCGTCGCCGCGGCCGAGCCGGCGTGCCAGCGATTCCAGCCGGTTGGCATGGGTCAGCAGGGCCCGCGCCTCGGCCAGGAAGGTACGGCCATCGGCGGTCAGCCGGATGCGCTGCTGCGAGCGTTCGAACAGCTGCAGTTCCAGCCGTTCCTCCAGCTGGGCGATCTGCCGGCTGAGCGGGGATTGGGAGATGTGAAGGCGCTCGGCAGCGCGGCCGACGTGTTCATCTTCGGCGACGGCCACGAAGTAGCGCAGTTGGCGGAGGTCGAGCATAAGACCTTGTGGGACTCAAGATAATTAAATTATGTCTTGGACAGTCTTATCGGGCAAGCCTAGCCTGTGCCTCAACTTCAACAACCTCCCCAAAGGGGAACCCATGAGCATCAACACGCTGCTGGCTGGCAAGACCCTCGGCTTCGGTACCGCGCCGCTGGGCAACATGTTCCGTGACATCCCGGAAGCCGAGGCCCAGGCCACGGTGGACGCGGCCTGGGAACAGGGCACCCGCTACTTCGATACCGCCCCGTTCTATGGCGCAGGCCTGGCCGAGATCCGCCTTGGCGACGCGCTGGCCAAGCGCAACCGCGATGACTTCGTGCTCAGCACCAAGGTCGGCCGCCTGATCCTGGACGAAGTGGAAGACACCAGCGCCCGCGACCTTGGCGAGAAGGGCGGCCTGTTCGTCGCCGGCCGCCCCAACAAGCTGGTCAACGACTACTCGGCCGATGCCACCCTGCGTTCGATCGACGACAGCCTCAAGCGCCTGAAGACCGATCGCCTGGATATCGTCTGGGTGCACGACATCGCACAGGACTTCTATGGCGATGAGTGGCTGTCGTACTTCGAGACCGCACGCCGCGGTGCCTTCAAGGTGCTGACCCGCCTGCGCGAGGAGGGCGTGATCAAGGCCTGGGGCCTGGGCGTCAACCGTGTCGAGCCGATCGAGCTGACCCTGGACCTGGACGAAGCCCGTCCGGATGGCTTCCTGCTGGCAGGCCGCTACTCGCTGCTCGACCACGAGCGTGCGCTGCAGCGGGTGATGCCCAAGGCGGCCGAGCGCAACACCGGCATCGTGGTCGGCGGTCCGTACAGCTCCGGCGTGCTGGCCGGTGGCAGCCACTTCGAGTACCAGAAGGCGTCGCCGGAGATCCTGGCCAAGGTCGAGCGCATCAAGGCCATCGCGGCCGAGTACGGCATCAGCATCAAGGCGGCCGCGTTGCAGTTCTCGCTGGCCAACCCGGCAGTGGCTGCGGTGATCCCGGGCGCCAGCCGTCCCGAGCGCATCGCCGAAGACTACGCCGCACTGAAGGAAATCATCCCGGCCGGGTTCTGGCAGGCGCTGCGCGCCCAGGGCCTGGTCGCGGCCAACGCCCCGCTGCCGATTGACAACATCTGAGTCCCGAAGGAGACATTCCCATGGCAACTGCTTCTGTATCCATCACCGTGCCGACCCCGGCCGACCAGGTCTGGAACCTCATCGGCGGCTTCGATTCATTGCCCGACTGGCTTCCGTACATTCCCCAGAGCACGCTCAGCGAAGGCGGTCGCGTGCGCCATCTGGCCAATCCCGATGGCGATGCCATCGTCGAGCGCCTGGAAGCCTTCGACCAGGCCGATCGCAGCTACACCTACTCGATCCTGCAGGCCCCGTTCCCGGTCAGCGGCTATCGATCCACCCTGCGTGTGGTCGAGCAGGGCGACGGTTCGCGGATCGACTGGTCCGGTGAGTTCACTCCGGTGGGCGTCAGCAACGAAGAAGCGTCCGCGCTGTTCGAGGGCATCTATCGCGATGGCCTGAAGGCCCTGGAAACCACGCTGGCCGGGTGAATGCCCGTGTGGCGTTGACCGCATGCAGGCGCCCCGGCCGGTCCGGGGCGTCTGCGTGTCAGGGTGCGGGCGTCGGTGCACCGCAGGCGACGCGATGCATGGGAAAGTCCATTGCCTGCTTCGGATTGTCCTGCGCGATCTCGATGCGCGCATGTGCGCGCTGGTCGTCGAGGCGCCGGTAGTGGATACGTTGTGGGAAGTCGTTGGCAGGATTCTCGAAGACCGCCTCGTTGGCATCGACCCGGGTGGCGTTGAAATCCGTGGCGTTCTGGCCAGAGGGCAGGGCAGTCAGCACCAGGCGCCCATCATCGTGCTGGCGCAGTTGCATGAACTCGAAGCCGACGGTTCGCCCGTCGCGCAGGCTGCGGCTGCTGCCGAACAGGGTGTTTCCAGCCAGGCTGGTCCATTGCTCGCCGGCACCGGGTGGCTGCCCATCAAGCTGCCAGCAACCGGCCAGCCAGGCCAGGTGTTCGATCTTCGAGGGTGAGGCGGATAGCGCGTGCGGGGCCGCGAGCAGCAGCGGCAACAGGGCCAGGGCGATGCGGAGTGACATCGGTGCCTCCATGCGCGGGAATGTGCGGCCTGTATAGCGCCCGCCAGATCATGCGGCCAGTGCCGTCCTTTCCAGTGCCGATTCCGATACGATCTGTCACATTGAGCTTGTCTCGCTTGACCCGGAGTCCCGTCATGGTCGACCGTCTCGCCATTCTGCTTGAACGCTTCGCGGTCACCGCCTCGGTGTTCCATGCCGGTGCGCTGTGCGGCATCAACACGCTGGAGGGTGAGGATGAAGCCGGGCAGCTGCACCTGGTGCGACGTGGCCCGCTGCAGGTCAGTCATGCCCAGCAGACCGTACAGGTGGATGTGCCCAGCCTGCTGCTGTATCCGCGGCCGATGCCGCACCGCTTCAGTACCGACCCACAGCAGGGCGCCGACATGGCCTGCGCGAACCTGCATTTCGAAGGCGGCCGGCTCAATCCGATCAGCGCCGCGTTGCCGGATTTCATCTGCCTGCCGCTGGCTGGGCTGTATGGCGGCAACGCAGCGCTGGAGTTGTTGTTCGAAGAAGCGTTCGAGCAGCGTTGCGGGCGCGCGGCGATGGTCAACCGCCTGTTCGAGGTGGTGATGATCCAGGTGCTGCGCCAGCTGATGGAAGGTGGCGAAATGCGCGGCGGTCTGTTCGCTGGGCTTGGCCACCCGCGATTGCGGCTGGCGCTGGTGGCGATGCACGAAGCCCCGGCGCAGGGGTGGACGCTGGAGGATCTGGCCGAGGTGGCCGGCATGTCACGCAGCGTGTTCGCCGCCAGCTTCCGCGAAGCGATGGGGACCACCCCGGGCCAGTACCTGCAAGGCTGGCGGGTCGGGTTGGCACAGCAGGCGCTGCGCCAGGGCCGGCCGCTGAAGCGGATTGCCGACGAGGTGGGCTATGGCAGCGAGGCGGCACTCTCGCGCGCGTTCAAGGCGCACACGGGGCAGTCACCACGCGAATGGCGCGGACAGGCGCGTGCTGGCGCGGCCTGAGCCTCAGCCCAGCACCAGCCGGGCCAGCTTCATGCCACCGAACAGGCCGGCCAGGCCCAGCGCCACCGAGCCACCGGCATACAGCGCGGCCAGTCCGTGCTGCCCGCGCTGCAGCAGCAGGCCGATCTCCAGCGCATAGGTAGAGAACGTGGTGTAGCCACCAAGGATGCCGGTGGCGAGCAACAGGCGAAGCTGCGGCGAGGCACCATTGCGCATCGCGAAGACCTCGACCACCACGCCCATCAGCAGGGCGCCACTGATGTTGATCAGGAAGGTCGACCACGGCCAGGGGCTGCCGACGGCCACTCGGGCGCCGATCAGGTTGCAGGCGTGGCGCAGGCAGGCACCGATGCCGCCGCCGACGAAGACCAGGAAATAGTTGTTCAATGCTTGCATGGCGTGCCTCGAATGCGGGTTCGCAGGGTCAATGGCGAACGCCGAGGGCAGGCAAGACCTGCCGTCGACGAACACCGGGTTCGTCCTGGCAGGAGCCATCAGCCTTCTCAGGCGGTTATCGGGGGAGCCCCATCCCCATCGCGGTCCATGCTACCAGCGGCGGTGCATTCACGTCATCGAGGTCGTCAGCACGCGGGCCACCTTGCTGCGGCTGAAGCCATCCATCAGCAGTTCGAACGCGAGCAGGTCCAGCGCCGCGTGGCGGCGGTGGTCGATTTCCAGGCGATTCTCGGCCACCAGGTGACTGACCAGCTCGTAGGCGTCCTGCCAGACGTCAAGGTGGGCCTGGCTGGGAATGTAGGCGTTACCCGGCTCCCCGACGCCGCGCCCGTTCACTCCATACAGCAGCTCGCGTGCGTCCAGCTTGGCCGCATCGGCGATGCGGAACAGCTGCTCGGCTTTCACATGGGACGCACTGACATGGTCGTTGAGCCAGTTGCTGATGGTTGCCGTGGTGGATTTGGCGGCGCGGGCCAGATCGGCCGGGCGGGGGTGCCCGGCTTTCTTCATGGCGGCGGCGAGTCGTTGGCCGAGAGTATTCATCTATGCAAGCCAGCTTAACGCGTGGAATGCGAAGAATCCTTGCCGCAAGAATAAGTCTGGTTAACAAAAGGGCAGACCATGACCGAATTCTGGAACAAGCGGCAGGTGCGCACGCGGCTGGGGTTCCAGACCGATGCGGAGCTGGCGCGCTTCTTCGGCATCAGCCGTTCCGCAGTATCGCAATGGCCGAAAGACTTCCCGATCCCCGCTCTGCGGCAGTACATCCTGCATCAGCGTTACCCGAACCTGTTCCCCGCAACGGGCGCCGCCGAAGTCGAATCCGCCTGAATTACGCCGCCTTTTGTCGCATTTAGCGTGCTAAGCGCATTCTGTTAAGTACACTTAGCAAAATAGGAAAAACTGATCGTTTTGGCAGTACCTATTGTCGACGCCTACCGGCTGCCGGACAGGTGGCTGGGGCGCGTTGTCGGCTTCACCCCATCCGGGAGGGGCGGGGTCCCGTATGTGGTTTCGTGAACGATTAATAATTTCAATCGCGAAAGTCGCTGCATGTAATTGACCTGTCGTGAAATCTGTGACTAATTTGGATCAACCGGGCGTGAAGCCTGGGAGTCTTTCAGTAGCACGCAAGTGAGTCGGTAGACCGTCAACGATGCAGAACAAGTCCAACGGAGGTCGTATGGAATACGGCATGCATGGCTTGGCTGAACGGGTACGCCGCGAACTGGAAGCCAGCTATCACAAACACGGATGCGGTCCGGCGTTCTGGGATACCTACCAGCAGGTGCTGGACCGGCTCGTCCCGCAGGGGACCGAGCGTACCGAGTTCACCAACGAAATGGCGCTGATCATCGAGCAGCTGGGCATTGTCCGACGCGCGCAGCTGGTACCACCGCACGCCGACGGGCCGCGTTGATTCAGAGCAGGCGCCAGGCGCCGCAGGCAAGCAGCGCCAGCAGCAAAGACAGCAGGGCCAGGGTCCGGGGGCGCCACCAGCGCTTCGGTTGTCCGGCCATCGCCTGCGGACTGCAGTAGCGCACCAGCCCCGGACCGAACCCGGCCCGGTGCTGTTGCTGTGCGCAGGCCTCCAGACAGGCGCCGCAGGCCAGGCAGTCGGCCTGCGGCCCCTGGCGGATGTCCAGCTGCATCGGGCAGGCGCTGATGCAGGCCGCGCAATCGGTGCAGTCGCCAAGACGGTCGGCGCTGAAGGTCGGCATCGGTCCGGCCAGCAGCGGATGCGCGGCGCGGAACACGTAGTCCTGTGCAGTGGTCGGGTCGAGCAGGCCGCGGCCGCGGCCCAGCACGCCGCCCAGGCCGGATGGGCGAGGCCCACGTGGCTCGCCGCGGCGGGCGTCGTACAGCATGCGCGGCGTATGTGGATCGGTCAGCAGCGGCTGCATGCGTGCGAACGGGCACAGCGAACGGCAGACCTGCTCGCGCAGGAAGCCGGCGTTTGCCCAGGTGGCGGCGGCATAGAACAGCACCCAGAACGTTTCCCAGCCGCTCCAGCCGGCACGCGGCGCTGCGATCACCAGCTCGGCGATCGGACTGAACAGGCCCACGAAGGTGATGCCGGTCCACAGCGAGAGCAGCCCCCAGGCCAGCTGTGTGGCCGCGCGCGCAACGCGTGCCGGAAGCGTGCGGGCCATGCCGTCGGCGATCCAGTCGAAGGCACGGCGCCACAGTGTCTGCGGGCAGGCGTGGCCGCACCAGATGCGCCCGGCGAGGTGGGTGAGCAGTGCCAGCCCCACCGCGAGCACCGCCAGCAGGCCGACCAGCACCCCGACGTCTCCCGGCCACAGCGTCCAGCCGAACAGATCGAAGCGGCGGGCGTTGATATCCAGCAGCAAGGCCTGGCGGCCGTCCCAGTGCAGCCATGGCAATGCGTAGAACAGCACCAGCAAGGCGGCGCTGAGCGTGCCGCGCCAGTGCCGTGGTCTCGGTGTGCAGGTCGTACTCATCCCAGCGGCAACTCGTCGTCGTCGCCGCTGGGCATCGGTCGCTGCAGGTACCAGGTGATCGCGCTGGACAGCGCCGTCACCGTCCAGAACATGAAGAAGCCTGCCGTGTAGCCCATTTCACGGCTGATCTGCGTGCCCGGGAAACTGATGGCCTGCAACCGCAGCGGGTCGACGAAGGCGAAGAACACCACGCTGGCCAGGCCGGCAGCGATGAAGCTGGGCCAGAGGATCGCGCCCCATTGCTGGATCAACTGCTGGCGACGGTTGGGAGAGGGTCTGTTCATGCTGTCCCGGATCGAAAAGTGGGCGGCGCGTATACTCGCCTGGGTTGGCGCGGCATCCGCAGGGCATGCTTCCTGCAAGCGTGCCAGCCTAGGTGCAGCGGACTGCGCCGACATTGATCTGGATCAACGGTGGTGCCGGCCGGCTGCGGCACACTGCCGGCACGCTTTGGGTACCCCGATGAACGCAACGCCGCCTGTCCTTCCTGTCGCCTCGCCCGAGCTGTGCACCGAGCAGGAAGTGACCCGCCTGGTCCACGACTTCTACGCCCGCGTGCGCGGGGAGGAGCGATTGGGGCCGGTGTTCGAGGCCCACGTCCACGACTGGCCGGATCATCTGGCCCAACTGGTCGACTTCTGGTCGGCGATGCTGCGCGGCACCCGGCGCTTCAAGGGTTCGCCGATGTCCAAGCACATGGCCATCGAGCTGGACAAGGATCTGTTCGACCGCTGGCTGGTGCTGTTCCGGATCACCACCGCCGAATGCAACAACCCGCCGATGCAGGAGCTGGCCAACGACGTGGCCGCGCGCATCGGTGACACCTTCTGGAAGCGCTACCAGATGCTGCGATGGCCGCAGGTCGGCCTGCCGGTGCTGGCGATGCCCGCCAAGGATTGATCTGGGTCAAGGCGGCGCAGGCCGCCCGGCGCGATGCTGGCGC
Organism: Stenotrophomonas sp. YJH_SMC_25; assembly: GCF_059369595.1. NCBI lineage: Bacteria > Pseudomonadati > Pseudomonadota > Gammaproteobacteria > Lysobacterales > Lysobacteraceae > Stenotrophomonas > Stenotrophomonas sp. YJH_SMC_25. The sequence goes on along the minus strand of NZ_JCAFSV010000005.1, from coordinate 15,195 downwards.
CATGGACACGTTCTCTCCCGCCGCTGGTGGCCTGGCCTGGACCTTCGACCCCGACCTTCTGCGCCGGCACGACCGGCCGGGCCCGCGCTACACCTCGTACCCGACCGCGCCGCATTTCCATGATGGTTTCGACGCGCCGGCGCTGCGCCAGGCGATCGCCGACAGCAACCAGCTGGCCCGCGCGCTGTCGTTGTACGTGCATGTGCCGTTCTGTTCCAGCCCGTGCTTCTACTGCGGCTGCAACCGGGTGATCACCCGCGATCGCGGCCGTGGCCACAGCTATGTGTCGCGCGTGCTGGCCGAGGCCGATCTGCTGGCACCACAGTTCGAGGACGGGCGCGAGGTCATCCAGCTGCATCTGGGCGGTGGTACGCCGAACTTCCTCGATGCCGAGGCGATGACCACACTGGTGGAAGGGTTGCGCAGGCGCTTCGATTTCAGCGATTCACCGCAGCGCGATTTCTCGATCGAACTCGATCCACGCTTCATCGACACCCGTGACGTCGCCATGCTGGCGCGCCTGGGCTTCAACCGGGCCAGCCTGGGCGTGCAGGATTTCGACCCGCAGGTGCAGGAATCGATCAACCGCATACAGGGCGTGCAGCAGACACTGGACATCCTGCGCGCCTGCCGCGACAGCGGCATGCGTTCGGTCAACGTCGACCTGATCTACGGCCTGCCCGGGCAGAGCCTGGAAGGATTCGGCCGCACCCTCGAACGGGTGCTGGCGCTGCGCCCGGACCGCCTGGCGGTGTATGGCTACGCGCACCTGCCGCATCTGTTCCGGGCACAGAAGCAGATCGACGAAAGCCGGTTGCCGTCGCCGGAAGACAAGCTGGCGCTGCTGGGCCTGGCGGTGGAGAGGCTCTCCGCGGCTGGCTACCAGTACATCGGCATGGATCATTTCGCATTGCCGGAAGAGGATCTGTCACGCGCGCAGCGTGCCGGCCAGCTGCATCGCAACTTCATGGGTTACACCACCCACGCCGATACCGATCTGCTCGGCCTGGGCGTAAGTGCGATCAGCCATATCGGCGCCACCTACAGCCAGAATCCACGTGACCTGGCGTCCTGGGAGGACGCGGTGGACCAGGGTCAGTTGCCGGTCTGGCGCGGTGTCGCGCTGAGTGCCGACGACCAGCTGCGCGCGGAGCTGATCCAGCAGCTGATGTGCCAGGGCGAGGTGGATGGTGCGGTGCTGGGGCAGCGCCACGGCGTGGATTTCCAGCAGTACTTCGCCGAGGACCTGCGTTCGGTACAGCGGCTGCAGGAAGATGGCCTGGCCGAATACCGCGATGGCGTGGTGCGTGCGAGCGAACCCGGGCGACCGTTGCTGCGGTTGCTGGCAATGTGCTTCGACCCGTATCTGCGTGCCGCACATGAGCAGCCACGTTACTCGCGGGCGATCTGAAAGCCGGATGTGCTGCGTGCGTGTGGTGCCCGGAGCCGGAATCGAACCGGCATGGGGTTGCCCCCGGCGGATTTTAAGTCCGATGCGTCTACCAGTTTCGCCATCCGGGCCTGCAGCGCGGCGCCGATTGTAGCCTACCCGTGTCGCTGCAGCCGGATTGCGCGGGAGCGACGTGCTTAACTGTTATCCCTGTTCATGTCATAGTCCCAGCCACCGTTCCCAAGGGGGGGAGCCACCCGATGTCGCTGCACGCGATTGCCTATGCCAGTGAGGCCCGCGCCGATCTGCGGACAACCGATCTTGATCGCCTGCTGGCCGACGCCACGGCATTCAACCGTGTAGCCGGTGTCACCGGTGTCCTGATGTTCGACGGCAGCCGCTTCCTGCAGTATCTGGAAGGCCCCGAAGATGGCATCGATTCGGTGTTCCAGCGCATCTTCAATGCACGCAGCCACGCGCAGATGAGGCTGTTGTGCCGCGCGCCGGTGGTGCAGCGTGCGTTCCCGCGCTGGTCGATGGGGACGCGGCGGATCGATGCGGACCTGCTGACCCAGATCGTTGACGCGGCGTGGCCGGGTTTCCTGCTTGGCAGCGGTGGTTTCGAGCGCCTGCTGCAGGCCTGGACCGGTGCCGACGGCGAGCTGGAACCCGCTGCGGTCGCGCTGGGTTCCTGAGCCCGCCTTGGCGGCGGGGTACCGGGGCCGGTAGGCTGTAGCCTTTCTGGTGCGGGTTTTCCGGAGTGGTACAGCGAATGAGTGGGTTGGCCCAAGCCATGGCGGCACGCATCCGGTTTCACCCGGTGCACGGGACATGCCGATGAGCGTGCCCGTTGCGGCGGCGGTGACGCCGCGTTTCGCCGTGATCGGCCTGGGTTACGTCGGCCTGCCATTGGCGGTGGCGTTTGGCCGGCACTGGCCGACACTGGGCTTTGACATCGATGCCGGCCGCATCGCGGAGCTGCGCGGTGGCCGCGATCACACGCTGGAGATGGAGGCCGACGAGCTGGCCGAAGCCACGCATCTGCAGTACGGCAGCGATCCTTCGCTGCTCGATGCCTGCAACGTCTATATCGTCACCGTGCCGACCCCGATCGATGCATACGAGCAGCCCGACCTGGAGCCCCTGCGTTCGGCGACACGGCTGATTGCCAGTCATCTTCGCGCCGGCGATCTGGTGATCTACGAGTCCACGGTGTACCCCGGCACCACCGAGGAAGTGTGCGTGCCGCTGCTGGAACAGGGTTCGGGCCTGGGCTTCAACGAAGACTTCTATTGCGGCTACAGCCCGGAGCGGGTCAGTCCCGGTGACCGCCAGCGGCGCCTGGCCGACATCCGCAAGATCACGTCTGGTTCGACCCCGGAAGTCGCTGCGGTGATCGATGGTCTCTACCAGCGCATCATCGACGCCGGTACGTTCCCGGCGCCGTCGATGCGCGTGGCCGAAGCAGCCAAGGTGGTCGAGAACATCCAGCGCGACGTCAACATCGCGCTGGTCAACGAGCTGGCGCTGATCTTCGACCGGCTCGGCATTGATACCCAGGACGTACTGGACGCCGCTGGCAGCAAGTGGAATTTCCTGCCGTTCCGGCCAGGCCTGGTTGGCGGTCACTGCATCGGCGTCGATCCGTACTATCTGCTGCACAAGTCCGAAAGCGTGGGCTACCACCCGGACCTGATCCACACCGCGCGGCAGGTCAACAACCGCGTCGGCGAGCACGTGGCGGCGCGCGTGCTGGCGATGCTGGCCGAGCGTGGCCGTGCACCGGCGGAGGCACGCATCCTGGTGCTGGGCGTGACCTTCAAGGAGGATTGCCCGGACCTGCGCAACAGCCGCGCGCTGGAACTGGCCCAGCGCCTGCGCGATGCGGGTGCGCAGGTGGAGGTGAGCGACCCGTGGGTCGGCCCGGCGGCATTGACCGGCGAGGGCCTGGATTGGCTGGCCGAACCCGGGGCAGGGCGCTATGACGCGGTGGTGCTGGCGGTGGCCCACGCCCGTTTCAAGGCAATGGATGAAGACGCAATCCGGGCGCTGCTGGCGCCAGGCGGCCTGGTCTACGACGTCAAATCGGCCTGGCCGCGCAACGTCGTTGACGATCGTTTGTAAGCCTTGGCAGCGAGCGGCGCGGTAGACTCGGGAACAGTTGCAACCGAGGAAAGCCATGCACCGGTACATCGTCTACCTGCTCGCCATCCTGATGTTCCCGATATGCCTGTGGCTGGCCACGATCTGGCCGGCCTGGTACTGGGGCGTCGGCCTGACTGCCGCGATGGTGGCATTGGGGACCTGGGACCTGCTGCAGAAACGCAGCACGCTGCGCCGCAACTATCCGGTGATGGCGCACTTCCGCTACGGGCTGGAATCGATCGGCCCGGAGATCCGCCAGTACTTCGTGCAGAGTGACCTGGAGGATGTGCCGTTCTCGCGCCAGCAACGTGCACTGATCTACCAGCGCGCCAAGAACGAGATGGACACGGTGCCGTTCGGTACCCTGCGCAGCACCTATGCGGTGGACTACGAGTGGATCAACCATTCGCTGGCGCCAACCGCCATCGCCAAGCATGACTTCCGCGTGTTGATCGGCCCGAACTGTGCCAAGCCCTATTCGGCCAGCGTGTTCAACATCTCGGCGATGAGCTTCGGTTCACTGTCGGCCAATGCCATCCGCGCACTGAACGAAGGCGCGCGGCGTGGTGGTTTCTACCACGACACCGGCGAAGGCTCGATCTCGCCCTATCACCGTGAGATGGGCGGCGATCTGGTCTGGGAGATCGGCTCGGGCTACTTCGGTTGCCGCGACGAGAAGGGTGGTTTCAGCGAGGAACGCTTCGTTGCCAATGCCACCCATGAACAGGTCAGGATGATCGAGATCAAGCTGTCGCAGGGTGCCAAGCCGGGTCATGGCGGCGTGCTGCCAGCGCCGAAGGTGACTGCCGAGATCTCGGTGACCCGGGGCGTGCCGATGGGCGTGGACTGCGTGTCGCCGTCGCGTCACTCGGCGTTCTCGACACCGGTCGAGCTGCTGCAGTTCGTCGCCCGCCTGCGCGAGCTGTCCGGGGGCAAGCCGGTCGGTTTCAAGCTGGCGATCGGTCACCCGTGGGAGTGGTTCGGCATTGCCAAGGCGATGCAGGAAACCGGGTTGCTGCCGGATTTCATCGTGGTGGACGGTGCCGAAGGGGGCACCGGCGCGGCGCCGGCCGAGTTCGTCGACCATGTCGGCGTGCCGATGCACGAAGCGCTGCTGCTGGTGCACAACACCCTGGTCGGCCTCGATCTGCGCGAGCGCATCCGCATCGGTGCAGCCGGCAAGATCACCAGTGCGTTCGACATCGCGCGCACCATCGCGCTGGGTGCCGACTGGTGCAATGCCGGCCGCGGCTTCATGTTCGCGCTGGGCTGCATCCAGTCGTTGAGTTGCCATACCGACAAGTGCCCGACCGGCATCGCGACCCAGGACCCGGCGCGCTGGAAGCATCTGGATGCACCGGACAAGGCCACCCGTGTGTACAGCTACCACGAGCACACGCTGCATGCCTTGAAGGAACTGCTGTGTGCCGCGGGCCTGAACGACCCGGCGGAACTGGGCCCGGAGCATATCCTGCGTCGGGTTTCGCCTGTTGAGATCCGTTCGCTGGCCTCGCTGTACCGCTACCTTGAACCGGGCGAGCTGCTGCACAAGGTGCCGGACCACGCCGTGTTCCATGCGTTCTGGGCCGATGCGCGCAGCGATTCCTTCCAGCCGCCGCCGAAGATCCAGGCGCTGCGGGCCAGCAAGTCGCGATAACGTGTTGCTGTAGAACCGAGCCCATGCTCGGCTGCTTCTCTCATCGCGATGTTGGAACGAAGAACCGTCGAGCATGGCTCGACGCTGCAAGGAGATGCCATGCGGTTCCGGACCGGCACCACGGATGATGTCGCCACGCTGTGGGCGTTGCGCACGCGTTGCGTGCGCGAGACCTGCAGCAGCCATTATCCGCCCGAAGTGATTGCGCCCTGGTCGGCCTCGCCGCCGCCGTCGCAGTACGCGCGGTTGCTGGGGCAGGGCGGCTGCGTGGTGGCCGAGGATGGGCAGGGCGGCCTTCTTGGCTTCGGTGTGTTCGATGCCGATGCCAATGAAGTCGACGCGTTGTTCGTTGATCCTGATCGTGGCGGCCAGGGAATTGGCCAGGCGCTGATGCAGCGCCTGCTGGCAATGGCCGATCGTGAGCGTGAGGTGGTGCTGTCGGCCTCGCTCAATGCGGTGCCGTTCTACCAACGGCAGGGATTCATCAGCGTGCGCGAACAGGTCTACCCGCATCCCAGCGGCGTGGCGCTGGCTTCGGTGAGCATGCGCAGGCCATGGTGAGCGCCCGGGGACTGTAAGGCAGTCGAGGATGGCTCGACTCTACAATGCAGGCGTCACCGCCCGGCCAGCCACCCGATCACGCCCTCGGCGGCGCGCAGGCCACTGGCGTAGCACGCGGTCAACAGGTAGCCACCTGTCGGCGCCTCCCAGTCCAGCATCTCGCCGGCGCAGAACACACCGGGCACGGCCCGCAGCATCAGGCCATCATCCAGCGCATCCAGGCGCACGCCACCGGCGGTGCTGATCACCTCGGCCTTCGGCCGGGGACGCAGCAGGCGCAGCGGCAGGCGCTTGAGCGTAGCCGCCACGGCAGGCAGGTCGTTGCCGGCTTCCTTACCCAGAATCTCGAACACCAGTGCGGCCTTCACCGCATCAAGGCCCGCCTGGCGACGCAGGTGCTCGCCGAAGCTGCGGCCCTTGCGCGGGCGTGACAGATCGGCCAGCAGGCGCGCCTCGTCGCGGCCCGGCACCAGATCCAGCCACAGCATCGCGTGGCCATCGCGGTTGATGGTCTCGCGCAGGTCCGCCGCCAACGCATAGATCAGGCTGCCTTCGATGCCGTACTCGCTGGCCACGCATTCGCCCTGCAGCGACTGTGGCTGTCCGGCCAGGTCGATCCAGTGCGCGACCACCGGCTTCAACGGTGCACCGGCATTGCGCTGGGCGAAGAACGGGGTCCAGTCCACGTCGAAGCCGCAGTTGGCTGACTGCAGTGGCGCGATGTCCACGCCACGGGCCTGCAGTGGTGCAACCCAGGCGCCGTCGCTGCCCAGCTGCGGCCAGCTGCCGCCGCCCATCGCCAACACGGTGGCATCGGCGTGGACATCGATCTCGCCGGCTTCGGTGGCGAAGCGCAGCGCGCCGTCGTTGCTCCAGCCGATCCAACGGTGGTTGGCATGCAGGCGCACGCCCTGTTCCTTCAGCCGGCGCACCCAGCCACGCAGCAGCGGCGCGGCCTTGCGGTCGACCGGGAACACGCGGCCGGAGCTGCCCACATAGGTCTCCACCCCAAAGCCGCCGGCCCAGTCGCGCAATGCCTGCGCATCGAAGCCATCCAGCCAGCGGCCCACGGTCGTGGACTGCTCGCGGTAGCGGCTGTCGAACAGCGGACGCGGATCGGAATGGGTGAGGTTGAGCCCGCCCTTGCCGGCGATCAGGAACTTGCGGCCGGGCGAACCCTTGGCCTCGTACAGGTCCACCTCCAGACCGGCGGCGCGCAGGCGCTCGGCGGCGAACAGGCCGGCCGGGCCGCCGCCGATGACGGCGACCCGCGGAAGCGGTGCGGCATTACGGTTTGACATCGAGCAGCTCGACATCGAACACCAGCGACGAACCGGCCGGAATCGGGCCAACCCGGCGGTCGCCATAGCCGTAATCCGGCGGGATCATCAGGGTGCGCTTGCCACCGACCTTCATGCCGGCCACGCCCTCATCCCAGCCGCGGATGACCTGGCCGGCGCCGAGCGCGAAGGTGAACGGTTCGCCGTGCTTGAAGGAGCTGTCGAAGGTCTTGCCGTGCTTGGTTTCGGTGCGGTTGTCGTAGATCCAGCCGGTGTAGTGCACGGTGACCTTGCTGCCGGCAACGGCTTCGGTGCCGGTGCCGGGCACGGTATCGATGCGCTCGAAGGTGGTCAGGGTGCCGCCGGGCGGTGGGCCGGACGGTTCGGTTGTGCAGCCAGCGGCGGCGAGGGACAGCAGCAGGGGAAGCAGCAGGCGGCGCATCGGGCGTCTCCGGAAGGGCGCAGGGCGAGGGCGGCAAGGGTAGCGCATCGGCGCCGGGTATCATGGGGGCATGGCAAAACTCCTGCTCAATCTGCGCAATGTCGGCGACGACGAATATGCCGATGTCTGCACGCTGCTCGACCAGCACGACATCGCCTGGTATCGCACCGAACCCAGCCCCTGGGGCATCTCCAATGGTGGCCTGTGGCTGCGCGAGGACGCTGATCATCCACGAGCGAAGGCGCTGATGGCGGAATACCAGGCCGAACGCGGGCCGCGCATCCGTGCCGAGCGTGAGCAGGCATTGCGTGATGGCACGGCGGAGACCTTCGGCAGCCTGTTCCGGCGGCGGCCGGTCTACGTGGTGCTGGTGCTGCTGGGGATGGCCGGTGCGGCGGCGCTGGTGCTGCTGCCGTTCGTGCTGTTGCGGGGGTAATGGGGCTTCTGGCCGGGTTGCACCCGGCACCCGCAGACGCAACGGCAACAGCAACGTCAAAAGCCGGGCTTCAGTGGGAGGGCGGGGCGGTGTGGACAGGCGGGGGACGGCAAAAGCTGCTCCTGCGTGCCTCGTAGAGCGCCATCCATGGCGCTCTGCGCCCCCGCCTGCCCACACCGCCCCACCCATGACAGATTCCGGTTGTTTGCCGGGCTTGGGGTCGGGTCCCTCTGCTGCGCAGAGGGCTCTGACCCCTGAATCTGCCCGGAGGGGCGGGAGGCGCTAAAATGGCAGGATGATCGCCAATACCGCTGCCTATCATTTCGCCGTCATCGACGCTCCCCAGGCCCTGTGCGACCAGTTGCTGGCGCGTGCCGAGGCGGCGCAGTTGCGGGGCACGATCCTGGTGGCGGGCGAGGGGCTGAACCTGTTCCTGGCGGGTGCGCCGGAGGCGGTCGAGGGTTTCTACTCGGCGCTGCGTTCTGACGTGCGGTTTGCCGATATGCGGGTCAAAACCAGCTTCAGTGAACATCAGCCGTTCGCGCGGCTGAAGGCCAAGGTGAAGGACGAGATCATCAGCTTCCGCCGTGACGACGGTCAGCCGCTGGACTATCCGCGCGCGCCGGCGGTCGATCCGGCCACGGTGCAACGCTGGTTGCGGCAGGGGCATGACGACGCCGGCAAGCCGGTGGTGATGCTCGATACCCGCAACCTGCAGGAAGTGGAGTACGGCACCTTCAAGGATGCGCTGGTGCTGCCGATTCACAAGTTCACCGACCTGCCCGAGGCGCTGGCGCCGCACCGCGAGGCGCTGAAAGACAGCACCGTGGTCAGCTTCTGCACCGGCGGCATCCGCTGCGAGAAGGCGGCGCTGTGGATGGTCAACGACGGCATGGACAACGTGCTGCAGCTGGACGGTGGCATCCTCGGCTACTTCGAGGAGGTGGGTGGCGAAGGCTACGAAGGCCGCTGCTTCGTGTTCGATGAGCGCGTGGCGCTGGATGCCGAGCTGAAGCCGATGGTCGACCAGCCGCTGCCGGAGCCGCGCCCCAGCGCGTTCTGACGCTTCCGCGGTAGAGCCGGCCGCTGGCCGGCTGCGAAGCCATCTACCTGTATGCCGGCCAGCGGCCGGCACTACCAATCGCGCTTGGCGCGGACCAGGGCACCCCGGATCGGCCCGGTCAGCCCTGAACCCGCCACACGGGAATCAGCATCCCGCCACCGTCACTGGCCGCGGCGCCTGGCCGACCCCATGCATGGGGGATCCTGTGACGGAAAAACGCCTGATGATCCCGTTGTCGATCCTTGACCTGGCCCCGGTCTGCGAGGGCAGTGACACCACCGCCGCTTTCGCCAACATGCTGGAACTGGCCCAGCACGCCGATGCGCTGGGCTACCGCCGCTACTGGCTGGCCGAACACCACAACATGCCGGGCATTGCCAGCGCGGCCACCGCCGTGCTGATCGGCCACGTGGCGGGTGGCACAAAGCGCATCCGCGTTGGTGCCGGCGGCATCATGCTGCCCAACCATGCCCCGCTGCAGGTGGCCGAGCAGTTCGGCACGCTGGCTTCGCTGTATCCGGACCGCATCGACCTCGGCCTGGGCCGTGCACCCGGTACCGACCAGCCGACCGCGCGTGCGCTGCGCCGCTACTTCGACAGCGCCGACCAGTTCCCGCAGGACGTGCGCGAGCTGCTGCATTACTTCGAGCCGGTACAACCCGGACAGGCGGTGCAGGCGGTTCCGGGTGGCGGCCTGCGGGTGCCGACCTGGATCCTCGGTTCGAGCCTGTTCGGTGCGCGCATGGCCGCCTCGATGGGCCTGCCGTATGCGTTCGCCTCGCACTTCGCACCCGACGCGATGGATGAAGCCGTTGCTGTATACCGGCGCGAGTTCCGCCCCTCGGCCACGCTGAAGCAGCCGCACGCGATGCTGGCCCTGAACGTCGTTGCCAGCGACAGCGAAATCGAATCGCGGCGCCTGTTCACCAGCCAGCAGCAGAGTTTCGTGAACCTGCGTCGCGGCCGACCGGGCAAGATTCCGGCACCGATCGACGACATCGAGTCCTTCTGGGAGCCGCACGAAAAACTGGGCGTGGAGCGGGCGCTGGCCTGCACCGTGCTGGGCGATCCGCAGCAGGTGGCGGAGGGCATCGCCGCGTTCGTCGAACGGCACAAGCCCGACGAGCTGATGCTCACCGCCAACCTGTACGACCACCGCGCGCGCCTGCGCTCGTTCGAACTCACCATGCAGGCCTGGCACGCCCGCCACGCGGGCTGAACAATTGCGTCACGGCCCATTGCGGCCGAACCGCGTCTGATGGGGGCTCATATCGAAGGAGCCCCCACATGGCCGACACCCGTGCCGAACACATCGCCCAGCTGGCCGAACTGATCAAGGACGTGGAGGTGGCGATGTTCACCACCACCGGCGTCGATGGCCGCCTCTACAGCCGGCCGTTGGCCACCCAGCAGGTCGCCTTCGACGGTGACCTGTGGTTCGTGATCACCGGCGACAGCCCCAAGGTGGCCGAGATCGCGCTCGACCCGCGGGTCAACGTGGCGTATGCCTCGCCCTCGAAGAACACCTATGTGTCGGTGGCGGGGCGGGCACGCGTGGTCGATGATCGCGCGAAGATCGAGGCGCTGTGGTCACCGGCGATGAAGCTGTTCTTCCCCGGTGGCAAGGATGACCCCAACCTTCGCCTGATCCATGTGCGCGCCGACAGTGCCGAGTACTGGGACGGTCCGGGCACGCTGCTGGGCAAGGCGTTGACGTTCGTGCTGTCGGCGGTGCAGGACGAACCGGCGGCGCTGGCCGACAACGGTTTCATTGATCTTCGGTGATGACCGATGTCCGGTATTGGTAGTGCCGGCCGCTGGCCGGCAGCCCTGGAAACGTGGCAGCCGGCCAGCGGCCGGCTCTACCGGATTCCGGATCAGAACCAGCGCTGGAACAGCTCCACCGTATAACCCACCAGCTGCCCCGAACTGAAACCGAAGAACGCGATCGCTGCCACGGCGGCAATCCAGTTGAACAGCATCAGCGCGCCATCGCGTTCCAGCAGCGCCAGCGAGAACAGCAGCAGCTGGAAGCCGAACAGGAAATTGGTGAAGGGAATCGGCAACGACAGCAGCAGGCCCAGCAGCACCAGCAGCAGGCCACTGAAGGCGTGGGCGGGCAGCGGTGTCAGCAGTTGCGGCAGGCGGGGTTTCAGCATCTTGTCCAGGCGCCGCAGCGGTCGGTCGATGCGGTCCAGGAAACGATGCATGGTGCCGCGCTTCGGCCCGCGGCGGGCGATGAAGCCGGGCAGCCAGGGCCGGCGCAGGCAGAACAGCATCTGCAGGCCGATCAGGACCACCAGTGGGCCGCTGACCGCGCCGCCCATGCCCGGGATCGGGATGAACGACGGCAGGATCGCCACGAACAGGAACACGCCGAACGCGCTCTGCTGCAGGTTGCCGAGGATCTGGCCCAGCGGCATGTGCTCGGCGGGATCGCCAGAGGCGAACATCTCCAGCAGGGTACGGATGCCCTCGTTGCGATAGGCCGGGCGCTCGTCGCCCGGACCCTTGCCGGGCTCAGGCGGTGAGCTCATCGGCCTGCTCGTCGGACAACGTGCGCAGCAGCAGCTTGTCCACGCGCGCACCGTCCAGGTCAACCACTTCGAAGCGCCAGCCCGCCCAGTCGAAGTACTCGCCTGCGTGCGGAATGCGGCCGAAGTAATGGATGCACATGCCGGCCAGCGTGTAGTAGTCGCCGTCCTCGGCGTCGGGCAGGTCGTTGCTGCCGATCAGTTCGCGCACGTCTTCGATCGGCAGCGAGCCGTCCACCAGCAGCGAGCCGTCTTCGCGGGTCACCACCAGCGCGTCCTCGTCGGCGTTCTCCACCGCCTGCAGGCGGCCGACCACCGCGCCCATCAGGTCGCTGATGGTCACCAGGCCCTGGATCTCGCCGTACTCGTCCACCACCAGTGCCATCGACTGCTGTTCCTCGCGGAAGATTTCCAGCAGCTTCATCGCGTGGGTCGATTCGGAGACGTACAGGGGTTCGCGCAGGGTCTGGAACAGCGCGTTGTCGCCGCGCGCCATGCGCGTGGCCAGCGATTTCAGTTCGAGCACGCCGACCACGTCCATGTCGTTGTCGCGGTACACCGGGTACCGGGAGAACTCGTGTTCGGCCATGATTTCCAGGTTGCGCTCCAGCCCGGCCTGGGTATCCAGCCACGCGATGCGGTTGCGCGGGGTCATCAGGCTGTCGGCGGTGCGGTCGCCCAGGCGCATGACGCGGTTCATCATGTCGCGCTCGTGGGCATCGATCACGCCGGCCTCGTGGCTTTCGGCGACCAGCATGCGGATCTCTTCTTCGGTCACCGAGGCGACTTCATCCTTGCCCAGGCCGAACAGGCGCAGCACCAGCTGGGTGGTCCTGGACAGCAGCCAGACGAAGGGCAGGGCGAGCTTGGCCAGCCAGCTCATCGGCATCGCGACCAGGCCGGCAATGGCCTCCGAACGGGTCAGCGCCAGGCGCTTGGGCACCAGTTCGCCGAAGATCAGCGTAATGAAGGTGATCAGGCTGACCGCCAGCGCGGTACCGATGTTGCCGGCATAGGCGAAGCCCGGCATCAGGCCCTGGATCCAGCCGGCGAAGGCTTCGCCCAGCGCTTCGCCGCCGAGGTAGCCGGTCAGCACGCCGATCACAGTGATGCCGATCTGCACGGTGGACAGGAAGCTCTCCGGCTTCTCGGACAGCTCCAGCGCCTTGGCCGCGCGCTTGGAGGTGGCGGCCATCTGCTTCAGGCGGCTCTTGCGCGAGGTCATGACCGACATCTCGGACATGGCGAAGAAGCCGTTCAGCAGAACAAGCGCGAAGACAATCAGGATCATTTCAAACACGGGCGTCGTCCCCGGTTGGTGGCAGGGAGGGCGGGTGCTTGCGATGGCGGCAGGCGCTCAGGAACGGGGTCCGGCGCGGCGCTGGGGGATAAGGGTCGTCGTCCATAGGATGCGCCCGAAGGCGCGCTGGCATCTTAGCAAAGGGGCGTGGCAGGGTGGCAACCGCCTGTTCAGGTTCGGGGTTCCAAGCCCCGGAAAGGGGGCGGGGATACCCGAGATGGTCATCTAGCCGTCATAATTCCGTCTGGTGCCGTCCTTCCCGCGACGGCTGACAGGTTTCTCAATGTTCTCTCTGCAGACCATTTTCGGTTCCGGCAAACAGTTCTACACCCTGCTCGATGAGGCCGCCGTCGCGGCCTCCGACGCCGCCAAGGCGCTGCATTCCATGCTGCGCGAGGCCGACCGCCAGCCCGCGCTGGACGCCTTCAAGCTGGCCCGCCTGCGCGAGCGCGCGGCCTCGGACAAGATCAGCCAGGCGCTGGTGGACAGCTTCATGACCCCGATCGAGCGCGAAGACATCGAAGCGCTGGGCTCGGCCCTGTACAAGATCCCCAAGCAGATCGAGAAGTTCGCCGATCGCTATTCGCTGGCCACGACCCACCTGGAGCACATCGACTTCGCGCCGCGCGCGGCGATGCTGGAACAGGCCGCCGGCGTGGTGGTGGAGATGGTGGCCGACCTGCGCCACATGAACCTGGACCGGATGACCGCGCTGAACGAGAAGCTGCGCTCGCTGGAAAACGAGGCCGACCGCCTGATGCTCGAGCTGTACCGCGACATCTATTCCGGCCGCCTGGACAACCTGCAGATGTTCCTGCTGAAGGAATTCTTCGAGATCCTGGAAAAGGCCATCGACCGTTGCCGCGAGGCCGGCGTGGTTGCGTATCAGATCGTGTTGAAGAACAGCTGACGGACGCCGCCGCATGTTGACCCTTGTCCTGGTGGTGATCCTGGCCGCACTCGTCTTCGAGTTCATCAACGGCTTCCACGACACCGCCAATTCCATTGCCACCGTGGTCGCGACCAAGGTGCTCTCGCCCGGCTGGGCGGTGATGCTGGCCGCCTTCATGAACCTCATCGGTGCGCTGACCGGCACCGCGGTGGCGCTGACCATCGCTTCGGGCCTGCTCAACACCAACGTGGTCGAGGTCACCCCGCAGGTGATCCTGTGCGCGCTGCTGGGCGGCATCATCTGGAACCTGATCACCTGGTGGAAGGGCCTGCCGTCCTCGTCCTCGCATGCGCTGATCGGTGGCCTCTGCGGCGCCGGCCTGGCGGCCGCCCACAACAACTGGGACGCGCTGATCTGGTCCGAGCGCCTGGGCAGCTGGGCGCAGAACAAGGGCCTGCTGTGGAAGGTGTTCGTGCCGATGATCACCTCGCCGATCGCCGGTTTCCTGCTCGGCATCGTGGTGATGGTGCTGCTGTGGGGCCTGATCGCCGGCCTGGCCAGGATCGGTGGCGCCATCGGTCGCCTGGCCCGCCCGCGCATCGTCAATGCCTTCTTCGGCAAGGCCCAGATCGCCTCGGCGGCCTACATGGGCTTCGCCCACGGCCACAATGATGCGCAGAAGACCATGGGCATCATCGCCATGACCCTGATCGGTGCCGAGGCCACCGGCGCACTGGATGACCTGCCGTCCTGGCTGGCCTTCATGCACCCGGACGCGCACGCCGGTGACGGCATCGCGATGTGGATCGTGCTGACCTGTGCGGTAGTGATGGCTGCCGGTACCGCCTCGGGCGGCTGGAAGATCATCAAGACCCTGGGCCACAAGATGGTCAAGCTGCACCCGATCCACGGCTTCGCCGCGGAGACCAGCTCGGCCACCATCCTGACCCTGGCCGCCCACTTCGGCATGCCGGTCTCGACCACGCACAGCATCTCCACCGCGATCATGGGCGTCGGCTTCGCCAAGAACCCGCGCTCGCTGAAGTTCGGCGTGATCGAACGCATCGTCTGGGCCTGGATCCTGACCATCCCGGCAGCCGGCGGCTGTGCGTACCTGATCCTGAAGCTGTTCGAGCTGTTCGGCTGGACCTGATCGCCACGCCAGGGTTGCAAACGAAAAAGCCCGCCGGTATCCGGCGGGCTTTTTTCATGGGCAAAGAATTTTCCGCACACATCGTGTCGACCAAGGTCGACACCTACCAGAGCAGAAGCAGGGATCCGATCCCGTGCCGACCAACGGTCGGCACCCACCAACAGCAGCAGGAACCTGTCAGCGGCGGGGTGGGGTGGATATGCAGGACCGTTGGCGCCATGGATGGCGCCATCGAGCCCCCATGGTGAAGTGACCCCCGAGACTTGGACGGGATCAGGCGGCCGATTGGGCCCGCTCCCGGTACTCTACCGGGCTCAGACCTTTCAGTTTCGGTTTGATGCG